>NZ_JBEWLY010000014.1:0-189323 GCF_040534015.1 Novosphingobium kalidii
CGGTCTTCCCCTTGAACGAAACGGCCCATTCCAAAGCCTCCCGCAAATGCGGGAAAACTCTAGCACAGCCTCGCGTTTTTACACAGCCTCGACCAGAGCTCGTCGTTCGCTGGCCGGGCTTGAACGGCAGCTTCTGTCGGAACCTGCCAATCGCGCTGCGAAGCTTTCCGGCAGTAACGCGCCCCAATTTCGATCATTAGAGACCGTTCTTACTACGCCAACCGGCTTTGCTGATCAGGCCATGCTTGCACAATGTTCGCGCGTCAGACGGGGGCTCGGCGGACTGCTGAGCATCGCCTGATCGTGTTGAAGCCGTGATGAACAAGGAACCTGAAGGACCGGGCTGGCCAGAGATCCTGACAGGAGTTGGGACGTTCGCAGTGCTGCTGATCCCGTTCGGACTGCTTCTTGCCCTCCTGCCGCAGGATCGGCCTGTTCTCATGGGAGTCGTTGGTTCAACGTTAGGCGGCTTCCTCGGTGTCGGCGGTTTCGCAGCGGCCTTCAGTCTCCGGATACGCGCTCTGCGGCCATTCGGGTTCACGCCCGTCGGCAACTGGTGGCTCATCATTGCCGCTGGCGTGGGTATTGGCGGCTATGGCCTGAGCATCATCATACAGTCTGCCTACCAGACGTGGTTCGGTAACGATGACCCTCAGGTCGTGCTGCATGCCGCGGCGCGTGGCGGCGCGCTCCCCTTCATCGCATCCTTGCTCGGCGGCGCGCTTTTCACTCCGTTCGGCGAGGAGATCCTTTTTCGAGGCGTCGTCGCCAATGCGCTCAATAGGTATGGTGCTTGGGCGGGTGTCGGCCTTAGCGCGGTGATTTTCGGACTAGCGCACGGCGTAAGCGTGATATTGCCGGTGGCGATTATGGTCGGCGTGCTCTCCGCCATTCTGTTTCGTCAGACCGGGTCTGTCTGGCCCAGCGTCGTCCTGCACTGCACCTACAACGGCGCCAACAGCGTCGCTTCGGCACTGGGCTTCGCACCAGTGCAGTGACCCCTTCCCCGCGGCCTTGGTTGTCTACGAGCTGGCTCGATATCCGGGTGAGCTGAGTGAAAGAAAAAAATGTCCAGCTTTGATGACAATTTGCTGCTGCGACCCGACAGGGTCATAGAAACACCCTGCGTGCCTGCGGATGTGGAATACCATCGTGTCTACGCAGGCGAGAGTCGCCGGATCGTCCGAGGCCTCGTGGCAATCGTGCTGCTATTTGTCGGCATGATCGGCTTCGCGCAACTGTGCCTCGTCAGCGCCTCGATAATCGACACTCAGCTACTGGGGCGGACCGGCTTCACACCTCTGCGACATGCTGCCGGGGCATTCTCGTTAGCCCTGCTTATTCCCTACAGCATGCTGCTCCAGCATCTGCTCTATGCGGTTCCCGCTCGCTCGTTGCACTCGGTCGCCGGATGCTTCCGGTTTGGGGTGTTCGGCCGCGCATTTCTCGCCTTCGGTCCACTCGTCCTCATCGTCATACCTATCGGTTTTTTGACGCCTGAAGACACGATCCCTTGGAGCACGGCTGACCTAGTCGCATTCTTTGTCATCGGCATGACGCTCACCCCGCTTGCGGCTGCGGGTGAGGAATACGGACTGCGTGGCCTGATGTTCCGCGTTGTGGGCAGTTGGACTCGTGGAACCCATTCTGGCGCAGTCCTAGGCATCATTCTCACGACCGTCCTGTTCTCTCTCGTTCATGGTTCGCTTGATCCCTACATCCTCGGCTCATATCTCCTGCTCTTCTGCGCCTTGGCGATCATAACCTGGAGGACGGGAGGCCTTGAGGTCGCCATCGTGCTGCACGGCGTTTACAACGTCAGCGCCCTCGTCCTTGGTACGACGCTCCACCTCGACCTCGGAGGCGCACTCAGCAGCCGGGGCGAGGTGGCCGGAAACCCCGCCAACCTAGTGCCCGGCGCTGCGCTTGCGGTCATCACCGCAATCGTCTGGTGGACAACGCGGAAAAGCGGGCCGGCGCGAACGCCGAAGGTGCCTAGCAACGAACCCGAAGGGCTGGGGAATGGCCAGCTGGGGCTTGGGCGTGCCGATCTGCCCAGAAGGTAACGGCCACAGGAACTATTTCCCAGGCAGAAGCGGAGCACCTGCGAGGCCGGATGGCAGATGCTGAGCAGGGTGCCGCAGTCCCGCACAAAGCACGTCAGCTTGGTTCAAGTTCTACCCGAACGATTGTGCCGCCGCCGGCTGCGGCATGGACGGACACCCGGCCGCCGTGTCGTTCGACAACCTGCTGCACCAGACTGAGGCCTAAACCACTCCCGGTGGAGCGCGGACGCAGACGGTGAAATGGCTCGAACACCCGCTCTCGCTCTTCGGGCGGTATCCCGAGGCCATCGTCCTCAACCTCGAAAGCGGACCCGACGACGCGGACCGTAACGTGGCGACCACCGTGCTCGATCGCATTCTGCACGAGGTTCGTCACCACTCGTTCCAGCGCAGCCGCATCGCCGCGAGCTGGGCGGCGTGCGTCAATCAGCACCTCGATGCTCCGGTCAGAAGCGATCAGCAGTGGCGCCAGATCGCCAACGACCTGTCGAACCAGGGCTGCAAGATCCAGCTCCTCGTCCTTACTGTCCGCGTCAAGCCGTTGGAGATCAAGCAACTGCTCTGCCAGGGTGGCCAGTCGCTGCACGTCATTCCCTAGCCTTCGGGTCGCTGTGTCCGAGGTCGCTTCGACCTTGGCGCGAAGAACCGCGATCGGCGTTCGCAGCTCGTGGGCAGCGGATGCGATGAACCGTCGCTGGCGCTCATATCCTTCGTCGAGACGGCGTAGCGCATCGTTCACGGCGCGGACCAGCGGCGCGATCTCCGCCGGGACATGTTCCTCGCTAAGTTTACGCCCGCGCCGGTCCGTGTCGATCTGCTCCGCTTCCTGGGCGATGCGGGAAACACCGGACAGCGATCGTCGGACGATCCATGGCGTGACGATGAGCGAAGTGAGTACAAGAAGCAGAAACGTCGGGATGAGTATGACGTTGGATGCCATCAGAACCATGAAGCTCAGCTCGGTGAGCTTGCCATGGCCGAGGATCGTCAGTGTCCCGGCCGGCGCAAGCTCGCGCCGAACCACGGCCACGAGGTCATAAGGCGCCTCGCGATCACGCAGCTGCGCGTAGGAAAGGTCACTTAGCCTGCCGATGAGTGATGCATAGTGCTGAGGCACGCGTCCGAACGATACGCTTCGACCTGCATCGTCCTCGGCCACAAACCAGAGGTCGGATGTGGTCGCGCGAAGCTCGGCGAGCCCGGGGGTCATCTGAACGGCAAGGCGGCCATCATGCTGACGAATTATGGCCCGGGCAATGATCGGCGTGATCTGTTCATCGACATACGGGCCACCGCTGTCCACGCGGAGCGCCACAGCTAGCAGGATGCCGAATGAGATCAGCAGCGTCACGAAATGAAAGGCGAGCGGGAGGACGATCAGCGGGCGTTTAAGCGAAGGATGCTTCGTCATGGCACTTCACGCAGAAGGTAGCCGACGCCCCTGATCGCATGAATTTCGACACCCGCTTCTGCCTCGGCAAGCTTTCGACGGAGCCGCGAAACGTGCGAGTCGAGCGCGTTGGACTGCACCTCGTCATCGAATCCGTAGACGGCTTGTTCGAGCGTTTCTCTCAAGACCGTTCTGCCCCGTCGCTTGACCAGTGTTGCCAGAACGCGAAGTTCGCGACGGGGAAGCTCCAGCCAGACCCCCTTCACGGAGACCTCGTCACTGGACAGATCGTAGACAAGTGAACCTGCGACGATCTCCTCACCCGCCATGTCAGCAGGACGCCGCCGCACGGCGCGGATACGAGCGAACATCTCGTCGAGCGAGAATGGCTTGATGAGATAGTCGTCGGCACCTTCATCCAGGCCGGCGATGCGGTCGGAAACCTCCCCACGCGCGCTCAGCACGATGATCGGCAGACCAGGATACCCGGCGCGCAGGGCTGGGATGAGCGACAGCCCGTCGCCATCAGGAAGGGTGCGGTCTAGCAGGACCAGATCGAAACTGGCCAGCAGCGCTGCTTCGCGGGCAACCGACAGCCGGTCGGCGTGATCGACGACGAAGCGTTCCCGCTCCAGAGCTCCTCGCAAAGTCTCGGCCAGCCCAAGCTCGTCCTCGATCAGCAGAACTCTCACCCATGCACCTCATGCGAACGCCGCCACTGGCCAGCAGGAGGCCAACTCCTGCAGCCCGGGCGGTTCACGACGAACCTGCGGAAGGGATATAGGCTCTTCATTGTGGCAACATTGCCTCGAGTGGTCGGGGGGGAACCGCCGTCCGGTCGCCAGGACATTTCCAAGCCCCATGCTTCCAGGTTGAGCGCGGCGCAAAGAGAAGCCGCACAAGATCGTTATAGTCGTGCAGCGTCGCGCTGTTCTAGCACCTGCGACAGAGCAGTGTGCGTCCTTCTTGGCCGGCTACGCGCCACGAACTGTATGCCTTCACTTCCAATTTCGCACCATGTTCGCGCAACCTTGGCCTGCTTTTTAGGCGCTTCGCTGATCACGGCGACATCCGGTGGACTGTCACAGGCGAACGTCAGGCCAGTGACCCACCAACGCTTCAAACTCAGGAGACAAACGCATGCTGCAACGCCCCCTTGCTAATCGCACTTCGCCCTCGTTGTCGCTAGGCATGGTTGCCGTCTTTGGCGTCGCCCTATCAGGGTGCATGTCAGGCGCCGAGCGGCGACACGTGAACCTTCAGGAAGATACAAACACGTGCGCCTCTTTCGGATCACGCTACGGCTCGCCCGCTTACAATGAATGCATGCTCACGCAGCAGCGGCGACGTGACGTCAAGGAACTTGAGTCGCTCGAGAAAACGCGACTAACGACCGAAATCGCCAGAGACGCTCAAGTCATGGCCGATCGCGCCCGCCGGGACCGGTGTCGCCGCGATCCCGACCGCCGCGAATGCGGACGGTAGGTCGCGCGCGTGAAGTCACGGCATCCGCCGAGGGCAGAGCGCTTGCCTGCCCCAGCCATGTTCGCCGGCTGAACCGATAAAGTCTGCCTCGCGGCCGGGGCGGTCATCGCAGCCCCATCGAGCGGCAAACCGGCTGCGAGGGCAGGTCCCCCATTCGCCCGTGGTGGAGCATCATCTGGAAGATGAGCGGTCACCATGCGTCAAGCGGTACGGCGTTCAACGGTTGGCTTCCCTCGCATGGGAGTCCAATAACGCGCCTCGGTCTGACGCGAGCGGTCTCCCGTTCCAAGGCGCTCAACTTTGCCAGTCACCTCGCTGCATGCACACGGCGACGCTCGATCTTGACGAGCAATACAAGACTCGTGGCGAGCACGAGCGCGCCGTTGGCAGGGTGATAGGCAAGGAACGGTTTGGCATTGCCAGCCGCCAGCACGAACTGGACGAGCATCAGCACGGCGAGGATTCCAGCCCACCAGCCGAAGCCACGCAGACGCGACACGAGCAGCGGCCCGAGAAGAAGCGCGAGCACGGGAAGTACAAGGAGCGTGCCGAGCACGGCGTGTACGCCGAAGCCGGTGTTACCGTAGAGTGCCTGCCCCGCCAGGAGGAACTGCGCGAGGACGCCAGCGGGAACCAGCCAACCGCTTGTCGTGAACCAGAGCGGCGTGCCGCGATGCAGGTCGCGCAGCGTGTCGTGAGCCTTCTCCATCATGTGGCCTTCGCGCGTGAGGACAATTCCGCGAAGCATGAAAGTGCGTCACGATAACCTTGTTCGGCTTCCGCAAGGGCGGGAGCGTCGAGTCCGTCGGCGTTGTAGACGAGGAAGGGATCGCACCAGTCCATTGCCAGGCGGTTGGCTGTTGCTCGCAGCGGCGCCAGGAGTTCCGGAACAGTGACCCGGTTGCGGCCGTCGCAACGGTATGTTTCCTCGGCGGCCCCCATGGTCGTAGCGATCATGATGGGCTTCCCGGCGAGACCGGCGCCTTCCGTTTCCGGGTAGATGTAGCCCATCCGGGTAAGCACCGCATCCTGCCAAGCCTTCAAAAGCGGCGGCGTAGAGTACCACTGCATCGGGAACTGAAGGACGATGCGGTCGGCGCCGAGCAGCCGAGCAGCCTCGCACTCGCCATCGCGCTCCATGTCGATCCCCATCGGGTAGAGGGCTGTCATATCGACGACCTCCAATCGTTGTTGGCCTGCAACAGCCTTCGCCAGCGCGGCATTGGCACGGGATCGTGACAAGTCAGGATGGAAGAGAAAGATCATGGTGGTCATCTGCGGTTCTCCTTCATCGATCCGCTCACGCCGGATCCGTTCGAACTCGTCCGCTGGGGACATGCGTAAAGATGCTCCTTCCAATCCTATGCTTCCAATCGATTACCGCTCTGATCTATTATCCGCCGTATGAATTTGAGATCCGTCGATCTGAACCTTCTCGTCGTGCTCGATGCGCTCCTCGACGAACGGCATGTCAGCCGCGCCGCTGACCGCGTCGGCCTTTCGCAGCCGGCAGCCTCCGCCGCACTTCAGCGTTGCCGCCACCTCTTCCGCGACGAACTGCTGGAGCGGGCACAGCGAAGCATGCGCCTCACGCCAAAAGGCGAAAGTCTACGGGCTCCGTTGAAGGCACTCCTCGCGTCCGCAACGGATCTCCTCGACCCGCCGGAGATCCCGCTTGAGGAGATCCAGACGACAGTCCGCCTCGTGATGGCGGACCTACCCGCGCTGCTAGTGATCGAGCCGCTATTGGCTGCCCTTGCTGGCTCATCACCCGGTATCGATATTGTGCTGCAGCCGTGGCATGGCGCCGATGCGGCCAAGCACGCCCTGACCGAAGGCTCGACGGATATCGCGGTTTCGGTGCTCGCTGCCTCGGAAGACGAACTGCGCCGTGAGACGGCCGGCGAGGAAACCTACCTCGTGGTCATGCGTGACGACCACCCCGCCGCACGGGACTTCATGCTTGACCGGTGGCTCGCATTTCCGCACGTCGTCGTCTCCGGTCGTGGCGAGGTGCGCACGCCGCTCGACGCGGATCTGGCGCGGCGAGGCCTCGCGCGGCGGGTCGGGCTTGTAGTCCCCAGCTTCGGCATGGTGCCGCCGGTCTTGTTCTCGACTTCCATGATCGCCATGCTGCCCACGCGCATGGCCGAAACCCTCCGCGGTTTCGCGACATTTACGCCGCCGATCGCTGTCGAAGGGTTCACACTCTCTGTGGTCTGGCACCGCCGGCGGGAACGCGATCGGGCCCTGCGGCATGTCGCTGACAGACTTTCAGCGTTCTTGCGCTGACCCGGCTACGAGCGAGAAAGTTATCTTCGGCTGGAGCCTTAACCGTGACCGGCCCAGCTCCCGTCGTCGGTGAGTGCCTGAACGAGGCAGCGTTCGAGGACCTAATCCGACCAATTCAAGTCGTTCTCGGACTGACGCTTGAATGACTGCTCGCGCCGGAACCAGTCATTCGCCCGCCGTGGAGCCGCGGGGCGGCTCTGCACCAGATCTCGGCCGTTCAGATTGTTCCGCTCCGCTCCTGTTACCGGAGATTCGCATAGCCGTGATGATTGCACATGGCACTCCTAAAATCCGCATGATGCGTGGATCCCGTCAGGTATCGAGGTTATCCCATTCGTCGCCGAGGACCCAGCGCAGCGCGCTGAGCTTTCCGCTCAACATGCCCCATTCGAAGTTGTCCCAAGGTCCGAGGTTTTCGAGACCGACCTCTTCTTCTACCCGCTTTGCAGCTGCGAGCGCACCGGTCCAGATCGTGTCAAGGATCTCGTTGGGTTTGTACGGATCACGCGAATACTCGCTTTCGGGCAGAACCTTGGTCTTGCCCTCGGCAATCATCTGCGCACGCAAGCCATGGCGGCTGTACCAAATCTGGCGCTCGAGCAGTCGTTCGGCAGCCAGAAGCTCGGACAGCTTGCGCGGCTCGATCTCGTCTTCGAATTCGGCACGGAGCTCCTCGACCCAGTCCGGCGCGATGTCGCCCAGCAGGTCGACCAGGTTGGTGGCATAGACCGATCGCTCGCCGTCGAAGAGGTCGGCGATGTCGGGATGCGGTGCGCGGTCGTCCGCGCCGACCGCACTGAAATCATGCTTGTTGTGGGTGACGAACGCGAAGACGTCGTCTGACATCACCTCATCGGCGGCGGCGGCAGCGTAGAGCTCGATCAGTACGGCATCCGCCATGCTGTTCTTGGGCTTGTGGAACGGCGCACGTTTGTCGATCGCGCGTTCGGCGGCGCGAAGCAGCGCGTCGTCGCTGGTAGCGATATGTTCGGCGCCAGCGAACAGCGCCTCGATCTGGGCGATCGACTCATTGACCGCTTCTCCCAGGATGGCAATGCGATGGTCGATGTCGCCGAGCTGGACGAGCGCGACATCCTTACCTTCGGCGTTTCCGAACCGGTCGACCGCATCGCGGACGCGGCGGAAAGTCGACGACAGGCTCTGCCCGCTTTCCCGGATAATGCGCTCCTTGTTCCGCGCAAACTCGGCCGAGACCTGGTCGGGCAGCAACAGGCGCAGGGCATCGGCCTTGATCAGTTGCTCGAGCGCGGCGAGCGTCGGCCGTTGCCGATAATCCTTGGCGAGATCGAGCCACACGCTGGTGTCGATCAACAAACGAACGACCCAGGTCTCTTCGGCACCGTCGACCGAGCCGCCCGAGTTACCCGTAGCCGAGACTGTCGGATCGGTCATTGCCCGGCCTCTTTCTTCCATTGGCGCTCGGCCTTGTAGTCGAAATGCCGGTCGATCGCGCCTACCAGCGGCATCTTAAGGAACGACCACCCCGGTGCGAACGCCGGCTCGAATATGTCGCCTACGAGGCCGTGATCGAACGCTTCGAAGTGGCTGGCGAGCGCAAGGTCGAGAACTTGGCGCAACAGGCGGGCAATGGCGTTCACGTCGGCGACGGTCTCGAAGGCAAAGTGCTTGCCCTTCTCGAAATTGGCGAGATCGCGCGATACATCGCGCGACGAGACATGGGTGGTCGTGGAAAGCGTGCCGTAGAGGCTTTTGGCAGATTGCCGATAGGCCGCGCCGGCGGCGGTATCGAGCATGCCGAAGCGCAGACTGTCGACCAGCTGATCGAACCGTTCGCGTCCCAGCCCGTCCAGCGCCGCGACCTTCTCGGCAACGTTGCGCGGCGGACGCTTCTGCGCGCCGTCTCGCTTGCCCGCAATGGCGGGGCTGCCCTGATCGAGCCAGAGCGCCTTGACCGAGGCCTCGACGAGGAAGCGCATTTCGCGCCGCGCAGGGTCGTGAAGCCCTTCACGGATCATGTGGCTGGCAGCGATCATCGACTGGACGAGATGCGGCTTGATCCGCAGCGAAATGCGTTCGTCGAAGAAGGCGTGCCAGCGCGTCGCCATCAGCTCGATCATGTTGATGCCGAGCCCGTAATCGAAAATATAGCGATCGAGCTGCCGCATGGCGCCACGATAGGGCGCGCTATCGCGCAGGGTCGCATGCGCGTCCGCCCGGCGGTTCCGATCGGCGCCCAGCTCGGCGAACATCCGTGCCAACGGATCGCCCTCGCCGGCCGTATTCTCGCTCTCGCTCATGCCTCTTCCTCGTCCGTGGCCGCCCGGCGCCGCGGAAGATACATTTCGGGATCCTCATGCAGATAAGGCGCGCGCTTGATCTCGATCCGTGCGCCACCGAAGCGTAGCTTATGCTCGGCGACAGCGCCAACGCCAGCCACGACCTTGAGCGTGGTGCGATAGCGGGCGAATGCCTGCGCCGTGCTGATCGCCGGGCCACCGCCATATCGCCACTCGGCCATCAGCTGCCAATTGGGGATGCCACGTAGGACGGTGCGCTTGAAGGGCGACGGGCCGTCAGGAAGGCTGTCGTAGAGGTGATAAAGATCGTGGCTTTCCTTGAAGCTGCCCGAGCGCTGCTCGGACAGCAGTTTCAGGGCGAGCTCGCAGGCCATCTGCAGATCCCATTGTGCATGTTTGCGCTCTTCGGGCCGGTCGCGCGCGATAAGCGATGCGGCGCGATCTAGATGGGGCAGGATCGCGTCGCGCATGCCTTTGACGCGCGTGGTCGGAAGTTCGATTGCCATGATCGAGGTCACGATCGCCCGAACGGCATTGGCGATCTCGATCGCCTGGCGGCGCGCTTTGAGGCCATCGCTGCGCGGCAGCTCGCGGACATTGGGGCCATCGACGATCCATTCCAGCGGGTCTTCGTCGTCTTCGACTTGCTTGGGGAAGCAGACCCAAATGGTCTCGCCGGGTTGGCCAGGCCGCTTCGTCACGACCGGGATGCGCATCGCAAACGGCGTGTCCAGCACGAGGGTGCAGCCTGTGTGGGATTTGCCGGACCCTGATTTCACCGCTTGGCCGTAGCGCGCGGTATACCAGCCTATGGTGCGGGCATAGATCGCCTTGAACCAGTCGCTCGCCATGTAGTCGAGGAATTTGCCGGGCTCGGTGATCTCCTCGCCCACCGCGACCTGCATCACGCAATAGGTCACGAAGTCTCGCGCTGCCCGCAAGGGCCGGTCGCGCAGCGGCACCTCGTCCTTCGCCAATTCGCGGTCGATGACGTCGAGCGACTCTCCGAGCGCGTCTTCGAAGTCCGGGGGCACACTCATCTCAGCCGCGTCCGCGATCCATCTGCCGCTTCAGCTCGGCCGACAGATCTTCGATCACCCCGGCATGCACGAAGTAGCGCATGCTGTTGTCCTCGGGATCTTCCGAATGCTGCGCGATATCGACGAGCAGGTCATACTGCTCATCGCCATAAGTGATCTGAAGGATGTCGCCGACCCGCGGCGCGACCTCGAACTCTCGCTCGACGGAGACCCCTCCGGCGCCAAACTGCACGCTGATCAATGGCATGATGCCCGTCCTTTCTTGCTCGCCCTGAACCATCAGGAAACCCGTGAGTGCGGCCCTGTTCGCCCCAAAATAGCAACCTTCGGCCAACGTTTGACGATTTATTGTCAAACTGGCCGTATATCTCTATATCTAATGCGCCACGGGAATGATACATGCTGTACGAACTTGAGATCGAGAATTTCTACTCCATCCGCGATGCGCAGCTGATCGACCTGCGCGTGGCGGCCAACGCGCCCGACCTGCCGGGACGTTTCGCGCCGTTATGGGCGGGGTCGAAGGATCGCGCACCCAAGGTGGTGGCGATCTTCGGTCCCAACGCCTCGGGCAAGTCCACGGTGCTGCGCGCCTTGTCGTTCATCGCCTGGTTCGTGCGAGATAGTTTCAGCATCGCACCCGGGGCTCGCCTGCCCTTCGAGAAATTCAACAGTGTCGGAGGACGTGAAGATGTGACGCGCCTTGCCGTGTCGCTCGCTGGACTCGTCGACCCGGCGGACTCGAGCGAGGATGCCCTGCAATGCCGCTACCAATATGAGCTGGAGATCGGCCGTGATCACACGGTGCTGGGCGAGGCAATGTATTATTGGCCACCCGACACCGGCCGCAAGGTGCGTCTCTTCGACCGCGACGCCGATGGCAAAGTAACGGCGGCCAGTGCGTTCGGCCTGTCAGGCTTTCGGCAGGCGCTGGAGAAGGTGCTGCGGCCCAATGCCAGCGTCATTTCGACGCTGGCGCAATTGAAGCATCCATTTGCAACGTCGATCTGGGAAGCTGCCACAACGGTCTTTTCCAACATTCTGATCGAGCGGACCGACGGGATCGAGGAGCAGATGGTTCGACTCTATGCCGATAATCCCGCCCTTGTGCAGGCGCTGAACCGCGAGATCGAGCGGATCGATCTGGGCATCCGGTCGATGAAGCTCGAGATGGGCGCGAACGGCCCGATCGCACTGTTCGCGCATGAGGGCCATGATGGTCTCGTGCCGCTGGTGCTCGAAAGCCATGGTACGCGGACCTTCCTGAAGCTCTATCCCTATCTGCTTCGCGCGCTGGAGACCGGCGGGATCGCAGTGATGGACGAGCTTGATTCCGCGATCCACCCGCTGGTGCTCCCGGAGATCCTGCGCTGGTTCTACGATCCGCTGCGCAACCCGCATGACGCGCAACTCTGGATGACCTGCCACAATGCGTCGCTGCTCGAGGATCTGGTCAAGGAAGAGGTGATCTTCTGCGCCAAAACCCATGAAGGGCGCTCGGAGGTCTACGGCCTGTCCGAAATTCAGGCTGTGCGCCGCGATGACAATTACTACCGCAAGTATCTTGGCGGCACCTATGGCGCGGTGCCACAGATCGGATGAGGCCGCCACGACGACACCCAGCCCGCCGGGCCATCCCGCAGCGCCGCCGGCTGTTCGTCGGATGCGAGGGTGAGAGCGAGCAGGCTTATGTCGCGCTCCTAGCGCGTCTTGCCGACGAAGCCCGACTGGCGGTCCATCTCGACACTGTACTGCTGCAACCGGGCGGGGGCGATCCGCTGGCGATCGTCGAGCGTGCGGCACAGCGCGCCGACGAACGTGAAGGCCGACGCGGCGAACCCTATGCCCGGCGTTTCGTCCTTCTCGACGATGATAAGCTCGGCCAGGCATCGCAACGCGACCAGCGTATCGCCGGCGTCTCCGCCGCCGCAGGCTTGCATCTGATCTGGCAAAAACCTTGCCATGAGGCCGTCCTGCTCCGGCATCTTGAAGGATGCAGCCAGTTTCAGCCGCCAACGACGGCGGTCGCGGGCCAACAACTCGTGCAACGCTGGGCGAATTACGAGAAGGCGATGCCCTCGGCGCGCTTGGCAGAGAGGCTCGATCAGGCCGCGATTGTCCGGGTGAGCGCGGTCGAAGCCGAGCTCGCGGCGTTCCTCCAGGATATAGGGTTGATCTGATGTCGCGTTCGCTCGCCGCGCTGGTGATCGGTAATTCGAAATACAAAAAGGCGGGTAAGCTCAAGAACCCGGCCAACGACGCCACCGACATGGCCGCGGTCCTCACCGCCTGCGGTTTCAGCGTGACCAGCGTCGTCGACGGCACGCACAAACAGATGGACAAGGCGCTCGGCGATTTCAAAGCCGCGCTCAAAGGCCATGATGTCGGGCTGTTCTTCTTCGCCGGTCACGGTGTGCAGATTGGGGGCGAGAATTTCCTCGCGGCGATCGATGTGAAGACGGCCGACGAGACCGAGGCGAAGCATTCGTCGCTCGCGCTCAACAAGGTCATCGATACGATGGAGGCGGCAGACACCAAGACCAACATCATCATTCTTGATGCCTGCCGCAACAATCCCTGGGCGCGGGCGTGGCGCGGGGGCGAGGAGCGCGGTCTTGCGCCGGTCTATGCGCCGCGCGGCACATTGATCGCCTATGCGACGTCGCCCGGGCAGCTCGCCGGCGACGGCAAGGGTCGCAACGGCGCCTATACCGCTGCATTGCTCGAACATATGGCCACGCCCGATGTGACCGTCGAAGCAATGTTCAAGCGCGTCCGTAACACGCTCAGCGCTACGACCGCGCAGAAGCAGATTTCATGGGAGCACACATCGCTCGCCGGCGAATTCTACTTCAACCTGAGCGTCGCCGCACGCATCACCGATTATGGTGCTGCGGCGCTCGGCGATGACCTGTTCGAGCTCGATACGTCCAAGAAGAGCCACAAGATCATCGCCTCGTTGAAGACGCTGACCTGGCCGCGTCAAAACCCGGCGATCGACGAGATTACGCCCGCGCTGATCGCCAAGGTCGCGGCCGACACGTTGTTTGTGCTTGGCCGCAATATCTACCAGTCGGCGGCCGGCAACGCGAATTCCGCGATCGCCTATATCAACGACTTCACCGCCAAGACGACCGGCACCGACAAGAATGACCGCAAGGCCCTGCTCGATGGCATGTTGTTCGAAATATTCTTCGACAAGACCGGGACGCTCCGCGATCAGCCCAAGTTCCGCCGGTTCAACGAGGTGTTCGATCTGCAACGTTTTGCGGCCTGCAAGCCGAGCTTTGATTTCATCGCCGCCTGCCTCCTGCCCTATGCCGGGCGCTATTATGCGATTCCCGGCAAGGGTCACAAGGTGATCGCCGACGTACGGTTGGGCGAGAAAGAGAAGGATGCGGTGCTCGAGGTGTTCGTCGCCGGCCAGCAGGTACTGCGCCGCGATAGCGACGATCTTCCGGCATGGGACGACGACGAGGACAAAATCTACTATCGCCAGCGCAGCAAGGCGCAATTCAAGGCATGGCTCGAGGAAGAGCTGATCGTGCCGGCGCGCCTGTTAAAGATCGGGTATAGTCGCGACGTCGCCAGCGGGGAGACTCTGCGTGTCCCGATGGGCTGGACCTGCCGCCTGCCCGCTTGAGCGCCGCGCTCAGCGGGAGCGCGCTCGCCGCGCTTCGGCGATCGCCTCCTGCTCGTCGTACCAGGCGTCGATGCGCCCGCGTTGAGCGCTTCACTCGATTGCACAATTGGTAGTCTTCTGAATGTCCGATCATGTCGATAGCGGTCGTCCCGGGGAGTAATCGGAAACGACAGTTTTTGTCCCACGATGCGGCGTTCCGTTTCCAGTGGCACCCGACCAGGCGCGGACGTTACGATCAGCTACCGCGAACGTCCGCTCTCGACAGAAGCTGCCGATGAAGTGTTCTGGAAAGGCCCGACAGGTCTCGCCCGGTGGCGTTTCCGCCCAACCGAACCTCGATTCCGAAGACCGCCGTCACTTTGCAGGTGTTTTCGACGCGGTTGTGGGTGCGTGAGTAGGCGGTCGGCCCGACCATGTTACCGTCTCGAAGGGGCTCCAGATTGCCGCTTGCCAGGGAGGATGCAGGATGTTCCACTACGGAGCGGGGAGAAACTGATGGCATCGCTGGATTTCGAAGCAGAAAAGGTAGCTTTTCGGACCTATTATCAGGACAACGCGGCGCTATTCGAACAGGGCAAGGAGGCATTTCTAACGCTTCTGCGGTCGCTGCTCGGCGACGCCGGACGGAACGCGGCCAGCTTCTCTGGGCGGATCAAGGACTGCGACGAATCGCTGAAGAAGTTCACCCGTAAATACCAGGGTGCGCTGGAGAAGAGCGCGACCCCGTACGAGATAAAGGACCACATCACCGATCTCATCGGTCTGCGTTTGGTCTGCCTCTACGAAGACGACGTCGACCCGACAGGGACGCTTATCCGCGATCAATTCGACGTGATTGACGTGACCAACAAGACCGCGCAGATCGAGGGAACTGAGAACGAGTTCGGCTACAAGGGGCTGCACCTCGATCTGCGCCTCAATCCGATTAGAGCGGTGATGCCGGAGTACCGGCAGTTCGCGCCACTGCGCTTCGAGCTTCAGATCAGGACAATCGTTCAAGACTCGTGGAGCACGCTCGACCACAAGATCAAGTACAAGAAGTCGATTCCTCCGGCGCTAAAGCGTCGCATCAATACGCTGGCCGCCTTGTTCGAGCTCGCCGACCGCGAATTCAAGCAAATCCGCGACGAGACTCAGAGCGAGATCGAAAAGGCGGTTGCCGAGGCGGTCGGCGACGCAGCGGGGGGCGCCGAAGTCGAGGGCGTCGCTGGGGAGGACGTGGAGCGCGGGCAATACGCGCCGCTTGACGCGTTCAGGCTCCTACGCATCGCTCACCACTTCTTCCCGGAGGTCGAATTCGAGCCGAGGAAAATCGATGGCTTTACTGCCGACATCGTCGATCGCGAACCTGCGATCAGCCGGGGGAAGTTCAACCATTACCTGCGGAGTACGATCGGCCTCGTGCGCCGGTACAAGGCTGATTTCCTTGCGGAAGGAAAGGGGGAGACCTTCAACGCGTTCACCGAGATGCGGCATTGCCTGTACGCCGCCAACCCGGAGATCTTTTCGGGAATGCTCACCAACGTCGCGCGCGAGAGCTTCGACGCTTGGGTAGCTCAGAAGGGTTCCGAGCCGGCTGAGATCGCCGCTTTACCGGCCGCGCCAAGGGGCCGTCCCAGGCGCCGCTGACATGAAAGCTGCGAAGTTAATCGGCGAGCCCTCCGCAAGGCAACGGGTCCACATCGCTCCGTAGTGTGCCGGTAAGCTCGTTGATGGCTGGCCCAACAGGCATAACGATCATGCCGACTTTTTCGCGCGCTGTTTAACCTTTTTTGCTGTGCTGCGGCTATCCCCCGAATCTCAGGACCCAAGCGCAACGCGCGGTCGCAAAAGAACGCCTTCGGCAAAAGCCGACGTTATCGGCTGCAGCTTGGAACGGCGGCTTCGTCCCACGACGCGACGGCAGTCGACCAGATCGAGCCGTTTCCGGCGGGCTCCAGAACGGCTGCTCTTGCTAGAACCCGTCATTCCCGCTTCATTAAGCGGACCGCAACAGTGCGCTTAATCTCGGTCATCCTCAGTCGCGCCAACTGATCGAGCGCGCCGCCTAACGCGCACGGTGCGTTGCTCGCAAAGCGAGCGCTACCGTGGCGAAGGCGAGCAGCATCGCAAGTGTCAACAGCGCGCGCTGCGGGTCCCGCACCAGCAGCCGCTACTGCCGGCGCATGACCACGGGTAGGAGTGAGGTCGCGATCAATAGCTGGCGCGCAACGTCAGCAGGAAATTTCTGGGCTCTCCATAGAAGTTGTACGTGTTGAGCGATCCCACGCGCTGATAATAGACCTTGTCGAACACGTTGTTGACGCTGATAAAGGCACGAAGATAGTCGTCGAAGCGCCAGCCTAGCTGTGCTCCCGCGATTGCGAACGGCCCCTGTTCGCGGACTCCCTCCACACCGGCGCCGACGACGCTGCTTTGCCCACTGGCGCTGATGGCGCCGAATGCCCTGCCAAGCGCGGCGGGCTCATAGCGAGCATAGAACTTGTACTGATGACGCGGCGTGAAGATATCGAACACGGTACCTACCTGCGCTTCCGGGCCCGCCTCGATCTCGGTCTTCACATTGGTGTAACTGGCGACCAGGTCTAGCCCGGGGGCCGGCCGGCCCGTGACTTCGAACTCGAAGCCTTTGATCGTCGCAATGCCGGACTGCACGAAGAATCCGGGGTTCGATAGATCCGTCACTGCACGATTACGTTCCGTGCTGCGAAACACCGCTCCGCTCGCGTTGAGCGCGCCGTTCAGGAAGCGGCCTTTCAGCCCAACCTCGTACTGCTCGCCGACCCGCGGATCCAGCACGCTGCCATCGCTGCGCTGGAGCGACTGCGGATTGAAGATGTCCGCGTAGCTACCGTAAAGCGTGACATCGCCGAGCAAGTGCAACACCGCGCCAACGCTGGGCGTGAATTGCCCGCGCTCGCGTTGGCTGACGCGAAAGTCAGTCGGCGTCGACGGCGCGATAGCACGGCTTTTGCTCGTATAGTCGCTGACGCGCCCGCCGACGACGATCGTCAGCGGTTCGAGCGGACGCAATCGCAGTTGCGCATGAAAGCCGCTCTGGCGCAAATCACTCTCGCTGCCCGAGGTAAACTCCGGCCCCGGTTGAGGGATTGCGTCGGCGTCGAAGATGGAGAAGCGGCCGACAGACCGCTGGCTACGTTGTTGGAAATCCGTCGTGCGCTTGTCGAAGCTGTACCCGAACGCGAGTTCGTGTTCGCGGCCCAGGAACGTGAACGGCCCCGCAGCATAGGCGTCAACGGCTGTCTTGCCGTTCTCGCCTCGGCTGCGGCGGTTAACATATTCCGCGGTCAGCGTTTCCGGGTCAACGCCGGTTCCTGGCCGGATGAATGCGTCCGCGAACTCGCGGGGAATGTCCCGATGCAGCGCGCGCACGACAATCGACCACTTGCCCAGGCGCTGCTTCACTTCACCGGCATATTCGACCGCCGTCTCGGTGAACAGGTTCCAACTCGGCAGATGTTGGGAATCGCGCGGGAAGTTGAGGAACTGCTGGTTGGCAAAAGCCGGCTGCCCCGCCATTGGCGTTTCGGCCTTGGTGTCCTGATAACTCAGGGAGCCGCCGACCGTGGTCGTAGGGGTCACGTCATAGTCTGCCGAAACGTAGGAGGTCAGCTTGCGTGTGTGTGACTTCTCCTGGAAGAAGTCGCGATCCTGTAGCGCGCCAACGGCGCGTATGCGCAGCCGTCCTGCGGCGTCGACCGGCCCCCCGATGTCGAACTCGCCGCGATAGTGGTTCCACGACCCGGCCGAGAGCGCCGTCGAGGCCGTAAACTCGGTCTGCCCGCGTTTGCGGATAAGGTTGATCGTGCCGCCAGGAGAGCCGGCCCCGCGGAACAGACCAGTTGGCCCACGCTGGACCTCCAGCCGCTCATAGATGACCAGGTCGAATTCGGGCACACCGGATGAGAAGGTGGAGGGCACGCCGTCATAGGCGTAATCAAGCACGAACCCGCGCGAGCGGTAATCGGGGTTGGTGCCGTCGAACGGCATCACCGTAACACCGGCAACGGTCTGTACCGCTTCGCCGATGGTGAAAAGGTTGCGGTCTTCGATCTGCGTCCGTGTGACTACGCTAACGGACTGGGGGATCTCCAGCAGCGGTGCCGGGGTCTTGCCTGCCACTGCGGCTGTTTCGGGCGCGTAGCTATCGTCCTCCGCGATACCGGCGACAACGATGTCGGAGCGCGAAACAGCTGCCGCACCGCTTGATTGCGCCTGCACCGGCGCTGCAAGCAAGGGCAAGCTGAGCGCCACTCCGGCGCTCAGCGTTCTTACAACAACCACGAGTAACCCCCCTACTGAATGAAATGATATACCATCTCTTCAGTAGAGCTTCTACCAAGGTTAGCAACGAAAAAGAGCGGGAGTGCGGCTCCGTCAGGCCGCGTTTTCTCGCGGCGGGTCAATTGTGAGAAGCAGCCTCCGCTCTCCAGTGGCTTCAATCGGTGGTGAACGATGAAGGATCGTCGGTTCCGTCATGAGCAGCCGCCCCTTGAGTACCGCGACTTCCCCCCGTTCAACCTGCTTTACAACTTCTGGCGACGCCGTTCGGAACCACTGCGTGGCAGGTCCGCGGTACGTCGTGAGAAGGCGCAAGGTCACATAGTCGGCGTGGAATTTGCGGCAGGCATCGGTCTCGACGACCTCAAGACGCATGCGAACCTGCTTTGCGCCTGCGAAAGACGCGAGCTGCCGCGCCATCCTCAACATGTCGTCGGCGAAACGCATGGCGGCGTCTTCCGGATAACCGCCTGCGAGCAAGCTGGCCGCTAGCGTTGAAATAGGGCCCGCGACTTCCATCATCACGTCCACATCATCGACACCGTTCAGATCGATCCGATCTATCAGGTGGAGAAGGCTGGAGGGTAGCTCCCGTTTCCACACTGCCAATGCGACGTGCGACTCAAGCACCCTTCGCGTGTCTTTCAGCGCGTGGACGACGGCAACTGCATCTTGCGTGTCCTGTTCCGAGCGAGACAGCGCGTCAGGCCATGCAGTCGCTGCATGAAGTTCGTTCTCTCTTGCCACACGCATCTCGATTGTTATGTGATAACATAACTCGAAGGTACTGGATGCCTGATGCGGTGTCCAGCGACTCCACAACCAGGATGCCAACCATTTCCAGTAAATTGACAACGTTCGACGCACTTGCGGTGGCAGCCTCGACATTGTGCCTAGCGCATTGCTTGATGCTGCCGCTCCTGCTCGTTCTGGTGCCAACGCTTACCGCGCTGATCGCCGTACCGGATAGCTTTCATCAGGGTATGCTGTTGTTCGCCCTTCCGATGAGCATGATCGCACTTGCAGCCGGCTTTCGAAGGCATCGCCAGCCTCTGCCTGCAATCGTCGTCGTACCTGGTCTTGGCCTTTTGATTCTGGGTGGGCTGGCGACGGAGGAAAGTTTGGAGGAGACGCTCCTCACTGTTGCTGGCGCACTGCTGCTGTCGATTGGCCATACAATAAACTGGCAAAGGTCCAGCCGTAGAGCAACCGACCGGCCTTCAACGTAAAGCAGCGCGCCGTCGAGCGCTGAACACGCACACAGATCGATGAGATCATTCTACGGCAACGTGCTTAAGCAAGCCGTCCAATGAGCGCCCACGAGCAAATACAATCGATAGCAGGGCCACTCGCCAAGCTTAGCAACCAGCCCAAGCCGGCAATCAATGATGGTCTTTTGCAGAGCCGGAGGCCGCTTCTGCCGAAAGCCGTCGTTTAAGCGGCAAGCGTGGAACCACGGCTCTGTCCCAGGTGCCCGTGTCCGGCCCTGTACCGGAAACGGGCACCCCAAGGTTCAAATCTCCGTGTTTTCGGCAAGGGCAAGCGCGTCCTCTACGTCGATCCCGAGATAGCGCACCGTATTCTCGATCTTGCTATGGCCGAGAAGGATCTGGACAGCCCGTAGATTGCCGGTCGCCCTGTAGATGATCGATGCCTTCGTTCGCCGAAGCGAGTGGGTGCCATACTCGCTTCGCATCAAACCGACTCCTGTCACCCATTCATCGACGAGCCGAGCATACTGGCGAGTGCTGAGATGCCCACTATGATCAACTCGGCTCGGGAACACATAATCGTCCACCGTGCCGCCCCGGCGTTCGAGCCATGCTAGCAAGCTCGCCCGAGCATCCGGCAGCAGTTCGAATTGAACGGGCCGGCCTGTTTTCTGCTGCATGACAATTGCCCGCGTTCGGATCTGACCGCCGCTGACAAGGTCGCCGATCTTCATCCGCACCAGGTCGCAGCCTCGAAGTTTGCTGTCGATCGCCAGATCGAACAGGGCCCGATCTCGCAGGCGGCGGCGCTGATTGAGGTAGAAGCGGATTTCCCAAATCTGCTTCGGTTTCAAAGCCCGCTTTGCACCCACGGTCCTTCCGGCATTCCAAACCGGGCGCTTGGTGGCGGTGAGTTCTGTTTCAGGCATCTCCATGATCGTTCTCCTATGGCTACATTGGCCATCTGAAGAACGCTTGCCGGCGACGATGCGTCGGAATGGCTTTGGGGCTCGTGCCGACCACTGCCGGCCATTCCAAGGTCGCTGCAGCAACGACTGTTTTGTTGAAACCGGCCATTCGCCTCACGCGATCCCGCCTGTCGGCAACGCGCCTCGACCTCAGCCGTTGGAACGTCGCGACGCCGGTCCTCAAAGCCGCCGTAAGTTCATTTCCGATGTCAGCTCGTCTCGAGCGAGCAACTTTGGCGCCACTGACGACGACGCGATCCGCACCTGCGGCTGAGGCCCCTCAGCAGCGTTCGCAACCAACCCTTACGGCCGCCGTTCCCATGGTGACAGAGGTGGTGAGCGCAATGGCCGGACAGGCACAAGCCGAGGCGGCTCATCCGCGTTGACCGGTTAGCTTGAGATGAGACGAAGGGATCACTGATGACCACAAGACGCAGCTTACTCGGCGCTGCAGCCGGACTTGTAGCCGCCGCCGGCGTAACACCTGCGCGGGCGCAGTCGGGCACCCCTGCACCGCTCCCCAGCAATGACCGTAGCGGTAGGCGTTTTCGTCCCAAGGGAAAGCTGGGAATGGGCGGAACCCAGGTCGGCAGCAACCATTTCCGCACTCCTGCCGAGCAGGCGGCCATGACCTTGCAAGCGTCATGGCACGAGGGCGTGCGCTACTTCGATACCTCGCCCTGGTACGGGTTGGGCTTGTCCGAACGACGCTTTGGCACGTTCTTTGACGAAAAGCCGCGCGACGAATGGGTGCTTTCCACCAAGGTCGGACGCGTGCTCGTTCCCGATGCACGCGTTGCGGGAACCAAGGTCGGCAACTGGGCACAAGTCCCGCCGATGCGCCACGAGTACGACTACACTGCCGCTGGAGTTCGCCGGTCGATCGAGCAAAGCCTCCAGCGCATGGGGCTTTCGCAAATCGACATCGTGTTCGTGCACGATCTGTCGCCGGACAATGGTGACATGGGCGAACGCTGGACCGAGTATTTCGAGCAGGCGCGCACCGGTGCCTTTCCCGAACTGACCCGGATGCGGGAAGAGGGCATTATCAAGGGCTGGGGCATGGGCGTGAATACGCTTGAGCCGATCCTGCGCTGCTTCGAAGTGGCCGATCCGGACATTCACTTATCGGCGACGCAATACTCGATTGCCAAACACGCGGACGCCTTGAACCGACTGATGCCGGAGGTGAAAAGGCGCGGCGTCTCGCTGGTTTCCGGCGCGCCGCTCAACGACGGTTTCCTCGCGGGCAAAGAGCGTTTCAATTACGGCCCCGTTCCCGCCGACATGCGCGCCAAAAGGGCCCGTATGGCGGCTCTGGCGCAGGAGCACGGGACCGATCTGCGCACCGCCGCACTCCAGTTCGTGCTGGCGAACCCGAATTTTTCATCCATCATCCCCGGTGCGCGGTCGCCTACCCAGGCGGTCCAGAACGCGAACGCGGTACGGGCGAGCATCGCACCCGAGTTCTGGGCGGCGCTCCGGCGGGAGCGGCTGATCGAAGCAAACGCACCGGTGCCCGCATGACCTTGTGTTGTTGTTCAGACGCGTCGCTCTGAAGCAGACGCGATCGGATCTGCAGGCGCCAGCTTCGGGATGCCCTGCTAACCCGGTCGTTCGTTCTTAAGGCGGCGCTCTTTACCCGCCGCGCCGGCACGACTGCTCTAGGGGATCATTCCGGTTGCAAACGACACCCGGTGCGCGGCAAGGCACGGCGGTGCAGATATGTAATCCCAGCGCAGGCCGCCGCCTCCTGTTCGTCTTGGTGATCCTGAGCGGCAGCTTCCTGCTCTTCCTGGTCCAGCCGATGGTGGCCCGCATCGCACTGCCACGGCTCGGCGGAGCGCCGGGCGTGTGGAGCAGCGCCATGCTGGTGTTTCAGCTGCTTCTCTTGGGCGGATACGCTTACGCTCACGCGATTTCCCGGTTCACCATTCAGCGGCAGGCGTGGATTCATCTGGGTCTCTTGTCGCTATCCGCGCTGACGCTGCCGATCACCCTAGCTCAAATCCCTCCGCCCGCGCCGGGTTGGGAGGTCCTGTGGGTGCCCGCGCTCTTTGCCGCGACCGTCGGGCCTGTATTCCTGCTGCTTGCTGCACAAGCCTCGCTGATGCAGCGCTGGTACGCGGCGGGTTCCGGCTCCAGCAACCCATATCGACTCTACGCCGCCTCCAACCTGGGCAGCTTCGCCGGCCTGCTGGCCTATCCGTTCTGGATGGAGCCGGAGATGACACTGGGCGAGCAGACCCGGGCTTGGGCGCTGGGCTATGTTGTCCTGATTGCCATGGTCGGCTTGGCCGCGGCCTCTTGCTGGACGGCGTGCGATCGCGCCGACACGTCGGAGCCAAACCAGAAGGTCCAGCCGATGACCCGGTCTCGCCTGCTGCTCTGGCTGGCGTTGGCGGCCGTGCCATCGGGGTTGATGCTCTCCACCACCACGCTGCTGACCACGGACGTAATGGCGATGCCGCTGCTCTGGGTCATTCCGCTCGGCTTTTATCTATTGAGCTTTTCGGTGGCGTTCTCCGACGCAGGCGATTGGGCGCGGATTCTCAGCCGCGCCGCGCCGGTTCCGCTGCTGCTGGCTGGCGGCCTGGCGATGATTTCGGGCGGGCAGGCAAATCCGGCGATCGCGATAGCCATGGTCGCCCTGCTGTTCGTGCTGGCGGTGGCGCTTCACGGGCGGCTCTATGCCCTGCGTCCGCCTGCGAGCCAGCTGACCTACTTCTACTTGGTGGTGGCCGCAGGAGGCGCTCTGGGCGGCACGTTCACCGCGCTGATTGCGCCGGTGCTGTTCGACTGGGTGTACGAGCATGCCATCCTGCTCCTCGCCGGAGCGTTGCTGATCCCTCAGTTCGCCCTGCTGCCGTTCCTGGGTCGGTTCTGGCAGACAGGGCAGTGGGCCGGTACAGTCGCGCTGCTGCTCGTGCTTGTCGCGGCGATCCTCGCCTGGCGCCTCGCCGCCGCCGTCGAAGTGGGCCTCGGTTCGCAGATCCTGCTGCTCGTCTGCGCGATGACAGTGGTGGGCCTTGTGCTGATCGGAAAGCGCTGGGCCTTCACGGCCGTACTGGCCTTGCTCATGCTCGGCCATGGCGGCCTCTCGACACTGGAACTGAGCGCGGCCGGAGCCCGGTCCCGCAGCTACTTCGGCGTCTATACCGTTCAGGTTTCCGACGAGGGCCGCACCATGCAGCTGACGCACGGCACGACGATGCACGGGCGGCAATGGCTCGATGCAAGCCGCCGCCATCAGCCGACAGCTTACTACGGCCGCAGCTCGGGCGCAGGCGTGGTGCTGGCTCAAGCAAAACCCGACGCGCGCGTCGGTGTCGCGGGATTGGGTGTGGGGACGCTGGCCTGCTACCGCAAACCAGAACAGAACTGGACGTTCTTCGAGATCGATCCGCAAGTCGTGCACTATTCACGCGACGGCACATTCACCTTTGTGACCGACTGCGCGCCGCAAGCGAACATCGTGATCGGAGACGCGCGGCTGGAGCTTGCCGCAGGACCTTCCAAGCGTTTCAACCTCCTCGTCGTCGATGTCTTCACATCGGACGCAATCCCCATGCACCTCCTGACACGCGAGGCTTTCGACACATATGGCCGCGCCCTTTCCGATGACGGTCTGCTGCTGGTGCACGTCTCTAACCGTTTCGTGAACCTCGCCCCGATGGTGTCGGCGCTGTCCAAAGCCGCAGGATGGCATGGCCGTATGCGGCGGGACACGGATGACCTAGGCGAAGGCTTGTCGCAGTCCGAATGGATCGTGCTGGCGCGCAGCAAGAAACGGCTGGATCACCTGGAAAGCGCCAGTCCCCTGCCGTGGGAAGCGCTGCCGCCGGCCGCTTCGCACGCGTGGACGGACGATAGCGCCTCTTTGATTTCACTGTTTCGCCACTAGGACTGTCACGGCCTCGATGCCGCCATTGCCCTTCGGACAAGGGGGCGGAAGCCAGTGCTGGGTTTATCCGGAGCGCTTCCTATCTCGGAGCGATGACCCGTTTCTCACGCTCTGCGATCCTGCTGTGTGCCGCATCGGTAATCGCCTGTTCGCCGCCACCCGCACAAGACTCCGGTGCGTCGTATACGGTTTCCCGGACCGCCCAGCCGGAGACCCCCGGGCTTGACCCGGAAATCATGCGAAGGACGGTTGCCGCGGCCGAGGCACTGCCGCGTCTTCATGCACTGATCGTGGCGCGCCATGGCGAGACTCTGGCCGAGCACCGGTTCCGCGGATCATCGCTCGACCGGCCCGTCAACATCAAGTCGGCTTCCAAATCAGTCCTAAGTGCATTGGCCGGGATCGCTATCGAGCGCGGGGTTCTCAGAGGGACGGAGCAGAAGATCGCACCAATCCTGCGCGCGGACATCGCCGCCGGTGCCGACCCGCGCGTCGAAGATATCGAAGTCGGGCACCTGCTTACCATGCGAGCGGGGCTGGATCGCACCTCGGGGCCGAACTACGGTGCCTGGGTCGCCAGCCCGAACTGGGTGCGCTACGCGCTCTCGCGCCCGTTCGTGGATGAGCCGGGCGGAAGAATGCTCTATTCGACCGGCTCCTCGCACCTTCTCTCTGCCGTACTGACGCGCGCGTCAGGACAAAGCACTCACACCTTGGCGCAGGACTGGTTGGCGCGGCCGCTCGACATCACCCTTCCGCCTTGGCCACGCGATCCGCAGGGGATCTTTTTCGGGGGCAACGACATGCTGATGTCGCCAAAGGCCCTATTGCGATTCGGCGAGCTCTATCGCCAGGATGGCGTGATCGACGGAAAGCGCATTCTGCCCCAAGGTTGGGTGGAGGAAAGCTGGCAGCCGCGCACGACGTCTCCCTGGAGCGGCACCCCCTATGGGTACGGGTGGTTTTCGGAGGAGCTGGGCGGACATCCCGTCCACTTTGCCTGGGGCTATGGCGGGCAGATGCTGTTTATCGTTCCCGACCTGGAGCTGACGGTGGCAATGATTTCCGATCCCTCGCCTCACCCCGGAAGCGAGAGCCATGTGCCGCAACTCCATGCTCTGCTCGCACGAGGGATCATCCCAGCGGCCGAGCGCGGTGCGGCAGAGGAGCGTTCCTAAAGCCTAGCTTGATGATCTTTCCGACCACCTGGAAGGTCGGCTTCAGCAGGGTAAGTGCACGATCGCTGCTGTTGCGCTTACGGCCCAACTTGCTCGTATTCTGTCGATTTTCAGAATGTCCGAACGGCCGGTTTATTCAAGACCTGACTTTCACGGCCGTGCTCGGAAACGACGGTTTTGTCCCAAACCTCGCCTTTAAAACGTTCGCCGGCGGAAATGAACGAACGGCGGGTGTTGGGTATCGCCATAGCGTCGCTGAGTGACCGGGATTGGGCGATGCCGTTGAAAAAGTCGTCTGCTGACGGGGCGGACGACCGCGAGCGGCGAGGTGGAACTCGTCTCGGGCACCGTTTGGGCCACGTAACCGCAGCCGGTCGAGCCGCATGATGCGCTTTAGGTGAGCAAACAGCATCTCGACCTTCTTGCGCTCGCGGCGCGAGGCAATCCATTCGTCTTCCTGCGATAGGACGCGAGCCATGTCGCGTGCGCCTTCGTGTATTGAGCGGGTCACCTTGCGAGCGGGCAGGATGGGCGTACATCGTGGCTTGAGAACGCAGCTGCTGCAGTCCTGCTGCCGAGCTCGGTAGCGGATGAAGCCGTCCTTGTCTGCATCGGGCCGGGGTGATGCGAAGTTGCGGTTGCGTGGCCGGAGGCGCTTGCCTGCCGGGCACAGGTAGCTGTCGTCCTTGTGATCGAAGGCGAAAGCGCTGCGCTCGAAAGCGCCATCGCTCCTGGCGGATTTGTCGAAGACCGGCACGTGCGGCTCGATGCCACGCTCGTGCACGAGCCAGGCGAGCATGCCGGCAGAGCCATAGCCGGTGTCGCCGATCAGCTTGCGTGGCCATAGGCCGTGGCGGTCGGCCGTACGCTCGATCATCCGCTTGGCCGCAGTCACCTCCGCCTGGCGCACCGCAGTGCTCGCCTCGACATCCACAATCACGGCGTTTTCGACGTCGATCAGGTAATTGGCGGAGTAGCAGAAATCGGCGCGCGCGCCGTGCGCCGAGGTATAGCGGGCCGCTGGATCCACAGGCGAGACGCGCTTGGGCTCGACCGGAGTTGCCCCACCGAAGACGGCATCATCGAGAACGGCGAGGTACTCATCGACGGCGCGTCTTGGCAGATCAGTGGGAAGACCCTGCGGCCCCTCGACATAGGTCGGCCGATTGGCCTCGGCCCGGATCAGGCTGGCATCGACAGCAAAGCCGTCTCCTCCGACCAGTCCTTCATCGATGCAGCGCCGCACGGTGGCTTCGAACAGCTGGCGGAACAGATCACTCTCACGAAAGCGACCATGGCGGTTCTTCGAGAAGGTCGAGTGATCCGGCACGTCGCCCTCGAGACCCAGGCGGCAGAACCAGCGATAAGCCAGGTTGAGGTGCACCTCTTCGCACAGGCGCCGCTCCGATCGGATCCCAAAACAGTACCCTACGATCAGCATGCGCAGCATCAGCTCAGGATCAATCGAGGGACGACCGATCGCGCTGTAGAAACCCCGCAGGTGCTCGCGCATCCCTGACAAGTCCACAAACCGGTCGATCGCCCGAAGCAGATGATCGGCAGGAACGTGCCGGTCCAGGCTGAACTCGTAGAACAAGGTCTCCTGCGCCACTCGGCGCTCGCCCATCATCGCTTGGCGTCCTTCAGCATGAAGATACTGAATCAGAGCCTCACCGCGACTTCAAGGCTGACTTTTTCAACGGCATCGGGCGAGAGCGGCCATTCAGCCTTCCCGATTTGGATGGTACTTTGGGAATGGCCGGGTCTGGGAGAAAGCGGAATAGCGGCTTTCAGCCGCGGATTGCTTTGAAGTTGTCGCAACTCACCCGGTAAGTCTTCTGAACCACGCCGTCTTGCTCTCGGTAGGTTTGAAAGCCCAAGGCATCGTAATAGCGCAGTGCACCTTCATTATCAGCGCCGATATACGCATCAATGTTAGCGAGCCCTGCCTCTTTGGCAGCAAGCCTGCTCGAAGCGAAAAGAGCCGTCCCCACTGAACCGCCCCGGGATTGTCGGAGGTCCCCACTCCTGAGAGGAAGGGCTACGATGAGCAAGACGACGAACAAGTTTGCACCGGAGGTTCGCGAGCGGGCGGTCCGCATGGTGCTGGAGCACGAAGGCGACTATCCGTCTCGCTGGGCGGCGATCACATCGATTGCTGAGAAGATCGGCTGTTCGGGTCACACGCTGCTGGAGTGGGTAAAGAAGGCCGAGGTGAACAGCGGCAAGCGGGCCGGCGTGCCGGCCGATGTGGCTGACAAGCTCAAGGCGCTGGAGCGCGAAAACCGCGAGCTGCGCCAGGCCAACGAGATCCTGCGCAAGGCTTCCGCATATTTTGCCCAGGCGGAGCTCGACCGCCCGTTCAGGCGATGATCGCGTTCATCGACGAGCATTGCGGTGATTATGGGGTCGAGCCGATCTGCCGGGTTTTGCCGATCGCCCCATCCACCTACTACGAGCACGTCGCGCAGCGACGTGATCCTTCACGGCTACCGTCCCGCGTTCAGCGTGATCAGATGCTGAAGCCCGAAGTCTTGCGGGTCTTTGCTGAGAACTTCGGCGTTTACGGCGTGCGCAAGGTGTGGCGACAGATGCGGCGCGAAGGCTTCAATATCGCGCGATGCACAGTGGAGCGGCTGATGCGCGATCTTGGCCTGCAGGGCGTTACCCGCGGTAAGGCGGTGCGCACGACGGTGAGCGACAAGGCCACGCCGTGCCCGCTCGACCAGGTGAACCGACAGTTCCATGCGCCAGCACCGAACATGTTGTGGGTCTCGGACTTGGCTTCGCCGCCCTTCGGGTCACGTACGTCGCGACGTGGTCGGGGTTCGTCTACGTGGCCTTCGTGATCGACGTCTATGCTCGCTATATTGTGGGTTGGCGGGTGAGCAGGACGGCGCACGCCAGCTTCGTGCTGGATGCCCTCGAGCAGGCGATCCATGATCGGCGCCCTGTCCATCGCGGCGGCCTGATCCACCACAGCGACCGCGGCAGCCAATACGTCTCGATCAAGTATACCGAGCGCCTTGCCGAAGCTGGGATCGAGCCGTCGGTGGGCAGCGTAGGCGACAGCTACGACAACGCTTTGGCCGAGACGATCAATGGCCTTTACAAGGCCGAGGTGATCCACCGACGAGGGCCTTGGCGATCCTTTGAGGCCGTTGAATACGCCACGCTCGAATGGGTGGACTGGTTCAACAACCGCCGGCTCCTCGCGCCCATCGGCAATATTCCGCCCGCTGAAGCCGAGGAACGCTACTATGCCATGCTGGACGACACTCCCATGGCCGCATAACTTAAACTCAATGGCCTCCGGCAAACACGTGGCGGTTCACCTGGTCATTTCAAGGAAGTCCCGTGCTTCCAGGCGATTGGAAGTCTTTCCGCTGGCAAGTGCGAGAACCATGGCCTCATAACGGGTGAGTGACTTGCCGTCGCGCGTTCGAACGACTTCACTCGCCACCCGGAGATTGATCCTGTGAAAGTCGGCAAGAGTGTGCAGCGTCTTTGACTTGGCCGTCGTGCGCCATCGGGATTGCCAGACTACCCGGCCGCAAACTGCCCGTTCTCGTCCCGCTTGATCTCGCGGCTCATGCGGCATCCTCCAGCGCTAGCTCACCCACACTGACGTCCCCCCAATTTTTTCATCCATTCTGAGTGAGAGTTTTCTCGTCATTTAGCCGCACGAGAAACCGGGAGCCCCTCAGGCAACAATGCACCAATATTTTATCTCGGACCACTCAGTAGGGGCTGATCGTGTCCACGTATAAAGCTAGGTTTTGCAGCGCGTCTGAGATGGGGGGTCTCGGTCCGCTTTGAGGAACGCGAATATTCAGGCGCTCACCAAGAGGCAACCTCGGGCGGCCTTCACTCACGAACTGCTATTATTCTGCAGCAAATGCCCTGCCGCACCTCGGGAGATCACTGTTAACCGAGGCTTGCGAGGGCTGTATCGACTGCGGAGCGTAATCCGGCAAAGGTGAATGGCTTTGCCAGCCACCCCAGAGGCTCTGCCTCTTCTCCAGATGATCTAGTTCCCGGATCAGAGTGGGCGCTTGCGAAGAGGCTAGGGATCCCAGCAGCCCTCAGCGCAATGGCTGCCTCTATTCCAGTCATCTTGCCGCCTAACCGAATGTCCATCAAAGCGAGATCGGGACGCAGCTTAGTTCCCTTCTCCACGGCCTCTTCACCGGTTGTAACCAGCGCGATGACGTCGTGACCCGCCTGGAGGAGCGTCTCCTCGATAGCCATTCCCACAAGGTAGTCATCCTCCACAATGAGGATCCGCGCCTTGCTTGCCGTGGTGATCGCGAATGACTGTGGGCCTGCCTCCGGAGCTTGGCCGCTGGGAGGCACGGTCATTCCATAGTGGACGGTTGCGGCAATCAATGGAGTATCCTTGTCGCAGCCGCTTTAGGTTCCGGAAAGGTAACAGTGCAACAGCTTCCGCCTGACCGCTGCACCTCGATAGCTCCTCCCAGTTGCCGAAGAAGCCCTCGAACAAGTCCGATCCCAGAGGCTCGCTTGCTGGTCTCTGCGAGGTCAAATCCAGGCCCGTTGTCCTCAACGGTGAGCCGAAGAACCCCGTCGTGCCGGCCAAACGCCACGTGTAGAGATTGAGATCCTGTTGCTGGGCGGCCGTGCTTCAGTGCATTTGTCAGCAACTCGTTCAGTATGAGGCCTATCGGCACTGCGACGTCTATGGGCAGTTCAAAGGGATCTACGACGACATCCGCCTTCAGCGACTTGGATGCCAGTGTGGAGACCGCGTCAGTGAGGGTCGAGACCAGAGCCTGCGACTCTATCGTTGCCAAGCTTTCGGAACGATAGAGAAGCTGCTGGACTGCACTCACTGCCGAGAATCTGCAAGATGCGTCTTTCAATGCCGCCTTCGCTTCAGCTGAGCTGGCCTCGCGCTCTGCCCCGCTGAGCAGTGCAGATAGCATCTGCATGTTGTTCTTCACCCGGTGCTCGAGCTCCCGAAGCAAAAGCTCGCGCTCAGAGACCGACTCCTCCAACATCGCCTCAGATCGCCTACGCTTTCTCAGTTCCTCCTTGAGCTCGGCTACAGTTTGGGTGAGCGCCACGAATCTTGTCTCGCTGGAAAAAGTCAGCCGCAGCAGGATCAGAGAGCCCTCCCCGTTACGAACGGCACTCCCTTTGCACTGCGCCTTTTTCACTTGTGCTCCGACCCATAGATCGAGCGCTCCAACCAGCGCGTCACTGGAACCAAGGCAGCGTGAAAGATAAAGCTCAAGCGCATCAAAGCTAGAGTTCAGAAGCTCGGAAAGCTGGCGCTGGGAGGCATCGCTTCCGAGTGCCCGCCGGAAAGCGCGATTTGCGCCTACGATGGTGCCTGTGCGGTCAACGACTATCGCGGGCTCGTGCAGTGCATCGAGCAACGCAGCTGCTTCTGATCCGATCATTTGAGATCAGCGCCTAAAGTATTCTCTGGCGGAAGCTGGAACAGAGTCGCTCGGCCGTAGATAAACAACAACTCTGCAGCCTGCGGCCCCTTGAGCGATCGTCTGCTCCAGATCTACTGCCGCATATCTAAGATTTTGGCCTGCGATGTGACCGAACACGTTCGAGGTCATCATGCAAAGAGATGGCCTGTCGAGTACCTTCTCGCCGAATGGGCAGACCCGATTGCCGAGGACGATCCGATCCTCGGTGTCCTCAAGAATGAAGAAGTCTCCTTGGATACGCCTCTTTAGATCCACAAGAACATCCGCCACCTGATCGCGCGATAGACGGTCGACTGCCAGCGCACTTCGATAAGCACCGTCTATTTGCTCTCCAATAGCCATTCCGACGACGCTGATGTAGCCGGACGCATCCTCAAGGCCAACGACGTCCTCAAGAGTGCCCGCCAGCTCGCGGATCAAAGTGCGGGTAAAAACATCTCGTTCCAGAGGGAGATCGGCCTCAGCCGCTCTGACCGGCGAACCATTCATCCTTATTCTCCTGTGGCCGCTGTCTACTACGCAACCCGTAGCTTCCCAGTTGCTCTCTTATGCATGTTGCCGCACGGCGTACGCTCGTCAATGGGGTTCGCTAAAGGCAAACAACGTGCCGGCACTCGAGGCCGTACCGCTCCTACAGGCACAACTGCCGCCTGAACATTTCAGTTGGACTATTTAATGGCCGGTCAAAATTCTATCCAAGCGCAGACGGCAGCCGATACCATGATGATCGGAGCCTGCGCCCCGCACTGTGCGGCATGCCACAGCGGCCCATTCGGCGCTCACGAAGACATGGTCTATGCCGATAATGGCCGGAAGAGGCAGATGCGCGGGGTAGGTTGGACGGAAGCCCTCGATAGCTGTGAGCCCACTTGCCCGTGCGAACCGCGACAGGCTGAAGCTATTGACGACATGATTGAAATCGCCGGCCACGATCAGCGGTGGTTCCTTGCCGGCCTCGATTTCGGCAAGCAGTTGCGCATTTAATTTCGACGCGTTCGCCCTGTACGGCCGCGGCAGATGGACATTGATCAAGCGGAAGGACCCGAATGGCGCATCCACGTCGGCGATCAGCATATCCGCGAGCGGACCATCCCTCGCGCGTGTTGCAATCCGGCGAAGTGGCCAGCGCGAGATGATGGTGAGGGAGCACACCGCCTGCGAGCAGGACCGGACGCGGTGATAGTCCGGCAGGACGCCTGCGACCACTCGCGAAGCGCTGCCATCGGTCTCCTGCAGGACGACGATATCGGCCCCCTGTGTTTCGAGGAACCGCTGCAACTGCTTGGGGTGCTTGTTGTCGTGCCAGGTGCTTTGCGTAAGAAGGCGCAAGTCCGCCGCACCCGACGTTTGAGCATGAGATACCGCCATCGGGTTCGCAAATTGGAGTGCGGCAATGGTGAGAGCGACGGCCGTAACCACAGCAGTCGGCCGGTCCTTCAGCTTTAGGGCCAGCGCCAAGAGAACGACGAGAAGAACCAGCAGCGGCGCTAGGAAAGCGTTTGCGATATCGAGGACGGGATAGAAGCGTCCACCCTGCCCGATAGCCAGGAATGCCACTGCGGTGGCAGCGACAGACCTGATCGCGATCAGGGCTGTCCCGGCGTTCGGGCTTTCGGTGGTCACGCCCGCGACACCGCCAGACGCGCACGCATCAGTTGGAGCAGCGCGCCAGGCGGCGTGAAGCCGAGGAGGCGGCGTACCAACCACAGAGCACCGCTACTCGCGACAAGTGACGCAACCAGATTGGCCAAGGCGGCTCCTGTGCCTCCCGCAAAATAGCTCAGAACGACGAGCACTGGTGCATATATGACGGTAGCGGCAACATTCACGAGCTGCATTGCGCGCTCGTGACCGGTCATGCCCAGCAGCTCTGGTGCAGTCGCTGCCAGCATCAGCGCCGCTTGCCCCAGCAGAAGCAGCCGCAATTCGGTGGCTCCTGTCGCAAAGCCCTCTCCGAAGAGAGCCAGCCACCAGGGAGCACCGATGGCCAAGATGATGAGCGGCAGAACGCCCAGAGCAAGGACAAGCCCTAGCGAATAGGCGGCAGTGTGGCGCAGGCCGACGCCATCGGTCCTTGCAGCGCAATGAGCGAAGCGGGGCGACGCCATTGCCGCTACGGAGACCACGAGGAGATTGAGAATAAGCGCCAGCCGCCAGGCCATGGCATAGGCGCCGACAGCCGCCGCCCCGGCGAAGATGCCCAGCACCAGCCCCGGCAGAGCCGCCATCAGCAGTTGGACGATCTCGGTCGTGAATAGCGACAGCCCCAATTTGAAGAGCGGCGGAGCCATTTGCCTCCGATCCTTCCTGGCCACGGGGCGGTGGCGAACCAGCAGCACCAGCGAAGCGAGGGCTCCCAGAGCGGTCGCAGCGATGATCAGCAGCAGCGCCAGGTTGAGCGTCAGCGGCACGGCAACAGCCAGAAGGCAGAACAGCGCAGGCCAAAGCCAGGAATAGACCATCTGGCTCGCGCTGACCTTGTGCAGGCCTGCAAGTGCTCCAGCTGCGCCTCCACTGATGCTGAGCGGTACAATAGCGATAGCCGCAGCGATAAGTGGCGTGGTCAGGCGGGGGCTGTCGAACAGGCTCGTCGCCAGCACGGGGGCGATCAGCGCCAGGAGCAGCCCTGCGCCAAGCGACAGCAGTGTTATCAGGGTCATGCCGTGCCGAATGGCCGCTTGCGCCTGCGCATCATGCCCGAGCGCCAAGGCGCGTGCGACCTCCCGGGTCATGGCGCGGTCGATGCCCAGCCGCCCCAGCCCTGCCGCGAGCGTCAGGACGGAAAAGACGACGTAGAAAGCCCCTGCGTCGACCAGGCCGAGCTTCCAGGCGATAAGGAGGTGGAAACCGTAGCGGCTGGGTATATCGATGGCACGCGTGCCAATCGTGGCGGCAGCCGAACGCCATATCGAGGGCGCCGGGACTGCGCTCGAGGAGATCGCTTCAGCGGTCATGGGCAACCAGCACGTAGAGCGCGACGCTCTGGCGTGGCATCCGGTCTGTAAATGAAGCTCGCCTCAACATGATCCGGGCTGGTGGAGCGAGCGCCCCCTCAGCGAAGCGATGGACCTCTCCGGTCGATGCGAAGCTGTCCGCCCCTTGCAAGGTCATGGGGATCGAGGAGATCGCCACTTTCCGTGCCTCGGTGTTGGCCTCTGGTTTCGCCCCGGCCTGGCTTGGCCAAAGACAAAGGCCTGCCGCGAGGAGTACGACGTGGGTCATGTCGGCCGCGGCTTCCGGAGCTGCACGTTGCGCCGCATGATCGCCAGGTAGACGAAGATCGCCGCGACCACCGCGATCTCACCGGGCTGCAGCGTCATCGTCGAGTACAGCGGCGACTGTATCAGGGTGAACAGCACGTAGTCCTGCATACCAGCTAAAACCGGACTATTGAAGGACTGGCGAACACGCCTGGCGTAGTTCCATGTTCGCATCAGGAGGATGAGCATGATCGCAGCGCCGACCAAACCGAACTCGAACACGATGCCCAGCCAGCTGATGTCAGCCAGAAAGAAGAAGTGGTTGAAGAACTTGGGCAAGCCGCCAGGGTCCAGCGGCGTGATCGTGCCCACGCCGAACATCCAGCGCAATACGCTATCGCCTAGGAAGGCGATGGATTTGTCCGCAGTTATCTGACGCAGTTGGATGCCGGAGGCCGCACTCGTGTCGAATGCACTCTGAACATAGGGAACTTGCAGGAGAACGAAGCCGACGATGGCTGCAGCAGCCACGGCCACCACGCGCCAGCGCGGCGACGAAGCCATGAAGGCGATGAGGGCCAGCGTCGCCACGCACCCCAGAACGACCGCGCGCGTGCGAACAACGCCGGCGATCAGGGCGAGCGCGAAGACGAACAGCACTGCCGTTCGTAAGTCCGGCTTTGCAAGCAGACGACGGTTCAGGCTGAACAAGGCGATAAGGCCGAAGTACATCGGCATGCGGATGCGATTCCCGCGGTCATCCACGCTCAGCAGGGGCGCATCGCCAAACTCATATTTCGTGGAGTACCACGATTGCGGAGCAAAGGCCCAGAGCAGGAAGACTGCAGCGAACGTCAACACGGCCCACACCTGAATGGCTTTGACCAGTTGGTCCGTGCTTGGCCGGACGAGCAGCAGCAGGCCCAGGAACGACAGTGCATAGAGCATGGGCAGCAGCTTCACCTGAGCCGTCAGCCCGAGCAGAAAGTTCTGATCGAACGTGAGAACGCCGGCGAAGCTGGAGACGAGCACGAGCCAGAGAAATGCCAGCAGCCAGCCAAACACCTGTGGCACCCGCCGATATGTCAGCACCGGCAAAACCAACAGCAAAGACAGGAGCGGAAAGGCCTTGGATAGCGCCCAAAGCGGCTTCAGATCCTTCATGTAGTGAAACGTCTGGCCGAATAGCGGAAGCGCTGCGATCAGGAGCACGAGTCTCCAGCTCCCTCCCCGCGAGGCGGCCGTGGTCATGCGAGTTCGGCCAGAGCCTATGCCCGAGAAGGTCAAGCCTTCATCTATAGGTCTGTTCACCGGAATGACACTGGTCTGATTGTGTTACCGTTGCCGAAGCTGACATCCAAATGAAACAAATCGGACAATGCGTTATTAACGTACTGATCGATGAACCGGCTGACTTCGGCGATTGTCGTGCTGAAAACAAAGACGACGTCGCCGGGCGCTAGAACAAGCGTGGCATCCCCACCGGCGATTTTTTGGAAGTTGCGAAGGTTTACGGTTTCGATCCGGCGCGCAGCCTTCGACGCTTGCCTTACAATCAAGGGCGTTTGCGAGGCAGGCGATATTCGCGCCGCCACCGGTGCTGCTCCCAGCAGCACGAGCATCGTCGTGAGTATGCTGAGCATCGCGGCGATGGTGGCGTTAAGGCCTGTTCTGGCTCTGTGTCCCGGTCGGGTACCACAAGCTAATCGGCGGCAATTTACGCTCACCTGCGCTTCTCCTGGTCGAAGGCGGCGGATATATACCTAATCCGCAGGCAGGCAAATGCCCGCACTTCCGCCGGCCTGTTTCGGGACGAATGCAAGCCTATGGATGAACTCGCCCCCCTCTTCAGGATGCGCCGGGATAACGGATGAAGTCGCGCCAGAGCTGGGGCAGCATCCTGCACAGTGTACTCTACATCGCCTAGAGTGGTCAGAGAACCCGCTTGCGGACTTGTGAGCGCACATCGTCCAGTATTGCGGCCGCAAACCCCGCTGCGGAGGACACATAGCGCTTCCACAGGCGGCGCGGTTCCAGCGCGAGCCGCCATGCCCATTCGGCGTGCAGCATCACGCAAAGGCGAGGCGGTTGCCTGACTAGTCCCAATGCAACACGAACAGCCTGGCCGATGCACAAGACCCAGCAGTTGCCAAGTTCGAGGCGGTAGCGGCTGGCGAAGATCTCGGACTTGGGTGCTCCTACACCGAGGAACAGGATTGTCGTGCCCAGGGCGGCAATATGCTCCGCAAGCCGAGCGCACGCGGCGTCGTCTTCGCCGAACCGCGGTGGTGCCACTATTGCGAAAACCTGCTGGGAAAGGCCGCGCTGCGCCGCCCAGGTCCGGATGGCTCCAGCCGTTTCCTCGCTGTCGATGAGGAAGACGAGGACGTGGCGGCGATCGAACTGGGTGTGCAGCATCAACTGCTTCACAACCTCCCGGCCGGTGATCCGGCCTGGTATGCGCACACCGCTAAATCGCGCATAACTGACGATGGGAAAACCGTCACAAGTCACCAGATCCGCTTCGCGTACCGCCCGCTGCAGCTCGCTGTTACGCCGCATCTCGGCCACATGCTGGATATTGGGAGTGACATAGATTCGCGCACCCGGCTCCCATGCCTGTGGGGATGCAGCAATTATCTGTGCAGTTTCAACAAGATCGGTGCAGTCGACAGTAAAGCCAAGGAGGGACACGGTCCTGGCTTCCGTCGTGAGAGGAGCTTGCAGAGTTATCGGAGACAAGGTGGACATTCTACTGCGGTAGTTTAATTAACCCGCAATTAGTAGTATGATTCTCTAGCGACACCTTCCCTGATAACCCCCGCATATTTTTTAGTATCAATATATTGATTATGCGTTATGCTTAATAAATTTCCACAGCTCCAAGATATTTTCTGAATATACTTCATGTAGAATTCAACACGTGAAGCCAAGCTACTGTCCCACGATGGGATTCAGGCCGAACCTGCCTATTGAAGAGCGCGTGCATATAGAAAGCACCTCTCCACTGCGGTTGCGACAGTACGCAACTATGACGCCGGAGAACATGCGCATTCGCGATAACGCCTCTGCGGTTGCCCAAAGAATTCGAGGGTGAGCTGCAGGTTCGTCTGTGAGCCTCAACGCGGCTGATTACCTTCTTCTCCACACACCTTCGACCGTGAGGAGTGACTTCAGCGGAGTGCTTCAAGCACCACGCCGGCCATGCCCTCCCGAAAGCGCTCTGCGCTGAACCGAGCGGCCCTGCGCTGTATCTCGCAGCGGTCGAAACGATCCTCCTCCGCCTCGAACTGCACGATGGCACCCTCGACAGCCGCACTGCTTTGCTCTGCGAAGAAAACGGCATCGGGAGTAGTCCCTTCGGCACCATCGCTCAGGATTTCCAATGATCCCCCATGGCCGTAGGCAATCGCCGGGAGGCCGTACGACTGGGCTTCTACTGTTGCGATCCCGAAGTCCTCGTCGGCCGCGAAAAGAAAAGCGCGCGCGCCAGCATAGAGTTCCTGCAGACGTGTTTCGCTGACGCGGCCAAGCACCTCGACTGTTTCACCAGCAAGCGCCTGCAAGGCAGCTAACTCCGCCCCCCCCCCTGCTACGATCAATCGCCGCCTCAGGCGATTGCACGCCGCGATGAGAAGCTCCGTACGCTTGCCGGGCACCAGACGGCCTACGGTCAGATAGTAGTCACCAGCCCGCTCCATGACCGGCGCGCTGCTCAAGCTGACGGGCGGGTAAACCACCGCGCTGTCCCGCCCATAATACCGTCTTATCCGAGCTGCGATGTAGCGCGAATTGGCTACGAACGAGTCGACGCGGTTTACTGCCGCAAGATCTCGCTTGCGCTGTCCTCGAACCGAGAGGGCGAACGCTGGTCGAATGGCGAGCGGTAGACGCTCCAACCAGGTTTCATGCTGATCCCACAGATAGCGGACGGGCGAGTGACAATAGTGGATGTGCGGAATGCCGCCTGGCACGGTTACCGTCTTGGCTCCTGGCCCCCCCGAACTGATGACGAGGTCGAATCCTGAAACATCGTGGCGTGCAGTCGCAAAGTCGTAGAGCGGCGACAGGTGCTGATAGTATCGCCAGGCGCGTGGCCCCCGATCAAGGACGGTCGTGTGAATGGGGCGTTCTAGGAGCAGCGGAGATAACGTGCTGCGATCCGCCATCAGTGTGAAAAGCTCGGCCCGTGGGAACGTCGCCACGAGCGCTTCGACGACCTTCTCGCCGCCACCATTGCTGATGAGAAAAGGGTGAACAATCGCGACGCGCAGCTGGCGCAGATCTCTGGTCCGCTCCTGCACGCTCAGGGAAGAACCAGAGTGCGCAAGGTCATCTCGTGCGCGTCCGGCTTGCGCCAGACCACGGGCATGCTGGCAGGCACTGTCCGCCAGAACCCTTCATCCTGCTGGATGATCTCTCGGCCATACCGGTCGCAAGTGGCCGCCGTGAGAGATTTGTCGGCAAACACGCTGCCAACTGGTCTGTGCAGGCGAAATCCGCAGAGCTGTGCGAAGCGAAACATGAAGTTGCAGTATCAAAACGGGGACCGGCTTGAAAGCGATCGTTAGATTGCTGCGCCGCAATGGCACAGGTGCAAACGCCAGGTCGGTGCAAGATGCAGGACGAGTTAGCAGCGGCCGGAAGGTTCGTGTGATCACGAGCCTACGATCGCCGCACAATCAGCTTAAGCGCCTGCTCCCGAAAACTGCTGCTGACTGTTTGATTGAAACCCAGATGCGCGTCGGCGCATTCATCACTTGATCATGACCTCCTCTTCGCATCCCCTGCGCCAATTCCTCCACCGCGTGGCCCACGAGCTGGAGGGGGACCTCGAAGGACTTCAGAACCTCCTTTCTGGAGACAGGCGAGACGATCAACTCCGCATGCTGGCCTTCGCTGGCTATCGCAACGACGCCGAACTGCGGGTGCGAGGGCGGATGGTCAGATCCAGGAATCTGCCGACCCCGAACGACACCACCTGGTCCAAGTTCAGGGCAATGCTGGCAATCTACAACAGTCACGAGGTCTCTGGCGTGAGGGTTCGCTGCGAAGCAGAAGGCCAGATCGCGGAGACAATGAGCGATGAGGAGGGATACTTCAGCTTTGCTGTCCCCTTGGACAAACCGCTGCCGCAATCGACAACATGGGAAGCAGTTCGACTCGCGACGCCTGGCCATGTGATGCAGGCGCCCTCCATCGTCGTGCCGGTGCTCGCGCCGGGCCGCGACAATCACTGGGGCATCATCTCGGACATCGACGACACCGTGATTGAGACGGGGACTGTCGATTTCCTGAAGAACTGGCGCCGCATTCTCGCTGAGCGGCCCGAGGACAGAATTGCAGTACCGGGCGCTTCGGACTTGTACCGCGTGATAGCCCGCGACCATGTAGCTCCGACGCGGCCGTTCTTTTATGTCTCTTCAAGCCCCTGGAGCTTGTACGAGTTCCTTACCGAATTCATGGAGCTGAACCGGATACCGCACGGGCCCATGTTCCTGAAGGATCTGGGCATCGACGCGACAAAGCTGATCGATTCCGGTCATGAAAAGCACAAGATCCAAGCGATCCGGACTATCCTCGAATTCTATCCTGGTCACAAATTCCTGTTGATGGGAGACAATGGACAGAAGGATGTGGAGATCTACTCCGAAGCTGTTCGCGCTTTCCCCGATCGCGTCGGAGCCGTCTTCATCCGCGACGTCACGCAATTTTGTGCCAGCGGCGCCAAAGCAGAATTGCTGGCGCAAATTTCTGCAGCAGGCGTGCAAACGTACTGTGCACCTGATTTCGCTGGCGCTGTATCAGTGCTTGAGACTTTAGGTGTCGAGAGGCCTGTCGAAGCGACCAAGGCCGCGGGCCAAGATGCTGACTCCGGCGGGAGCATCGTTAAGCTCGCCCCGTCGCTTTAAAACGAGATGGGCTCCACATGGGGCGGTGTCACGGGAAGTGCACAAGCAGCCTCACGCCCATCGAGTCCATCCCTCGGTTCTGGCCGCTGAATATCGTCGCATGACTAAGGTGGATCCAGGAGGCCTCGACCCGATACCGAGCATCGATCCGCCAACCCACGGCAAGCTCGGGCTCAAAGGTGATCGGCGAGCCGAGATCGACCCTTTGGCCATCCCTGATCGCCCGTCTAGGTCCGTTATTGAGTGCTAGTCCGATGCCTGGACGTGCGTAAAACTTGCTACCCAAAGTCCAGTTCAAACCAACCGCTACGTAATCGGTTTGGCCGGACAGACTTTTCGAAACGAGCACATGTGGCGCCGGGCGCCCGATCGATTTCAAGCCATCGAGCGTCTCGCCGATCCAGCCGAGCTTGATATCCTGCCCGGTTTCGAAACGAACCTGCGCGAGCGTGACGTCGTGCTGATACACTCCGATCCACACGTCGTCGGCATACGCCGCCGGCGCGATGACGAGTGTTGCGGCGCTCGAACACCAGGCAAGGCAGTGGATCAGGCGCATGTTGTTCCTGAAGTAGTTGGACAGCTAACGCGCGGTCAGACCGCCAGTTGCAAACAGGCCTTCGCCAGCCGTAGCGATAAGCAACTTCCAGCACTGGCTTAGCGGGACTGAGGGGACGAGCTTTGGATTGTGATCTCTGATCCGCTACTACCTTTTGGAGGGGTGTTGAACCGATGGATTCAGCACCATTGTTCGACCAAGTATGCACGGGTGATTGAGCGGGCAGTTCGGGTTCAGTGCCGCGAGCGAGCCTTGAGATTGCTGTATTGCTGCTCGTAGACGCTGTTCGGGCCGGCGACCGGATCAGAGACGTCCGCCAACGTCGTTCGGGCGAGGACCTGCGAGAACGCGGCTTCGGCCTGATCCAAGACTCTGCGCAGCCGACATCCGCTATCCTGGCGGCACCCCGTGCAGTCGATCAGCGGGGAGTCCGGCTCCGTCGCCCTGACAACATCCGCGATCGTGATCAGCTCAGGCGCGCGTCCGAGTGCGATCCCGCCGCCACGGCCCCGCGTCGCCTTTAAAAAACCGGAGTTGCTGAGGAGATTCGCGATCTTCATCAGGTGCGTACGCGACAATCTTTGAGCCGCTGCGATGTCAGAGATGGACGTCTGCGCTCCCTTGAGATTCGCGAGATGGATGAGCAGCCGCAGCGCGTAATCTGTCTGCCTTGTGAGTTGCACGAGTGAAGCGCCTCCGTTCTTCGTGCGCCATGCAGCGACATCGCGCCCACGAGTTTGACCGAAGTCAAAGTGCTGCTCGCTCGTGCGTCTAAAGAGGAGTTCGTCACTCATATTAAAGCAGGCAGAAGCGATGTATTGCGTTCAGTGCGAGCAGTCGAACAAAGGTGGTTGTGCGGTCAGGATCGGCTCCTGCGGAAAAACGGCTGATGTTGCCGACCTTCAGGATGTCCTGCTGCGGATCATGCAGGGCGTGTCGGTTTTCGCTGATCGTACCGCCCGCAAGGGCGCGCATTTGCCAGCGGTCGACGCGTTCACACCCCATGCCTGGTTCACCACGCTTACAAACGTGAACTTCGACGCGAGCCGGTTCGAGACTCTCATCCGCGAGGCCTTGGCGATGAGGCAGGCTGCCGAGCGCCTCGCCGTCGAGGTTGGAGCGGACCTCCACGATCTGCCGGAACCTGCAACCTGGCAGCCGGGCACGAGCCTTGCTGAATTGAGCGAGGCGGCACCGCTTGCCGGAATCCAGCGGTTCATGGATCGCGACGGCCCCAGCATCGTCGGCCTGCGCAACCTGATTCTCTATGGGCTCAAGGGCACGGCGGCCTACAGCGAGCATGCGCGCGTGCTCGGTACCGAAGAGGCAGCGGTATGCGCTGAGTTCCACCGGATCAGCGCATTTCTCGCTGGCGATCCGAACGACATGGACGCGCTGCTGCGTGAAGCACTCGCCGTCGGCGCGCTGAACCTGAAGGTGATGGAACTGCTCGACGCCGCGAACACTGGCCGCTTTGGCCATCCCGAGGTCAGCATGGTGCGCATGACCCCAAAAGCGGGCAAGGCGCTGCTCGTCTCGGGCCATGACATGGGCGACCTCGAGGCGATCCTGCAACAGACGGAAGGAACGGGCGTCAACGTCTATACACATGGCGAGCTGATGCCGGCGAACGCTTATCCGGGCCTGAAGAGGTATGCTCATCTCGCCGGCAACTACGGCGGCGCCTGGCAGGACCAACAAAAGGACTTTGCCGCCTTCCCCGGCGCGATCATCATGACCTCGAACTGCCTCATCAACCCCAATCTGCGCGGTTACGCCGACCGCTTGTTCACTGCAGGACCGGTCGGGTGGAATGGCATCACGCATATCGCCGATCACGATTTCACTCCCGCGATCGATTGCGCCCGCGCGCAGCCGGGCTTCGCCAGCGATGCAGCGGAAGTAACCGTGCCGGCAGGCTTCGCACGCAACACGGTCATGGGTGTGGCGGACACCCTGCTCGGCATGATCGCCAAGGGCGAGGTCAAGAACCTGTTCCTGATCGGCGGATGCGACGGCGCGCGGCCCGGGCGCAACTACTTCCACGACCTTGCTGTCGCCACTCCGCAAGATAGCCTCATCCTGACGCTTGGCTGTGGCAAGTTCCGCTTCAACCGCGAGGATCTCGGCGCTATCAACGGCGTACCGCGGGTGCTGGACGTTGGGCAGTGCAACGATGCGTATTCCGCCATTCGGATTGCACAGACCGTCGCCGACACACTGGGCTGCGAGGTGAACGACCTGCCACTTCACTATGCGATCAGCTGGTTTGAGCAGAAGGCCACGGCCGTGCTGTTGACGATGCTTCATCTCGGCATCCGCCGCATACACCTGGGGCCGACGCTGCCCCAGTTCCTCACGCCGGAGGTGCTTGGCGTCCTGATCGACTTGTTCGATATCCGTCCTACGGGCGATGCACAGGAAGACCTCGCCCATATGCTCCAGGCCGCGTAGCAGGAGGGGGCCTGCCCCTCTCGTGGAGCAGTTTCAACGACGTGTCTGCCGCCTGACCGCCGTGGTCATCCGGAACTGAAGTGGACTTCGTTGTATACTGCCTCACGAGGGGGGCAGCGTCGCGGCCGGGGAAGCTGCCAGGCGATCCGCTATCGTGGGCAGTCTCCGCGGTATCGCTAGCCTCTTAGCTCCAGCCGCTCAACAGCGCCTCGGTGCTCAGCCAAGCACAATCAGAACACGGAGCATGGCAAATCCCCTTCGTCGGCGCGGCTTGAGACGCCTCGCGGCTAGAAGCTCGCCCTGACGGACGCTCGGATGCTTCGAGGGGTGCCGGGTACCGTCCAGACGTTGGAGTAAGAGCTGCTGACGTAGTAAGCGTCGAACAGGTTGTCGACATCGACGCGCACCGAGACGTCGTCGGTCACGGCATAGCTGAGCACCGCCCGCGCTGTGGTGTAAGCCGGCAGGCGGTAGCTGGTGCCGAAGGGATCGCCCGCCCGTCGGCCGACGTGAGTCAGTCCTCCGCCAATACCGAAGCGGCCGAGCGTCTTGAGCGCGAACACGCTGCCGCTGTGCCTTGGAACGTTGGACAAAGGCTTTCCGATCAGCGTACGATCCTGATCATTGCGGATCTCAGCATCGACGTAAGTGTAGGCAGCCGTGACGTAGAGGTCATCGGCGCGAGAGTAGGTGATTTCTGCCTCTGCACCGCGGGAGCGTTGACGGCCTACTTGGCTCTTGACGAATGGATCGACTGCGTTGGGATTAAGGACGTTTCTCTTGCCCATGTCGAACACGGCCGCGGTTCCGGTGAGGCGATCGTTCAGAAGGGAAACTTTCATCCCCGCTTCGGTCGACCGGCTGCGCTCGGCATCGAATACGGCGTTACCGTCTGACGGGTTGAGCCGCAACGACTCCCCCCAGCTCGTGTAGACCGATACGCCGCGTGCCACCTGCCACGACAAAGCCGCCCGAGGCGTGATGCCAGCATCGTCGGTGTCTAGTTCGCGACGGGTCAGTCGGTTGAATACGTCTTCACGAAAGCTGTTCCAGCGTGCGCCCAGCAGCAGCGTAAGCTGTCCGTAACGGACGACGTCCTGGACGTAGACGCTCTCGCTACGGAACGATGCCGTGCGGCTCAGAGCGGCGGGCGGGATCGGCAGCGGCTGACCGTAAACCGGCGCGAACAGGTCAATCACGAGGATGGGCTGCGCCGGAGTGCCTCGTGCGCGATCAAGCCTGAAGTCGAGCGCGTGGCGTACTCGATCCACGCCAATCCGCAGATCGTGCTCCAGCCCGAAAAGCTCCGTCGTGGCCGTGAGTTCGGCGCGCAGCGACAGGTCGTTCCACGAGAAGTCGTGATAGCGGCGGTCGCGTCCGGCGGTGCGGTTGCCGGGCTGCAACCCGCGTGCACCAGAGTCCACCATTGTCCCGAAGCCGCGCAGGGATCCGTCTCGATGACTGCCGCCGATTTCGAGCGTCACGCCGTCCCCCAGATCTGCAAAGGCGCTAGCCTGCTGCCAGAGGATCTTCTGCGTTATCCGTCCATCCGCTGGCTCTCCGAGGAAGGTGGAGCGGTTCATGGCACGGGCATCACCCGCGATGCCCACCACGCCGCGATCGAGCACGGTGGCGTTGCGCATGTACTCGGCCTGATAGAGCAGGCGGAGCCCTGCGGTCGGCTTCCACGAGATCGATGGAGCGATCAACTGTCTCTCTCCGGAAACATAATCGCGGAAGCTGTCGCGGCTCTCCATCACGCCGACGAGCCGTACCGACAACCTGTCGTCCAGGCCCCCCCCCACGTCACCAGTCACGCGCAGAGTGTTCCAGCTCCCGTAGCTCAGCGTGGCGCTGGCATGCCGATGATCGAGAGGCGCCTTGGTGACGATGTTGATAGAACCGCCCGGTTCGCCGCGCCCCGACAGGGCGGCGCTGGTGCCTTTCAGCACTTCGATGCGGTCGATCGTCGCAGTGTCGACCGGCGCGTTGAAGCCAAGGTTGCTGCCGAACCGGTTGACCAGGATGTCGGGGCCGGCATTCTCGTCACCCGCGAAGCCGCGGATCGCGTACTTGTCCCAGAGACCACCGAAGTCATTCTGGCGCGACACACCTCCGGCATAATCGAGCACATCCTGTACTCTGCGCGCGTCGAGAGCGGTCAAGACTTTGCGATCGATGACGCGTACCGACTGCGGGTAGGCAAGAAGAGGCGTCTGGCTGCCGATGATGCTGGCGCTCGCGTCGCGTGCTGTCACCACGATATCGTCTTTCGAGCCGCTCCATTCCTGCACGGCTTCCTCCGTGCGACCGGCTTCCGGACGCTTCTCGTCGGCAAGCGCCGGCGAAGCGCAGACGAGCGCAAGCGCGAGCGCCGTGCGGCGCGGGAGGCTCGATCGATTGAAAGCCGTCGTCACAGGTACATTCCTTCCTGGAGGCGCAAGATGGTCCCCAGTCTTGGCGCAGCGCCGTTAGTTTAATTGCGAGGCATTCGCAAGTGTAGTGATGTAGCGCGCCAGCGCTTTGGGGAATGACCCGGTATCAAGGGCGATGAGGGCAGCAAGGACGAGATCGTCGAGGAAGGCAGCTGCTCTGATCGTCACCTCTCGACTGCGCCCGCTCGGGCACTCCGAATGTTTTGAACCAAATCAAATAGTCGAAGTGGTCAGGCCGGGGTTATGCCGCGTTCGGCCTTCCTCACCCATGTCGCTACACGCGACAGCAGATCGTAGATGTGGCGCCGTTAGGTAGACTGCCATCCTAAGGAGCCCAACCGCATGTGTTGGTGATGCAAATAGACTGGCAGCCGCCTCAATTCCTCTGCTCGATCTTGGCAACGCTGAGCCCGCGTGCTTCGAGACGCTGACGCAGGGCCTCTTCGTCCGGCGTGGCCCCGCTGCCGTCTTTCGAGGAGCCGCTCTGGTAAGCAAACGACATATTGCCGTCGGGATGCCCTGAGATCGTCACGCTGGTGACGGTGAAGCGGGCGGGGTCGAGCAGCAGTTGAATTTCACCGCCTGAATGTGCTGCAAGGGTCAAACGCTCGGCAAACTTCGCCGCCATCGCGGCACCTGACAGGTCTACCGATGAGGGTGCAGGGGCTTCTACGCTGACAACAGCGCCTTGTGCCAAAGCTTGAGGGCGATTCCACACGATCGCCTCGCCTCCTTCTGCGTTCCTCTGCTCGGGACGCACGGTCTGGTCGGCACTCAGCGGCTGGGCCGCGGTCATGGGAGGGCACGCATCGGCTTCGAGCTGGTCAGGCGCGCGAAGTTTCCGTGGCCGCCCCCCTTCCCTCTCGCCGAGCGCCTGCAGCGCGTCGCGAAAGCTGCTGGCGATGCCCGGGGGCGAAGCGGGACGGGTATGCGCGCCCGAGCCGGGTGCATGCGTATCCGCGGCACATCCGGACTGCGTATTGGCAGCCGGCGGGCCGCTTAGCATGGCGATGCGAGTGCGCTCAGCAGCGGCTGCGCTTCCTCGCGCTTGCGTTCGCTGCGACGGCGCTCCCGGCCCCGGATCGCCGCGTGCTCGGTTTCGAGCACATCGAGGCGGACCTGCGCGCGCTGCCGCTCGAACCGAGCAGCGGAGACCGCGCGCTGGGCGGCGGCCAGCATCTCGGCACGGGAAGCGGCCTCCTGCCTGCACAATTCGAGCCGCTCGTGCTCAGCGTGGACGTAGTCGGCGACCAGTGTATCGCACGGTGAAGCGGCGCGGGCGCGCTGGGCATTCTCGCAAGTCCGGCATGCTGTGTCGACTGCGTGGCGCGCGCGCTCCAGCTCGGCTTCCGCGGTCTCATAGGCCTCATGCGCGAGGCGTGCCTCGGTCTCGCGACGATCGCGTTCGCGGCGGCGGATGCCGATGACCTGCAGGAATTGCTCGGCTGTCTGTCCCATCACTCGAATCCTCTCAGCAAGGCTTGGGTCGTTCCCAATGGAGTATGTTCGTCGCTCGTCTGGCGCAGGAAGGCGTCGATGCCTGCACGCGCGGCCATGGCACGGTCGGCGGCGGGGTCGTGGCCGGGCTTGTATTCGCCCAGCTGGACGATCAGCTCGATCTCGTCGAGCTTGGCAAGGCTGGCGCGCAGCCCCGTGGCAGCCCGGCGCTGCTCGGGCGCGACGATCTGGCCGAACAGGCGGCTCTGGCTCGCGAGCACATCGATGGCCGGATAATGCCCTTTCGCCGCCAGCTTGCGCGACAGATAGATGTGCCCGTCGAGTAGCGAGCGCACTTCCTCGCCAACCGGGTCGTCCTCCTCGTCTTCCAGAAGCACGGTGTAGATGCCGGTGATGGCGCCGTTCGCGTCGCAGCCCGCACGCTCGAACAGGCGCGGCAATTCGGCGAAGACCGAAGGCGGATAGCCACGGCGCACCGGCGGCTCACCCGCCGACAAGCCGATCTCGCGCAGCGCGCGGCTGAAGCGGGTCACCGAGTCCATCAGCAGCAGCACATGCTTGCCTGCGCGGCGGAAGCCCTCCGCGATCGCCGTGGCCGCATGCGCGGCGCGGGCGCGTTCGAGAGCGGGGCGATCGGAGGTAGCGACGATCACCACCGACCGGGCCAGGCCTTCGGGCCCCAGTGTATCCTCGACGAATTCGCGCACTTCACGGCCACGCTCGCCAATCAGAGCAATGACGATGACGTCCGCCTCGGAGTGACGTGCGAGAGTGGCCAGCAGCGTGCTCTTGCCGCCGCCGGCCGCAGCGAACACGCCCATGCGCTGGCCGCGGCCGATTGGAAGCAAGCCATCGATCGCGCGCACGCCAGTCTGCACCTGCCGGTCGATCCGCTGGCGGGCCATCGGGTTGGGTGCGGGGGCATGAAGCGGTTGGTGCGCCTCACCGGTGATCGGCTCACCAAAGTCGAGCGGACGCATCCGTGCATCGACCACGCGGCCCAGCAGGGACTCGGCGACGGGCACGTGATCCTCGCCGACGCGCACTGTCACTTCCGTTTCGCTCGAAAGCCCTCGCAAGTCGCCCATGGGCGCCAGCAGGACGTCGCCATCAGCCAAGCCGACCACCTCGGCATAGAGGCTCGGCTTTCCGGAGCGATCAAGTAATGCGCAAGTCTGGCCGACCCGCGCAGTGATGCCGCGCACGCGGATCGCGGTGCCCACCGCCGCCTTGACGCGGCCGCGCTGCTCAAAGGGAGGCGCCTCGTCGAGCTGGCCGAACAGCTCCTGGACCTGCACTTCAATCGACATGAGTGAGGCTCCAGCGTTTCTCGATCTCGCCGAGCTGGACCGCCAGATCGGCGATAATGCGGCCATCGGTAGTCGTGACGCGGCACTGGTGCTCGGCAAGGCTGGGATCACCGTGGACGGGCACTTCGCGCGTGCGCTCGTCGGCGGCGAAGCGGGCCGAGACGACGTCGACGAGCGCAGGCGCGACCTGAACATGGGCATCGCTGCCAGGCGCCACTGCGGTGACGGCGCGGCGGGCGATGCTCGCCATCATCGTCTCGTCGCCGATATCGTCGACCATGCGCCGCAGCGCCGCCAGTGCGAGGGCGGCGACCTGCCGCTCCTGCGCCTCCCGCCAGCTTTCCAAACGTCCGGTGAGGTCGGAAACTGCGGCAGCAAAGTTCCGGCGACCTTCCTCCAGGCCTTGCTCCAGACCGCGCTGCCGAGCTTCGCGTTCAGCGGCATCGCGACGGGCGCGAGCCTGCGTCTCAAGCGCATCGGCACGTGCCAGCAAGGCAGCGGCGTCGCGCAAAGGGCCGGCCTCTCGCGCTTTCAGAAGTGGACGGTCTGTGGATACGAGGGCCTTGCCGTCGCGGTGGATCAGGTAAAAGGTCATCGCCCGACTTCCAGCACCGGCGCGCGGCGAACCATGGTCTCCGCGTCCGCGACATGGCGCGCAGCTTCGCGGTCATGCACGGGTTGCAGACCGAGCCTCAGCGCCAGTCGGTGCGGCAGGGCGCGCCGCGCATGCGCTTGTCCCGCAGTGGTGAGCGCTTCAGCCGTAGGCAGCGGCGCCCCGCCCGGACCGGCATGCGTCAGTATCTCCTCGAGCAGCGGCTCGCTTACCTTGTCGGCATAGGCGCGTAACGTGTCGCCGGAGATCACCCTGCCCAGCGCATCGTTGCTCGCGCATAGGGCGGTGACCGCAAAAATCCGCTGCCGTTCGGCCTCCGGCTCGCGAAGCCACTGCGGCCAGTCATGCAGTTCTGCAAGTAAAGGCGGAGCATCCTGTCCAAGCAGGCGGCGGCCGCGCGAAGACGCCAGATCGAGCTGGCGGGCGAGCCTCGCCGCGCTCGACAGCATTGCCCTCACCTGAGCCCCACTCACTCCGCAGGCTCCGGCAAGTGCTCACGTCGGCGCGGTTGCGCCCGCCGGTCGCGCACGAACACGGCGCCTAGGCCCCCGAGGCCCAGCAGCGCGAGCAGGCCAGCCATTGTAAACGAGCTCGTGCCCTGAAGCGCCATGCCGTCATCCTCGCGCGCCACTTGACTTGCGACCATGATCACGGAGACGCGGTCGTAAGCCAGCCCCTCGACGCTGTTGGTAACAAGCGCCTTGATCGCGCCGGTTTCGCCGCGCAAGTCGAAGCCGGGCTGGTATTTGACGAAGACCGCAGCGGAGGACGGTTTGACGTCTTGCGACAAGGGATCGGCCTCTGGGATCGCGAGGTGAACTCGCGCTTCGACCACGCCGTCGATCTCGCTCAGGGTATGGCTGAGCTCTTGCGACAGGCCGTAGTTCAGGCGGGCGCGCTCCTCGATCGGCGAGGAGACGAAGCCCTTCTTTTCGAACACCTGCCCCAGCGAGGCGTATGTGTTCTTGGGCAGGCCCTTGGCGCGCAGCACGTCGACTGCGCGAGCGAACTGATCGTCGTCAACCGCGACGCTCCAGCCTTCCTTCCCTGCCTCGCGCTTGGAAGCGGAGATGTCCGCCTGGCCAAGGGCGGCGACGATCTCGTTCGCCTCGCTTTCCGAGAGCTTGCTGTAGATATCCTGCTGCCCGCACCCCGCGAGGGAAAGCGGCAGAATGAGCGCGGCAAGGGCAAGGCCACAACGGCGCAAAGCGAGGCGAAGCGAATGCATGGGTTGTCAGCCTTGTTGCTTGAACAACTGCTGGATGCCGTCCGAACTGCGGTTGGCAATGTTGGACGTAAGCTGGCAGTGGAACATGAATTCCTGGCAGCGCATCGTCAGCTGCACGATCTCGCCAGGCGTCAGTTCACCGCCCGAGGCTTCGGCGGTGCGGGCGTAATCGGTAACGCCTTTGGCCTCGCCGTTCACCCTATCGAGTGTGGACAGCATGGTCTGGATCGCCGGCGGCACTCCACCCGCCGGCGAGACGGCGCCGGACTGCGCCAGCGCGGCATCGAATTGCCCGGCCATCTGCGGCGTGGGCTCCTGCGGAATAGCCGAGCCGAGCTCGACCATCCGCGGAGGCGGTGCGGCAGTGGCCGCCGCGATGCTCTCGACGGCCATGGTCAGCCCTTGCGCGCCATGGTTTCAAGCGCCTTCCCGACGCTGTCGAGCGAGCTGTGCGAGCTGTTCGACAGGAAGCTCATCTTGAGCGATTCAGCCGTCAGTTCGGTGATGGCCGAGGGGTTGTCGCCGCCTTCGTTGAGCGCGCCAGAGCGCTGCTGGATCGTTGAGGCTTGCTTGTCGAGCGCGTTACCCCAAGCCTGCGCAAAAGCCTCGAACCAGCTGTCGGCCGCGTTGCGATTCTGCGCGATGCTCTGGCCGGTGAGCGGGGCCGCAGCAAGAGCGCTGGTGTCGTTGATGGGAGTGATGCTCATGAAACTTCTCCTTCAGAGAGGGCATTTGGTTTCTTGAAAGGTCAGAGGTGGACGTCCTCCATGCGGCCGTCCTTTTCGAGGCGGACGGTGTTCTTGCCGACCAAGACCAAGCGATGGCCGGTGGGCAGCACGGCTCCGGGGAACCAGCGGGAGCCGTCGGCAGTGACGATGTGCGCGGGATTTTCCACAAGCGTGGCGATGCCGGTGGGCCCCGATCCAAAGAAGCTCTGCAGCGGGCTGCCGCCGCGCGCGTCATCGATGCGGAACTCGACATGACTCAGTCCCGGCACGTCGCGCTGGAGCATTTCCCGCAACGCCTGCTGACGATCCGCGGGCAGGTAAGCCGCTGCGACGACCACGCTGTGAGCATCGCCGGGGGTCGGCTCGGCTTTGGCGTCGAGACCCTGCGCTTCGAGCACTTCGGTTGCGGCGGCGGCAAGTGCCGCGGTCGACGTCACGTCAAGTGCTACGGGCACGCCGGACTCAGCGACGAGACTGCGAAGGCGCGCCAACTGCGGCTCGCCGGGGACCACGCCGCTGACGATCAGACCACCGCCGGCGCTGCGGGTCACGGACAAGCCCGGAAGGTTCTCGGCCGCAAGCCGTTGCTCAAAACCGGCGGGATCGGCACGGCGCGCGCTCAGCGACTGGCTGAAGGTGACTGCAGCAGCACCCAGCAGAATGATCGAGACGGACACCATCGCCAGCCTCGGCGTACGGAAGCGACCGTCGAAGGCCGCCAACTGCTCTCGGCCGAGCCGGACCAGGCGGTCGCTGAGGTTGGGCGCAGGCAGCGGCGCGACCGGAGTCAGGCAAGGGGAAGCGGCGACTTGTGCTGCGCTGTCCCACCGGGCGGAGCCGCTGACACCGTGGGCGAGAACGAACTCGCCGATGCGGAAGGGCAGGTAGGCGGGTAGCTGCGCCTCGTCACCCTCGCCCAGCTTGCGCCCGAGCAGCTCCGCGCTGCCCCCCAGCACGCGCAAGCTGGCTACATCTCCCTGCAGCCGCAGCTCGACCACGACGCTACGCGTGCCCGAGCCGCGCAGCACGACATCGTTGGCAAGGCCGTGGCCGATGCAGACGCGCTGGCCATTCTCCAGCGCGAACTCCTTGCCCGCCAGACGACCATCGACGATCCGCAGCACGGCCGACGACCGCGCCGGCACAACCGGCTCATGCAAGGCAAAAGGCTCAGGCGCGAGAGTAGCCATCACTGCACTTTGAGCGGAGTTATGCGGGGCGCTGTGCTGGCCCGCTCGACGCCGAACCTGGCTCCGCTGGATGTAGCTGCGCTCATGCGCGCCGGATCGTCTAGGCGAACCAGGCGCGGCGTAATGAGGAACAGCCGCTCGATATGCTGGCGACGCTTGCTGGTCGACTTGAAGAGGTTGCCCACCACCGGGATGTCCTTGAGGAAAGGGATGCCGCTTTCGGAGTCGTAATCGGCGTTGACGGTCATGCCGCCCAGCAGCACGCCCTCGCCTTCGTTGATCAGCGCCTGCGTGTTGATGCTGGCGCGGTCGACCACGGGGATATCGTCGACCTCCTGGCTGGTGACGGTGCCATCTTCGACGCCAATCACCATGCGCATGCGCACCTTGCCCTCGTCGTTCAAGACATGTGGATTGACGCGCAGCACGGTACCCGCGGTGACGTTGAACAAGTCCACCTGGCGGTCGCCCGCGACGCGCACATAGAAAGTGCGGGTGCGGTCGAACACTGCCTCGACATTCGACAGCGTGACCAGCTGCGGGCGCGATACGATACGCGCGGCCCCCTTCTCGGCGAGCGCTTGGACGCGCACGATGAACTCTTGGTTCGACCCGATGATGCCGCCGATCGACAGCCCGCTGTTTGCCGCGCCGTTGTTGAGGATGTCGGTAGCCGGAACGCCGGTGCGCCGCACGATATCGCGGCCGAACAGCGAGCTAAAGCCCTCGCTTTGCAGGCGCCAGTTCAGGCCCAGCTGGCGCAGCTTGTCGATGTTGAGATCAATGATCGTCGCTTCCAGTTCGACGATTTGCGGCCGCACGTCGAGCGCCTGGACGAGCCCTTCATACGCGGACATGTTCTCGGGCCGATCCCGCACGACAACGGCGTTAAGCGAGGGGTCGATGGCGATGCGCGGGCCGCCCCCGACATTGCGGGGCACCTCTACAGTGATCTCCGGCGCAGCCGCTACTGGTGGCAGGCCAAGATACTCGTCGTCGTACGGCGTTGCCTGATTCGCCGAGGGTGGAATCGCGTCGAGCCCGCGGCCGAGCAGGCGCGGTTGCGACTGGCGCACGATCCTGTCGCCGTATCCAGCAACGATGCCGCCTGCAACCGGGCCGCCATCGCCCATAATGCGCGAAAGCGTGGCGCCAACGCCGGGCACGCGAACCTCGCGCCCACCGGCATTAAGCGCGGTGTCGTCGGCACGAGCATAACGCAAGTAAAAGACGCGCAGCTCATATGGTTCGATCGGCGGCGGCGCGTAGGGCTCGCGTGGCTGTACCGGCCTTGGCGAAGGCGCAATCGCGGCATTGCGCAGAGGCGAACTGTCGGGGCTGCTAGGCCGAATGGCGCCGGCGAGCTGCTGCACCTGATCCAGGTAGCGCGGCACGCCGGTGGCCATGATCATCTCGGGGCTGGTGGCGCGCATGCGGTTATGCGCGTCATCGAGTCCCGCACGGCGTGCATTGGCGATAACGTCGCTAGCCCGGCCAGAGGGGACCGCAATCGGCCGGCTCTGCACTTGCGAAGCGGCATAGACGGTGAGCACCGAGCCATCGAAGTAGCCGACCAGGTTGAACGCCTGGGTGAGCTTGCGCCAAGTCTCCGCGGGCGAGCCGCTGAACTGTCCGTTGATCTTACCGCGAACGCTGGGATCGACTTGCACCGGCACGCCCGCAGCCGAAAAGAAGCGCTTGAGAAACTCGCCAATTTCCTGATCGCGAGCCACGAGATTGACATTGCCGGCGGCGAACGGTGGCTCGGCGGCACGGCCGATCTGTGGCGCCATCACGGCACTGAATGCAGCGGCAGAGGCCAGAACCGCACTTAGAGACAGGAACCTCATTCAGCTGCTTCCATTCGGGAATCATCTTCCACGGCAAGAGGAGTGCGATCGAGCTGGCCGACCACGTCCAGCGGGATTGTGGGCGAGAGTTCGTTGAACGAGAGCACAGGCACTTCGAACAGGTCTGGCCCGAGCAGGCGGCGCAACGGTCGGCGCAGATCGTGCGCCACGACGACGGCCCGCGCTTGGCTGGTGTTCACCTCATGCCGAATCATGTCGATCAGCGTGCGGGCATGCTCGGGCTGCATGGCGAGACGGGCGACACCGTCGAGCTGGCGCACATTGTCGCGCAGGAAGTGCTCCAGCGTGAGACCGATGATCAGCACCTTCATCCGCCCGTTCACGCAATGTGGCGGGCTGAGATATCGCTTCATGGCAAGGCGCGTGCGATCCGCGATCGGCAGTGCGTTGCGGTCGGCCTGGCCAGCCTCGGCGATGGCTTCGAGCACATCGCGCATGTTGCGCAGCGGCACTTCCTCCTCGGCAAGCAGGCGCAGCACTTCGGCGATCTTGGCAGCCGAGACCGCGCGCACCGCTTCCTTGACGACATCGGGATAGTCGACGCCGAGTGTATTGAGCATACCGGTCACTTCCTGCAGGCCGAGGAACTGACCGAGGTTGCGTCGCAGGATCGCCTCGACAGGAGGGCAGATCGCCTGGTCCAGGTCGTCGCCCTCGATGTGACCGGCGCCCGCCGGGGCGTCGTAAAGGTAGAGTGCCCAGGCATTGGCGTTCTGCACCGATGGTACATGGACAATCTCGGCCGGGGGCAACGGCAACCCAAGGCGGTGCTGCAACCGCTCCAGCATGGCGCCGCACGCCTCGCGCAAGCGGCGCATCTCTTCAGCCGGTAATGGTTGGCGCGAGATCTCAATCACCAGCGGACGGACGGGACCAAGAGGCGCGGCGGCGATTTCCATCCGCTCGGGCACGGCCTCTTCGCGAGTGTCGAAGCGCTTGAACTTGCCGTCGATCCAGCCCTTGCTGACCGGCGTACGCATGGCCCCGCTGGCGCCCAGCGCGATTGCGATCCCAAGAAAGACCAGCGTAGGGAAACCCGGAATAAAGCCGATCAGCACGCACATGCCGGCGGCGGTGAACAGCACCCGCGGCTTACTGGCGATCTGGCGGGCGATCGCCGGGGCGAGCTCACGGTCGTTCTCCTCATCGGTCGTGCGCGTCACCAGGAGGCCAGCGGCCATGGCGCTGAGCAGCGCGGGCAGCTGCGCGACCAGACCATCACCGATGGTCAGGATCGAGTAGGTGGTGATCGCCTCGCCCACAGGCATTCCGTGCGAGATCACGCCAATCGCCAATCCACCGATCAGGTTGACCAGCACGATGATGATCGAGGCAATGGCATCGCCCTTCACGAACTTCATTGCGCCATCGAGGCTACCGTGGAGCTTACTTTCCAGCTCCAGTGTGCGGCGTCGGGCGCGCGCCTCGTCCTTGCCGATGAGTCCAGAGCGCAAGTCGCTGTCGATAGAAAGCTGTTTGCCAGGCATGGCGTCGAGGCTGAAGCGCGCGGCGACTTCGGCGACGCGCTCGGCGCCCTTGGAGATCACCACGAACTGGACGATGGTGATGATCAGAAACACGATCAGGCCGACGATCAGGTTGCCACCGGCGACCATGTTGCCGAACTGCTGGACGATGTGCCCGGCCTCTGCCTGTGTCAGGATCATGCGCGTCGTCGCGATCGAGAGCGACAGGCGAAACAAGGTACTGAGCAGCAACACAGTCGGGAAGGTGGAGAAGTCCAGCGGCTTGGCGACGTAGAGCGTGCTCAGCAGCAACATCACGCCCAGCGTGATGTTGACGGCGATCAGGACGTCGAGCACCAGCGTCGGCAGTGGCAGGATCAGCAGGCCGACCACCGCCATGACGACGCAGACCAGCATCACGTCGGCAAAGCGCAAGGCGCCGGCGGCGGGCAGGCCCGAGACGAACGCTCGAACGTTCACCGGGCGGAGCTCAGCAGCTTCGCCCGGGTAAAGCCGGTGCGCAGCGCGCCGTAACGGTTCATCACCTTTACCACATAGGCTTGGGTCTCGGCATAAGGCGGCACCTTGTTGCCGTAGCGCTCGACGGCGCCGGCACCTGCATTGTAGGCGCTCAGGATCAGGTCGAACTTGTGGCCGTAACGCTTTTGCAGCTGCTTGAGATGCCGCGCGCCGGCGTCGAGATTGGCCGCGGGACTGAGCAGCGCAAGGCGATCGACGCCGAGCCCAGCACCCGTCGCGGGCATGATCTGCATCAGCCCCAAGGCACCAACGCGCGAGCGCGCTTCCGGCTTGTAGCCGGACTCGGTGTCCACCATGGCATGAAGGAACAGCGGGTCGATTTTATAGCGCGCCGCGACGGTTCGGATTTCACGGTCGAACGCAGGCGGGCGCTTTAGCGTAACTTTGTGGGTGCGGCTCTTCGCGACCGGCTTCCTGGCGGTCTTCTGTTCCTGGACGCCGATGATGCGCACAACAGCGGTACCTTCGGGCATCGCAGCAGCAGCGACAGGCGCGCCCCCACCGACAATGAGATGAGCGCCGCAACCGCTCAGCGACTGGAAGCGGCCAAGTGTAGAGAGATCGCCAACGCGCATCTGGAAGTCTATTGGACAGTCAGGCGGCAGTTGTTCTTTCGCATTGTCTTTCGCCATGGCTGGCGAAACAGCCACTCCCATCGATAGTAAACATGCGTTAACTACAAGTATGCAGGGACTATAACTTAACACTACACACCCTCCGCTGCTGGAAAATGGCAAACATCCAGCAATTAGATAGGTCGCCCGACCCTCTACTTCACCACCATCACCACTGATATTGCTTGATTACTGCGTTGCGGGAACGCTGTTGACGGGGGATGTGTGGTGCGAGCGAGTTAGGATGAAAACGTATAAGCGACCAATGGAGCGCTTTTGGGGGACGAGTTAACGGACGGGCAGGAACTATGTCATTACGGCGTAAGTAGTGTGACGATGCTTTGTCGCTTTTGACCCCAAGAACGTTCAAAACTGCACATTGTCTTAGAGAATCAATCGATGTGACTATTGACGCTTGACTTGCGAGAGATCGCGAACGTTATAAAGGCGCCTAGACGGAGTCGCCCGCTCCCCCTCTTTCCATTCGGCGTGCTGACCTCGTCGGTACCTGCGCGAATCCATCCATCGCCATTTCTGCGCCGGCCGCCTTGCCGGCTCTGGAGTGAACATGGCTGAGAAGAACGATGGTGGCGACAAGACCGAAAAACCGACACCGAAGCGGCTGCTCGACGCGCGCAAGAAAGGTGACATCGCCAAATCCAAGGACCTGTCCAGCGCGATCGGCATGATCGCCTGGTTCGTGCTGGCGCTGGCGGGTACCGGCTTCGTCGGCTCGCGCATAGCGGGCTACTTGCAAGACACGCTGACCAGCGCGACCCGCGGCTCGTTCGAGAGCACGGCGATGACGCTGGGCTGGAGCGGGCTGTGGCTGGTGCTGCTCGCCGGTGCGCTGACACTGATACCCGCAGCAATTATCGGTCTGGCGGGCGAGTTCCTGCAGGTCGGAGCGCTGATCACCACCGAGAAGCTGAAGCCGGGTCTCGACAAACTCAACCCGATCGCGGGCATCCAGAAGATGTTCAGCCTCGACAACATGTTCGAACTGCTCAAGACGCTGTTCAAGGCGGTATTGATCCTGGGCATCACCGGCGTGGTCATGGCCGGTGCCATGGACAAGTACGCCGAGATTCTTGGCGCTGCCGCCTGGAGCCCGCTGAGCCCCATCGGACCAGCAGTGGCCGCAGCCTCGTTCGACCTCATGCAGTCGCTGACAATGCAGCTGATCGCCGGCACCTTCGGCGTGTTCCTGCTCGTCGCCTTCGCCGACCGGGCCTGGACGCAGCAACGCTTCATCAAGAAGCTGATGATGAGCCGGCGCGACATCCGGCAAGAACACAAGGACAACGAGGGCGACCCGCAGCTAAAAGGCCAGCGCAAGCAGATGCACGAAGAGTGGGCGAACCAGAACGCCGTCGCCGCGGCGGGCACCGCCAACGTGCTGCTGACCAACCCCACCCACCTCGCGATCGCGCTGGACTATGATCCGGCCGAGTGCCCGGTACCGGTGATCGCAGCCAAGGGCGAGGGTCCGCTCGCAACCGCAATGCGCGCGCGGGCGGAGGAGGAAGGCGTACCGATCGTACGCAACGTGCCGCTTGCCCGCACGATCTGGTCGACGGCCGCAGTCAACGAGCTTGTGCCGCAAGAGCACTTCGACGCCATCGCCGAGATCATTCTGTGGGCCCGTAGAGCCCGCGACGGCAAGGCACCGCGCGAGCGGGAGGATGTTGCATGAGCTTTAATACGGTTTTCTCCAGCTTGCTGGCCGTCGTCTTCGCGCTGGTTCTCGTGCTGGCCCTCGCCTGGGGCGCGATCAAGCTACTCCGCACATGGCAGGACAAGTTCCAGTCGCGCGGCGAGGAAGGCGGGGCGCCGATCCGCTTCCTGCGCGCGATGCCACTCGGCCAGAACGAGCGCGTGGCCCTGATCGAGGCGCAGGGCGAGGTTATGCTGGTGGGCGTAACCTCCGGCTCGATCACGCTTCTGGCAAGGTGGCCGGAAGGAGCGGAAGATGCGCCGTTAGCACAGGACATGCGTCCGCCGCTGCGGCCGTTCCCCGGAGGCCAGGCATGACGCCGCTAACCGGTTTGCAAAACATCGTCCCGGCAGAGGCACAACTGCGCACCGACTTGCTGGCCGCGCTGAACGGCATCGAGGCCGCCGGGGCGCTGCTGACCGCCGCAGTGTCGGCGCAAGCACCGCGTCTGACTTGGTTCCTCTGCCCCAACGGGATCTCGTTTGCGCTGGAGCGCCTGAGCGGTGAGCCTGTACACCTTGGCGCTGCCGACGGCGTCCGCGCAGCCGAATGCATGGAGCACGCCGAGCCGATGCTTCGCGCTATCGAGTGGGCGCTGGGCGTGGAACTCGAACCCGAGAGCCTGGCCGGCGAGACGCCCGCCGGTGTTCCCCTTTGGCTGCGCATCGAAGCACTCACTGGCGCCGAGACCCGCGATCGCATTCATCTTGCGATCCCGCGCGACATGCATCTGATTGCGTCACCCGCCCCACTTGCGCCGCAGTTGCTCGACGACGTGCCTTTTCCGGCACAGCTGGCCCTTTCCGGCCCGCGTTTGGCACCGATCGATGCAGCCGGGCTGGCCGAGGGCGACTTGCTGCTGCTCGGAGAGGCACCGCTTGGCGCCACCATTACCTTCCTCGACCGTCCGCCAGTTGCCGGACTGTTCGAGCCGGCCACGCGCCGCTTCACCCCAGTCGCCTCTCAGGAGTAAGCCATGACCGATGCGCTCAGCAGCGATCCCCGCGACGCGGTGGAAGACTCGCTCGACACCGACACCAGCCCGACGGTTTCTCCCGACGGCCCCGCCAAAGACAATGGCTTCAGCGTCGCGCTTACTCTGGAACTGGAGACGGTGCACGTGCCGCTCAAGCGCCTTCAGGCTCTGCGAGAGGGCGCCGTGCTACCACTCGAGGCGGGCGATGGTCCCATCCCGGTCCGCGTGGTTGCAGGCGGCCGGGCCATCGCGCGTGGTACGCTGGTGAACGTCGGACCGGGCTACGGCGTGCTCATCGGTCCCGAGAACGAGGAAGCCTGAGCGATGGATCTCGGCAGCTTCTCACCCGGTTCCGCTCTTGTCGTCGTCATCCTGCTGGCGCTGGCGCCGTTCTTTGCGGTCATGGTTACCTCGTTCACCAAAATCGTCGTCGTGCTCACACTGGTGCGCAACGCGCTTGGGCTGCAGCAGGTGCCGCCCAACATCGTGCTGAACGGACTGGCGCTGATCCTGTCGCTCTACGTCATGTACCCCACGGTGCAGCAGATGCAGGCTGCGTCAGGCGAGCAGGGCATTCCAGCGCAGACTGACGAGCTCTTTGCCGTTGCCGACCGTGCGAAAGAGCCTCTTCGCGCGTTCCTGATCGCCCACAGCGACCCCGACGAGCGCCAGTTCCTCCAGCGCGTTCAGGCGAGGGTCGCAGCGAAATCGGGAACACCTGCGGCAGCAGTGAACGATTTCGTGGTCGTCATCCCCGCGTTCGTGGTCAAGGAGCTTACCGTCGCCTTCCAGATCGGCTTCCTGATCTTCCTGCCGTTCCTGGTGATCGATCTCGTCATATCGAACATCCTGCTGGCGATGGGCATGATGATGCTCAGTCCGGTGACGATATCATTGCCTTTCAAGCTGCTGCTGTTCGTGCTGGTCGATGGCTGGGTGAAGCTCAGCCACGGTCTGGTGCTGAGCTACACCTAGGGTTCGGCCATGCAGGATATCGTCGGCATAACCACCGAAGCGCTGTGGCTGGTGCTGCTGCTTTCCGCGCCCCCGATCATCGCGGCCTCGGCAGTGGGCCTGCTCGTGGCAGTGGTGCAGGCAGCGACGCAGCTGCAGGAGCAGACACTACAGTTCACCCTCAAATTCTTCGCGATCGTGGCGACGCTGTTCGTCACTGCCTCGCTGGTGGGCGGCAGCCTCTATCAATACACCGACCGGATCTTTTCCGGCTTCCCCGCCATGGTCCACAACTGACATGGAGCAGGCCGGATCTTGGATGGACGGTGCGCTGCTGCTCGCGCTGTGCTCAGCAAGATTTGGGGCGGCATTCGTGCTGGTGCCGATCTTCTCGCAACAGACGATCCCCGCGATGGTGCGCAATAGCGTGATTCTCGTGCTGGGCGGGCTGGTCTATGTCTCCCATCCCCCGATCATCGCTGCGAGCCTCGGCGCGTTCGGATGGACGCGGTTGCTGCTGAAGGAAGCGGTGACCGGGCTGGTCATCGGCTTTTTCTTCGGCACGGTCCTGTGGGCGATGGAGGCGGCGGGCGAAGTGATAGACGCCAAGATCGGCGCCACCATCGGCCAGGTATTCGAACCGCTAGGCGGCAACATGACTTCGCTCAACGGGGCGCTGCTCGGCCGCCTGGCCAACGTGATCTTCGCCGCATCGGGAGGCATCGTCCTGCTGGTCGGCACAGTGATGGAGAGCTTCGCGATCTGGCCGATGACGGCCGACTGGCCGACGCTCGACGCACATGGCCTGGTCGTGTTCCAGAACGAGTTCGGCCGCCTGATGGCGCTGATCGCAGTTTTCTCGGCGCCGGTGCTGGTGTTCCTCTACGTGATTGATGCCGGGCTTGGCTTGCTCAACCGCTTCGCACAGCAACTCAACGTCTTCTCGCTCTCGCTCTCGATCAAGAACTGGGCGGCGACGTTATTGTTGGTCATGCTGCTGCCCCTCTTTGCGCAAGCCGTGGTGCAGGATCTGGCTTCTCGCGGCGAAGTCGTACGCCGCGTCATCGAAGCGCTCGCGCGATGACCTCAAGTGACAAGGGTGACATGGCCGAGGATGAGGCGCGCGTCCGCGAGCTGATGCGCCTGCTGCGTAAGGCCGACGAGGCCGCAGGCGAAGAACAGGTACTGGGCGAGTTCCGCATCCCTCGCTCGCGTATCCCGGCGCGGCATGCGGGCTCGATCGGCTCGCTCACCAAGACAGAAGTCGCCGTGCTTCGCTTCCTCGGCTGGGGCCGCGCCAACGCAGACATCGCGACGCTACTGGCGATCAGCGAGAACACCGTGCGCGTTCACCTCAACAACATGTGCGGCAAGCTGCAGCTCGATGGCGTGCGCGAACTGAATGCGCTGGCCGGGCTGCTGTTTCACCCGCTCACATGACGGCGGCCTCCACTTCCAGGGCCGGTCGCCATCTAAGCGATCCGACTAGGCCGCTAGTCGGATCGGTGAGGGCGGAGCCTGGAACGATCCGCCATAGCATTCGTGTCGATGCCGCTTCCCCTTGTCGCGCGTCGGCTCATTCGCCCAGATCTTCGGGCTCCAGTTCGCCAAGGAGAAGCAAGTATGTTCGGTATCAACCTCAATCCGGTCAGCCTCCTCGCCACAGCCGCGCTCGGCCCGCTCGGCGGCATTGCCTCGCAGCTCATGACCCAGCTCGCCTCCAGCGTCGGCCAGCAGATCCTGCAGTCGCTGGGTGACAAGCTGGGCCTTCCCCAGTCGACCATCGACATGGCGCAGGGCGCCTTCGCTGGCTCCATGGGAGACTACCAGGGCGCGAAGCTGAACCTGTCGGAAGCAGTCGGCCAGCTCGGTAATTTCTACGGCGCCAGCCCCGCAGATCAGGGCAGCGTCGAGAACCAGCTCAACAACGCCATCGACGACCTGACCACCAACCTGGCCCAGAGCCAGGAGGCGAAGGAAGCCAAGGCTACCGGCGGCCAGAGCTGGCTGATGGCGCTTGCACGTACCCTCGGCGAAACGTCGGACAAGCTCGCCGGCGAGATGGAAGCCATGAGCCACAACCTGGGCGAAGGCGAGAACAAGTCCTCGCAGAACCTGATGTTCGCTGCCAAGTCGCAGGAATTCTCGCAGTTCTTCTCCTCGGCCAACACCGTGATCAAGGCCATCGGTGAAGCGCTCGCTTCGGGTGCCCGCAAGTCGTAAGCTCACGGCTATAAAAAGGTGGGGCCGCCCCGGGATCGTTTCCCAGGGCGGCTTTCGCCGTCTGGATAACAGCCTTCTCGGTGAAGGAGAGAACGATGGACTTCAGGCGAACTTCGGCTCTGGCTTTCGCGATGGTGGCGGCCACCGGTACGGCGCACGCGCAGGTGGACTGGAGCGACATCATCGGCACGGTCGCGCAGGAAGACGCGATAATGGATGCGGCGCGCGAAGGTCGAGGCGGCCCTGGAGGGGCGCAAGGTGCCACAGTGTTGCCGAGGCGCGACCTGGGTCAGGCGCTGTCGCGAACCTTCGCGGCGCAGACCACCGCGTCGCCCTCGCCTTCTGCTCCAGTCATCTCGGCCAGCTATACGCCGAGTACTGAGGCGCGCGAGAAGCTGGCCGCCATCATGGGCGAGGCCGCAGCCCGGAACGGGGTCGCGCAAGGTAAGGAGATGCGTCAGCTCGTCCTCTCTCGGCAAGCCCTCAGCGAGTATGAGCGGGTCGCGCCCGCTGTCGGCCTGAAGGCGAACGATGCGATCGACGCCTACGCCTTCTACATGCTGACGCAGTGGGGCGTCGCCAACGATTACCGGGCGAACTTCACGCGCGCGCAAGTCGCCGGAGTCCGCCGGCAGGCGGCGAACGCCTTCGCCGGGGTCGCAGACCAACTCGCAACCGATGCCCTGCGCCAAGAATTCGCAGAGATGCTTGCAATTCAAGGCGTAATCATGTCCGGCGCCCACGAGGCTGCTGTGCGCAAGGGTGACGAAGCAGCGGCGGCGAAGTATGTGGCCGTCGCGCGCCGGGGCGGGCAAAAGGTGTTCACCATGGACCCGACCACGATGGTGCTGACGGACGCCGGGTTCCGTAAGAAGCGCTAAGGGTTCCGGTCAGCGTATCTCCTGCACCGACAGCCGACCGGGTTATGGTCAGAGCGGACGAGGCGCGGCAGAGTTCCTCTAGCAACCGGAAGAGCCAGCGGTGGTCTACCAGTTGGGCGTCAGAGTTCCGCGCCTGCTCGGCACGCTGTCGCCACTCGACGACATGCTGGCGCGCAACCAGGTAAAATGGGTCGGAGACTCCCTATGAAGCGACTGCTTTGCGCCGTTTTGGCGCTCACCGCCTCTCTCGGAACCGCGCAGGCACAGGTGGACTGGAGTGGCATGATTGGCACCATCGCCCAAGAGGACGCCGTGCGCGAGGCCGCGCGTGAAGGAAGCAACGGAGGCCAGATCCAGCATCCGCGCAACCGCCAGTCCGCTGCCTCGGCCTCTAATGCAAAGGCTCGCCGGCAATGCGCCAGCGCCCGCGGCAAGGCCTCGCGCGGAATGCGCGACCCCCGGCTCACGCAAATCCTCAGCCTCTGCAATCGCGCTGGTTACTGAGCCGAGATACTGAACCGCGAGATACTGGGGCGCGAGATACTGGGGCGCAGGTCGACAGGCACGCTTCTGCCTGCGCCGTGTCGGGCGAGCCGCACACATGCTATGGCCCAATCTATCAGGCACCTCCTCCGCGTCGACGCGTCACGAGAAGCACCACGGGCCTTGCTTCTCCCCAGCATAGCTAATCGATCCGACTACCTCGCCTAATCGGATCGCGGAGCGCCGAGGCGGCCCCGATCTGCTCTTATCATGGTCGAACCTTCCAACCGGGACCCGACCATGAGTATCGACCGCCTCTCGCTCTCCGCCATCAACCAGGCCGCCGCGCTGGGTACAGCCGGCTCAGGCTCGCTGGTCGGCGCGGCGGCCAAGGCCATTGCGGTGGACGTGCTCGGCCGGCTTGGTTCGCAGTACCTCGCCCCAGGCCATGTTGGCAGTAGCGAGCCCTATCCGCTGGCCCAATGGGCCGAGGGGCTCGGAGGGCAACTCGGCGCTACGCCGCTCGAAACGCTGGAGCTGGAGGGCGCGCTGGGCGCGCTCGCTGGCGCTTTGGCGAGCGACATGGCGGCACTTGCCGACGGACGCACGCTTGACCGGCTCGACGACGCTCTTGCCGCCGCCAGCCAACCCGGGCCTCCCGACAGCGCGAGCAGTCTCGCGCGCAGCTTCGAAAATCTTGCCGCGCATATCGCGCAAGCCCACTGACCCGACCATCCCGCCGGCCACCCGGCCTCATTACGAAAGGACCAGGACGATGACCGACATCCAGTTCAATACGAACGTCACCGTGAACAACTTCTTCGGCGCCCAAGGCCTGAGCAGCCGCCCGGTCGAGAACTTCCAGACCGCGCTGGGTAACGGCATCATGGTGCTGTTCGGCGCCAAGCTCGCTTCCGGCCCCTTCGCCAGCCCGATGCTGCCGAACCTGCTCTCGATCATGGGCGGCATGATGGCGCAGGCTCAGGGACAGCAGCCGGTGTTCCAGCCCGCGCCCGACGCGCAATGGACCGCATCGCTGCAGAACCAGAACCAGGCTTCGATCGATCTCGGCGATGGCTACTCGCTCGACATCGACGAGCGGAGCTCGCAAATCATCATCAACAATGCGAATACCGGTGAGACCACCCGCATCTGGGGCGATCCCCACGTCGATGTCGATGGCAAGCACGTCTACGATTTCTGGGGCAAGACCACCTTCACGCTCGAAAATGGCACCAAGATCACCATCGACACCGAACAGGGCCACGGCAACCCCGATGTCTACTTTGCCTCCAAGCTGACCATCACCAAAGGCGATCAGGCGATCGTGGTGGATGGGGTTAGCCAGCAGACCAGGGGTGACCTGTCCGTTTCGATGTCGAACGACGGCCGCCAGCTGGATGCAGCGACCGGCGACGGTTTCGTGCTGCATGAGAACGCAACCGGCTCGGGTTGGCGCTCAGAGCTCACCGGCCAAGTCGCCACGCAGGCGGACCTCAATGCCACCAAGCCGGGCCAGCTCTACGGTCCTGGCAGCGATACGCCAAGCCTCGGCGAGCTGAGCGACGTGCTCTCGACCTTCCTGCTCTTCGGTCTCGCCCTTGAAATGGGCGAGGCGGTTCGCGGCGGCGACCGCGCTTCGGCCAGCCCCGCCTTCCGGCCGCAGTTCGCCTGATCCCGACCTGAACCTAGCGAGACCTGCCATGCTTTCAGCCACCGACAGCACCGCTAACAACACAGTTGCGAATGCCTCGGCCAGCAGCTCCGCGAGTACGGCGCAGCAGCTTGCCACGCAGTACTCCGGACCCGGTGGCTACGACATGGCAGGTCTCGCCTCCAACCTTTCCCAGCAACAGCAGTCCGACCCGGCGGGCGCAGCACAAACCATGGCACAGCTCGAAGGGCTGATGACGCCTGTCGAGCGCGGCCAGTTCGCCGCGGCAGTCGATGCTGTCAACGACAATTCCGCGATGGGCCAGCGCACGGCAACGAATGCTCTAGCGCCCACTCCCGCCGGCCCCGATCCGGTACAGCTCGGACTGGACCTCGGGCAAATGGCGCTCGATATCACTGGTATCGTCGATCCCACTCCGATCTCGGACGGCAGCAATGCGGTGATCTCCGTCGGCCGCTCCATTGGCTCGCTGTTCTCGGGCGACATTGGGGAAGCGGGCGGGCCCTTGCTTAACGCCGGCATCTCGGCGGTTGCGATCGTGCCGGCGCTGGGCGACGTCGCCAAGGCCGGCAAGATCGGCAACTGGGCGCAGACGGTGGCCGACAGCGTCAGTGCCATCGCTCACAACCCGGCTGCCCGCGCCGCACTCGAACCTGGGCTGCGCACCATCAAGGACGCGGTCGACAAGATCCCGCAGTCCGCAATGGACGCCCTGCCCGCCAGCGCGCGCGAGTCGATCGAGAGCATGAAGCGCCAACTCGACGACCACTTCGCACCGCCGTCGTCCTCCACCGCCACGCCTCGTATCGCCGATGCCGCGCAGGCCGGCGTCCACACCGTCAAGGTTGGCGCCAACAGCGTCGAGTGGACCGTCGATGCCAACGGCTATCCCCGTCACGTCGAAGCGACGTTGTCTGATCTGCAGCCGGCAGGCACGCCGCGATCCTCGGCAGAGACCAACGCGCAGGACCAGGTGCGCGAGCGTGGGATCGACGGCGACGATGCCGGTCACGTCATCGGCCATCGCTTCCTGGGCGACCAGGGCACGCGCAACATGTTCCCGCAGCAGTTCAACTTCAACCGCGGCGCCTACAAGACGATGGAGAACGAGTGGGCGGCGTGGATCGACCACGGCGGCACCGTTAAGGCAAAGGTCGACTTGCTGGGCGGCACCCCCGAGCGGCCCGAACAGGTCAAGGTGACCTACGAGGTGTTGAACGATGTGGGCAAGCGCGTCTTCCGCAACACTGAACTGTTCGATAACGCAGCAGGCCAAACCTTCGAGCGAGTGCCGACCGACCGCATCGCCAACCTGTTGCGCTGAGCATGATCCCGGTGCAGGCTGAGACTATGGCCGTCCAATTCGATTCCGAAGCCGCCAGCACACTCGTCACCCAATTGGGCGGCGAGATCGTGCGGGATCCATTCTACCAGTCCGAACCTTGGGACCAGCTTTCGCTGGTGATCAATCTCGACGGGCGCAAGCAGATGTTCGGCTACGTCTACTCCAGCGCTGACTGGGAAGCCGCGGGGCCAGACGGGATCGAACCGCTTGTGACTGCCACCAAGCTACAGCAGGCGATGCAGCTGCCCGGGAAGCCGACGTGGAAGAAGTGCCTGGTCACCATCGACCGCGCCAGTGCGAAGATCGACATCGACTTCGACTACGAAGGTACGAAGTGGGTGCCGGACATGAGCGATCCGGAGGGCTTTGCTCTGGGGTTGAGGTCGGCCGGGCGCGGCTGACAGCGCCATCTCACGCGAGTTCGCTAACCCTCGTACTCCGGAGGTTGCGACGGCAGCCCAGTCTGCCTTACAGGAAGACTGGTTCTTCAGGCTCACCGCCAGCCGAGTGCCGCAACCCCATTTGCTCTCACGCAGGGCTACCGCCGATCCTGTCGAGCTTGCACCCTCCCGGTAGAACGGACGACGACTGCTAGTTCTGCTTGGCTCTTGCCGCGAGAGCATCGTTGCGCAGGACCAGCACCGGCACGACCTGCTCGCCATCCGCATCGACAATCATTGCTGCGAACAGTTCCCGCCCATGCGAGAAGACGAGCAGGCGCGCTCCCGGAGGTGTAAAGCCTTTGAGGTCCTCTTCCTGCCAACCCGCCGGCATGGCGCTGCGGATCGCTTCCTCGATCTGGCCAGCCTGCGCCACATCGACGGTGTAGATTGTGGGGTGAAAGCGGCCCCATGCGGGCTCCAGGCGTTGGAGCGTAGCTCGGGAGGCTTGGACCATACGGTGGTTAAGCGCGCTGCCGATCGGCGGCTCGGGATGCTGGACCAGCGGCGCCGGTACTTGCGGCACCGGTGCCTCGCCCTGGTCGCAGCCGCTCAGCAGCATCGCCAACATCGTGACTATAGCCAGCCGCCCCGCCATTCAGGGTCGGGCGTACTGCGATACGAACGAGAGCGTATCTTCGAAGTCGCTCATCACCGCTGATCCCACGCCCGTTTCTCCCGTGCTCGCATCGATGGGCAGTGCGGCGCGCGCAAGTGTCACCGCGGCATCCGCATTGGGATTGGTGATAGCCGAGTTAACCGCGAACTGCACCCACTCCTTGGCGACGCTGGCGGTCGTCCCGACGGCCGCCGCGGCCGGTCCGCCAATCCTGGCCTTGTCGACCACGGTCAACGCAGACTTGAGCATTGCGGTCGTAGTCGCGCGCTGGTCGGCAACGTCGCCGTCGATCGACTTGACCGCCGCAGACACGCTGCCCACGAAGTAGCCCAGTGCGGCGGCGTTCGGCAGGCGGGTCTGGTGCTCAGTGTTGGGCACGACTTCGCTTCGATAGAGCCGCTCCACCGCGTTCTCGTTGCCGCTGTTGCCCACTTGCAGGCGTCCCATCTGCGTGCCGAGCTCTGCCTCGCGGCCCTGATTGAGCATCTCCTTGGCATAGGCCGAGAAATCGCTGCCGTCGCGTGTCGTGCCGTTCATCGTCAGCTCGCGCATAACGCCGGTGGTGTCGCTATCGACCACCGCGGTGAGCCCATCGGTCATGGTCCGCAGCGCGTCGTCCTTGCCGACCACCGTCAGCCCACCGATCATCGTGTCGGTGTCGCGCACCGAGCGCAGCGTGTCGATGCCGGCGTCGAACACGTGCGCCTTGAGGTCGGCATTGCCCATGCTTGCGGCAGCGCCCATGATCGCCTCGTAGTTCTCGGCGTTCCAGCTTACCGTCGTGGCCGAACCGCCGTACCCGGCGACCGTGGTCATGTCGCCATCGATTGCGGATGTCAGCACGTCGGGCAGGTGCGTGCCGAGCGCCTGGAACCCGCTTTCGGCGAAGCTGCCGCGCAGAGATCCCAGCACTTCGCCTGCCGCTCGCGCCTCGGCATCGACCATGTTGACGCTGCTGATCCCAAACCCAATGTCGCTGTGGCTGCCGCTTTCGGCACCCGGCGCGATCTGGGCGATGTAATCGACCTTCGCCTGCGGCGCGGCATGGGTGGCAATCGCAGAGCCGAGTTCGGTTACCGGCGTGTAGCCGTGCGCATCGCCTCCGGTCTTCGCGAACGCATTGCTGAGCGTCGCAAGGCTTTGCCCGTCGAGCTTGCCCGCCATGTCAGCAAAGAACGCCTGCCTCTCATCGGTACTGAGCCCGCCAAGGCCCAAGATCGAGCCGTCCATCGCCTCTTCGGCGATGCGGTCGAGCTTGCCGCTGCCAGCGAGCTGATCGACCAGCCGATCGGCGTCGGCTGCAGGCAGCGCCGATATCGCATCCGTCACCGCGCGGACGTCGTCATGTGTGATCGGGTTGAGGAACCCGCTCGACATGCGGGTGTCGATCACTTGGGTGGCATTCTGGACGGCATCGGTCATGGTCTGGCACCTGATTGCGAGGTTCGTGAGTCCGACCATGGAAGATTGCCCGTGCCCCCGCGCTGCACGATCCGATTAGAGTCCTAGTCGTATCGATTAGAAGCACGACGATCATGCCCAAAAGGTAGCCATTACGGTTAGAAACTGTAGCATCGGACTAGCCAAGCAACCGGACAGAGAGGCGTGGGACCAGGCGCGTGCGGGTGTGCACGATCCTGAGGGCCGCTGAAGAGGCATGCGGCCTACCAATCTGTTTGCCTAACTCGGAGATCGCGTGCTGTGCGATATCTTCGATGGGAAGCTCGATCGTGGAGAGCGGCGGCAGGCTTTGCTCAGCCAGAGGAATGTCATCGAAACCCAGGATTGATACATCCTCAGGCACTCGCAACCCGTTCGCCTGCGCGTAACGGAGGGCACCGATGGCGATCACATCCGCCGCGGCGAACACCGCGGTCGCGCCTCCGCCGGTGATCGCGGCTTGGGCATGGGGCTCCAGGTCAGTCGAGAACGCATTTTCCACGCGGAAGGCAAGCGCCCCCTCCCCACAGATCAGCGCTTCTGCGCCATCGCAGCGATCACGCATGCTGGCGATGTCAGTCGGACCAGAGATGATGCCGATGCGGCGATGCCCGGCATCAAGCAAGTGCCGTGCGGCGATCCTGCCCGCATCGAGATAATCGATGCCGATCGCAGCATAACCCGGCACGGTCCGGTCGAGCACCACGACCGGCGTGCGCGCGAGCACGCCGGCAGACGTGTCCTTGTCTCGGATTGGAAACCACGCGATGCCGTCAACGCCCAAGTCCACGCCCTTAGCGAGCGCGGCCTGCTCCAGCGCCTCGTTGCCCTCGGTATCGATCAGGAACATCGTGTAGCCGGCGGCTCGCGCGGCGCGGAATACGGCTTGGGCGAGTGCCGGGAAGAAAGGGTTCGTCAAGTCGGGCACCAGCAGCGCGAGCGTGCCCGAACGCCCCGTCTTCATCGCGCGGGCGGCGCTGTTCTGGCGATAGCCGATACGCTGTGCCACCGATAAGATATGCGCGCGGGTCTGTTCGCCCACAGAGCCGTTCCCGTTCACCGCATATGACGCGCTTGCCAGCGAGACGCCAGCCTCTCGGGCGAGATCCTTGAGCGTCGGGCGCCGGTTGGAAGGTGTGTTGGGCATAGTAAACAACGGTCTCGGCGCGCATGGCATAAGCTGGCGTCATTCGCCCGGCAATCGCAAAGGGTTCAGCGCGCCGTGGGCTTCGCCAGATCAGGTGGAAGCGCCAGCAGAAGCAATCGGGTGGGCTCGCCTGCCACGAAGTTGTTATCGTTGAGCAGGACGATCCGGTCACGGCGGCCGTCATGCGAGGGCCACCACGCCATGGCTTCAAGATTGCCGGGGTTGTCCGGCAAGGTGTCAAAATCGAGCAACAGCCGCTTTGTCGCGGGCGTGATCTCCGCGTCCATGAGGCTGGCGATCGCAGCGACCTCCGTCGCCTGGGAGAAGTCTGCCAGATAGAGGCGGCAGTGGAAAAGGAAACGACCATCGCCCGTCGGCGCGCCCGATCGTTCGAGGACCAGCATCCGCTGATCGTCAAGCGCGAGTATCTCGGTGACACCGTTGTCGGCGGCCGTGCCATGCGGCGAGCTCGGTGCCGCGTCCAGGCGATAGACGAACTGCCGCGGCTGTGCGTCATCACTAGCTGCATCACCGCGCAGACGGGTGAAGCGGACCAGCGCCGTGCGCCCTTCTGCAGCGGGAAGGTCGTCCTCAATCAGTGGCCCTTCCATCGCGAGCCACAGCGCGCCGTCAGGGGTAAAGTCCATCCCCTCGATCGTCGCATTGTCGCGCGGGCCGCGCCGACCGGTCGGATTGAGGCGAAGGTTTGCAGGAAGCGGTATCCGTCCCAGCTCGCGGCCTTGCCGGTCTATTCTGCGAACGGCGGGGCCATAGCCGTCTTTCCCATCGCCTTCGCTCGACCAAAGCAGGCTGTTCCGGTTTGGTGCCAAGCGGATCGCCTCTGGGTCAACTGCCTCGCGACCAAGACCCGGCGGCGGAAAGGGCTGCCCCTGCGCATCGCTGAGTACGACGCGTCGCGCGTGCCCCATCCGCCAGTGGCCCGCATCCGACCGCGTCATACGGAAAGCGTAGAAACGTGCCGGCGCACGCCCAGAGCGATCGTCGCTCAGCAGCAGCCAACGCCTCTGGCGTGCATCATAGTCGATGCCCGAGATGCCTCCGAACGCGTCGTCGAACCGCGCGGGATCTAGGTCGATGCTGTCCAGCAGGCGGACGGGAGACGCGGCGTGCTGCGCCTGTGCCTGCACGAAGCAAGCGAATGCGAGCAGCACCCCGGCAAAGGCGCCGCGCCTCCTCAGCCTCACCGGAAGCGCGCTCGCAGCGACAGGGTATAGGTTCGCGGCGCGCCAAGAAAGTAGCGGTCGAGTGTTACCGCCGGCAGAGTGTACTCCGGCTGAGTCGCAGTCGAGCTCGAAACCGAGCCGATGTAGGCCTTGTCAAAAATGTTATCGACGTTGAACTGAAGCGTCAGCCCGCCCAGCGGCCCGAGGTCGCGCAAGGTGTAGCTCGCGCCCGCGCTCGCCACCGTATAGCCGGGGATGGTCTCCACGCCAGCCTCGCGGAAGCTTGTCGGCGCCAGCAAGTGCCCGCCGACCCGCGCGCCGACGTAGCGAAGATTGGCCTGAATGCGCGCACCTTCCACCGGTTTCACGCCGAACTCGCCATAGGCGCTGTGCCGCGGAATGTTGCGCACCCGCTCCCCGGCGATCACGCCCACCGAAGCCAACGCCGCACGTTCAGGCGATCCGACTGGCAGATCGTCGTGGCGGGCATCCTGGTAGGAGTAGCTGGCGTAGAAATCGACTGCGCCGAGATTGCCCAGCGCCACCGCCTCGATGCCGCGCGTGCGCTGACCAGCGATGTTGGCAGCGCGCGTCGCGACATTGCCGCGAATGATCTCCTCAGGGTCTGTAACGGTCGGATCGTTGGGAACGATGCCGATATTGTTCTTAAGGTCGACCGAATAGGCTTGGATCGAAAAGGCAGCGCGACCTGTGGTGTACCGGATACCCACATCCAGATTCTCTGACCGGATCGGGTCAAGGGAGTCGGGTTTGATCACTGCCGTCGATCCCAGGAATGCGTCCTCGGGAATGCCGGAGAAGTTTCTGGCGTAGCCGCCGTAAATCTCGATCCCGCGCGCGGGGATCAGCGTGAAGCCAAGCTTGGGATTGAGGCCCGAGTTCTGCGAGAAGTCGAGTTGCGCACGGTATTCGAGGGGCGAGCTCGCCTTGTACTTCACGTTCAACCAATTCGCACCGGCATCGATGCGCAGCAATTCCGGCACCACCTCGATCGAGTCCTGGGCATAGAGCATCGTCGTCTCGATCGTCGTCGATCGCTGGTACTCGACATAATTGAGCGCATCCCGATCATAGCCGATGCTCCTGACCGGATCGATGATGCGGAAGAAACGGCGCTCCTCGGCAGAGTCGCCACCTTCCCACCACCCGCCGATGCGAATGCGGTGGCCGGCCAGCACACCGTTGAGCCAGAGCTCTGCGGTGGAGCCGTAGCGGTCGCGATCGCGCGGGGTGACGCGCATGTCGGCCGGCCCACCCCGTTCATTGCTATTGCGCAGCGTCGTGAGCTTCGGCCGGATCGCACCGCCGTTCGCGTTGTATCCGTTTACCGCATAGGGATCACCGCCCGTAAGCACGCGCGCACGATCCTGGTATCGCAGCGATTCTCCGCGCAAGGTCTGGTAGTAGGGATTGACCGTCAGCAGCACCTTGTCGCTAAATTGCAGCCCCATATTGGCGTAAGCGAGCAAGTCCTGCCGCGTACCGCCGAGGGCACCGCCATAGTTGGCGTCTATGGCAGGTATCCCGCTCAATTGGTCGGTCGCTCGGTCCGACCACGGATCGTCCCGGAATTCGGCTAGCGAGATGATGTTGAAGTCATTGTCCTGCTGGTCGTTCCAGCTCACCCGCGCCTTGACGAATGAGCCGGTCAGGAACGTCTGCACAATCTTGAACTCGGCGTGCTCTCGTTTCGAGTGGCGATTGTCGGGCCCCGCCCAGACGTCGTTCTCCTGCGTGGAGTAGCTGGCATAGGCCGAGAGCCCCGGCGCGACCTCGCCACTATCGACGCGAAAATAGCTGCGCCAGAAATCGTAGGAGCCATAGCCCGCCTCCAGTGCTGCGCCCGGCCTTGGCGTCGGATCGTCCGTGACGAAATCCACGAAGCCGCCCAGCGCAAAGCGGGATGGCGCGCCCAGATCGCCTGCGCTCTGCGACACGGTGATCCGGCGGATGTTGCTGGACTCGATGAAGCGCTGCGGTGGCGAACCGCCGTTGAAGCGCGCGTCGCCTGTCGGAATGCCATCGAGCGTGAAGCCCACCTGCTCCTTATTCAGGCCGCGCATCGCGAACTCGAACGAGAAGCTGCCGCCGCGCGCATCGCCGGTGGTGGCCTGAACGCCCGGAATCTTGTTCAGGCTTTGGGTGATGTCGGCACCAAGCGGGCGATCGTCGATATCCTCGCGACCAAGCACCAGTACCGCCCGGCTCTCGCCTGCGCCGATCCGCGTCCCGGTGACAACGATATCTTCTTCGGCAGCGTCCTCGGTCGCCGGAGAGAGTTGAGTCTGCGCCTCTGCCTGCCCCGCAGTAAGCGCGACAAGGGCGCTGCCAAGCAGAAGCCGGCGGCGCCAAGACGTTTTAGAGCGTGTGAGTTGAAACATGCTGCATTCCCCCTGCAATCGGATCACCCGCCTCTCGCACGCTGCCGTGACAGTTAAGTGAAACGTTTCATTTTTGGTGTTTGAGCTTATCTCGGCAGCTGACCGATCGCAGGAGGCATCAAAGCGGCGCTGCCCACGCGCGGTGTCGTTTTCTGCTGATATTTTAAGGATTATCGCTAACAATCCCGTCGATTCCGAGCGCCGAGCAGACGAACGCACCTCTTGTTAGGATGTTGAAGATACTCTCGCGATGTGGAACAGGTCTCCGCGGGGGTGGAGTTGCGACGTACGATATGCCGACTGGGAGCGTTGCTGCTTCTGTGCCTTTGCACTTCCCCGCAGGCGGCGGTCGCGGCGAGCATCGACCTCCACCGTGGGGCATGCACGGCAACGTTGCCTGATCACGCTTCAGATCTCGCGGTGCGAGAGGCGGTCTACAGCTGCGGTGCCGACCGGCCAACGCGATCAGCCGGTTGGCTGTGGTTGAAGCTCGACGCAAGCCGCCTGCGCGCCCTTCCGCCAGACTGGAACCTCTTGGTCGATCAAATCCGGTTCCAGGAGGTGGCGGTGTTGATCGAAGACTCCAGCGGCGCACGCCGTCTGAGCGTCAATCAGTACGACATGCAGGAGCACTGGGCCCCGGGCGGACTGCTCCGATTCCCGGTGATGACGTCCGGAAGTGACGTCCAGGGGCTTTATTTGGGCTTTCAGCGCATCGACGACCTGTCGCTGATGCGCAAAATCGTCGCGGTTGCCGCATCAGAGCAGGTGCGAATAGACGCACGATGGCTCCTGCTCATGGGAATATTTGCCGGAACACTGTGTTCGGCCCTGCTCTACAATCTTGTCATTCATACTGGTCGCCGCCCCTCATTCCAACGCTGGTACCTCGCGTGGGTCACTGCGGCTTTCGCCTATGGGATGACCTGGACCAACGTTGCCGCATATGTTTTCCCCGCGTTTGCCGGACCAGTAGTCGTGCGCATCGACTTCATCCTGGTCGGGCTGATGATCGCTGCCGGAAATATGTTTTTCTTCACTGTTATCGAGGACGGGATACTGCCACGTTCGTTGCTGAGGATCGGTCGGTTGCTCGCGCTGTCCGGTGCTGTTCTCGGCGTCATGGCTGCCGCCGAAACGGTGTTCCCGCCGGTGCTGACCGATCGCCTGCTTAATTATGTATTACTCGCCACTGCCGCTGCTGTAGGGGTGTCGTGCTGGATCGCCGTACGGCGGCGTAGTCGCCTCGTCTGGTTCTACCTGATCGGCTGGTCGCCCGCCATTATCGTCTTCCTGGCGCGGCTCGCCCGAAATCTCGGTCTGATGCCGCAGATCGACTTTGTGGATATGGCCACATTTGCAGCACTAGCCTTTGAGGCGCTGGCGCTCTCCCTCGCGATTGCGGATCGTTTTCGAATCGTCCGCCGTGACCTCGATGCCGCGCAGCAGCGTCATGAGATTAATCTTGCGGAAGCGGAGGCGCTCCGCACTGCTGCACGCACGGATTTTTTGACCGGAATCGGCAATCGTTCGGCGTTTCAGGCGGACGCTCACGGCTTGGCAGCGCAAGGCGAACCGTTCAGCCTTTTCCTTATCGACGTCGATTACCTCAAAGACACCAACGATCGGTTCGGCCATGCCTGCGGTGATGAGCTCCTCCGTCAGGTGGCTGCCATGCTCAAAGAGGTAACGTCTAACGTCGCCCAAACCAACATTGCACGGATCGGAGGCGATGAATTCGCCGTGCTCTGCCCCGGCACTCGCGACAAGGAGAGCGAGGTAATTGACCAGCTCCGCAAGATCCAGGGCCGGGCTTGGCGCTTCAAGGAGCATGATCGTACAATTTCCCTGAGCATCGGCTCCTCACGCTCCCCAGAGGATGCCGGCCAACTCGACGCTTTGTACCAGAACGCCGACATAGCATTGTACAATGCGAAGCGACGGGGTCGGTCGTGCCACTGCCATTACGATGCGTCGCAACGCATGCTTCGCGATCTGGAGGGCGGACCGACCAGCGGTGCCGAAGCTACCCCGCACGAGGGAGAGTTCCATCGCCAATCCCAGCCGCAGCCGGTGGCACTTTCGAGCCACGCGCACCAAGGCGTAATTTGCGCAGGTTAGGTTGATGCCCAGTTTCTGCACACCGGCCAGTCCGTTAGTCAGCGCGTCGCCGGAGGTGATCCGGCTGGTGCTGATGTGTGTGCGTTTCCCCTCCGCTTCAGGAATATGGAGCACCTGCCGCCGATTTGATATGGCAGGGCTTAGCGCACGAGAGCGGCGCTTGGAGCGATGAAGGGCGCAACGATCTTCATGGCTTGATCCACATACAGCGCCTTCTCGCCCACGGGGGCGACATAGTGCATCGCCGAACGGGCATCGCGCAGGGAAGCGCCACAAGCGATCATCCAGGTCGCAAGATATTGGGAAGCAAGGCAGCCGCCGGCAGTGGCGACATTGCCATGCGCGATGAAGGGTGCGTCGACCACCTCCACGCCTGCCTCGATCACCCAAGGCTTTGTGGTCAGATCGGTGCAGGCCGGCAGATCGCCTATAAGGCCCAGCTTGGCCAGCAGCAGCGTGCCCGAGCACTGTGCGCCGATCAACTGGCGAGCCGGGTCGAGCTTGACCCGCGCCATCAAGCTGCCATCCGCAGCGATATCGCGGGTCCTGCTTCCGCTGCCGATCAGGACGGCGTCGGCCTGCCCGGCGAACTCCAGCGGCTTTTGACGCCGGACGGTGACGCCGTTCATGGACGTGACCTGTTCCGTCGGCGATGTGATATGCGCGGCCCAACCATGGGGCTTCATGCGATTGAGGATTGCCGCCGCGATGAACGAGTCCAGTTCGTTGAACCCCTCGAACGTCAAAACCGCAATCTGCATGGACGCCTCCTCTGGCGAAAGTGGAAGGTCCTCATAGTTGAAGCCTACACGGAAGGCACGGCAGTTAGCGGCAAGTTAGGGATACCACCATTGCCTTGCTCAGCAGCGGTTATGTCGAAGGGAGCCGAGGGTGCCTATGCGCGGTTTAGGATCTCAGCCAGTCCCTCGAGCAACCCCGCAAGGTCCTTCGGCTCGGACAGCGTCAGACCGTCGCTGGCGTCGCTTTCAAAGTTGCGCTGGAGCTGTTCCGATTGAGCGCAGCGATACTATCGGACTTCATTTTCTCCCGCGCAAATCGTCGCCCAGTCTCCCGCCATGTTGAGGGGAACATCCGCCATTTGTCCGGCGCGATCAAAGCGGATCCACCGTTCCGGATCGGCGGCCGCAATGAAGCGGCGTGGCGGAATGATTGTCCCATCAGCCCGCCTGCCTTCGACGGTGCCGCAAAGGACAGCATCCCCGTCCACCGGTTGGCCGACAAATACGTTCGAAAAGAGTGCTGCGTCTGGACTGAGGCCCAACGATGCCGCTACCCGCTCTTTAGCGGCAGTCGTGACTTCGGCTGACGTTATATCGCCGGAGTTGCAGCCGCTGATAGCGATCGAACAGCCGAACGCGAGCAAAGCGCCTTTAAGGTTGCGGATCCATGGCATGGCTTTCTCCTCCTCTGTTTGTAGCGGGACCAATTGGCGCCCTCTCACGGGAACGGCGCTCTTCCATTGAAAATGGTGTTCAGTGCGAAACGGCTTCCAGAATATTAGGCAAACAATGAACGGCGGCCCACGAGGTACCGCCGCTCAATTGTTGCAAGCAGGGTTCATCTTCAGCTTCGGCCTGACGAACTGCGCCTAAAAAGTTAGCGTCCGTTCCGCACCTGATAGTTGGACACAACGATGAAGCGGTCGACGCCTGACGGCAGATCCTGTGCGGTGGAACCAACCGCCAACCCGCGGAGGACTTCCTCGCGCGTCCTTATCGTCCCGGTGATATCAGCCATTGCGCCGGCGTTTACGTCAGCCTCGCCTTCCATCGCGGTCTCAGGTGTGCGTTCTTCGGTGAGAACAGCATAGATCCGCTGTTCGGCACTCGGGCCAATCCAGAAGCCCACGTCGCCAACCACTTCCTGAACCTGCACGCCGTTTAACTGAACCTCGCGGCCCACGAAGTCCGCTGGGATCTGTGGCAGCAGCATGGAGATATCCGTGACGGCCGTCGGCCCCGCGGGTGGCACTGCTACTACTGCGGCTGTCTCTGTCTCGACAGGTACTACCTCGTCGTCGGAGGCCCACCAGATCAGTAACCCGAGGGCTACAACAACCAGCAGAACCCACACCCACCAGGGAACGCCACCTGATTTTCGCTCAACCGGAATTTCTACCATGTCCGCTTTTCTCCTTTGTTGTGACAGGTCGCCCTGAAGCGGCAGCGGCATTCCGAACGCCTGGAACCAACTGCACCTGCCATGAGGCCATCCCGGCCATTCTGTCGTGTCCCCCGCTGCCTCGCCACCTTGCTGCTGCGATGATTGCGCGATGCCTTTGAGCCCTTGAGAGGCCAGTTGGCACCGCCATCGCTCTTTGACTGCCTAGGCAGAACTTGAGGTACGATCGCGAAATACTCGCCTGTACAGCCCTCGGGTCAATCTCTGCTAAGCAGGATTTTGTTCCTCGCAGCTACGCAGCGGACCGCGGCACCTCACTGCCCGCGACTTTCTGCATAGGCCCTCTCTCCCGGCCAATAGGTCAACGGACGATCACCCCAACCGAGCTTTGCAGCGCGAGGCTGGATGCAGCCGTCCTGCTGCTCCGTCGTGCACACCGGGTAGACTGTGCCGTCGACCCTAACCGCTGTCGCGCGGCCATTCGGAGCACGTTCCACGACGACCGGCGTTTCAGCCTTATAAGACGGCGTTCCGGCTGCCATGGCAGGAGTAACGATAGACGCGGCAAGAGCTGCCGCGAAGGTTAGCTTCGCATCCATATCAATTTCCTTCTGTTATTCTCGTTCGATGTTATCTTAACGGCGCAAGTCAGCTGCCAGTTCCCATGAAAATTTACGTGATATTAACGTATATACCTCAAGGTTTTTTCTAAGCATCTTTGATCGTCGTTCAAGAGAGCCGTTCAGCCATGCTGACCGGATTCTTCTCGTGTCCATCGGTTGCTACAGCATCAACTCGTGCCTGGTTGCTTAATCCTAAAACGCCACTCAGCAGCACTGATTGGATGCCACATCAAAGTGTGTGCCAGCTGCCGCCTCAAAGGCCAATTGCATGCTATAGAGAGCGGTTCGCGTCAGGCCGGGAGCATTGACATCGGTTCGAGCGACGCCGAAGTCGCCGATCGCACGATGGAGGTGATAGTCTCTTCACCTCGTGTGAGTGACGAAGGACCATCGCTCTGCTTCAGCGCCTCACGAGGTACGCCCCCGGGCTCGCGATCTGCGTGGGGCTATGGGCGCTGGGCGAGGCGTTGCGAAATGCAGTTGGCCTCCCCCTACCAGGCGGCGTGATAGGGTGCGCTCTTCTATACGGCCTCCTGCACATCCGGCCTCAACTTGCAGCGCCGCTCGAGCCCGGATGCGATCTGTTGATCGCCCATCTGATACTCTTTTTCATTCCGGCCGTGCTTTCAATCATCGCCTACCCCGCGTTGTTCGGAACGCTTGGGACAAAGTTGCTGTTCACTTTAGTGGCAGGAACGGTGATCATGATGGTTTCCGTGGGGCTTCTCGCGCAATTTCTGTCTCGGCGCCCTGCTGTGGTGTCGCGAAAAGAGCAATCGTGAGCGCCAGTCCAGCAGCGCTGATCTGGTTGGTGGCGACGCTGTCGCTCTACATCCTGTCGCGTGCGATCCAGCGACGCATCGGGCGATGGTGGGCTGGACCAGCGGTAACCGTACCGCCGGTGCTGGTGTTCGCCACACTCAGCACCGGAACGGATTATGCAACGTATCTTGGACTGAACGCGTTCTGGATATGGCTGCTTGGTCCTGCGACTGTGGCGTTTGCCTTTCCCGTGTGGAAATTTCGCGCCACCGTCAGGGCGCGGTGGCGAGCCTTAGCCGCCTGCATTCTGGTCGGTTCAGCAGTCAGCTTCTGTACCGGGCTCGCCTTTGCGTACTTCTTCGATTTTTCAGACCTGCTGACAGCCAGTCTATTGCCGCGCTCGATAACCTCGCCATTCGCCATGCCCTTTGCCGAACAACTCGGCGGGGATGGTAAACTGGCTGCGCTGATGGTCATACTCGTCGGTATCATCGGCGGAGTATTCGGCAACATCATGCTGGGCTTCGGTATCAACGACCCGTTTGCGCGCGGAATGATGTTTGGCGTTTCGGCGCACGGAGTGGGCACCGCTTTCGCCCGCGAACTGGGCCAGGAGGAAGGCGCGACCGCCGCCCTGGCGATGATCCTGATGGGATTGAGTAACAGCATCTTCCTGTCTGTGTTTCTCATGATTCAGCCGCGGTGAGAGTCTTCATCCGCCCTGCCCTCTTCTGTGAGATATGAGTTGCACGGCGAGTGGCCAAAAGATTTGACCAGCCTTGGGCACTGACATAAGCCGATCGCACCGGGCAGAGCCGCAACGGCCCGCCGGCGCGACGGGCGAAAGCAGGAATCGAAAGGTGGAAAACATGCACGACCAGAAGCCCTGGTGGGAAGAACCCTATCGGATCGTGCAGACCAACCTGCGGCTGACCGATGCCGATCTCGATCCGGAGGCGCTGGCGAAGCAAGCCAAGGCGTTCGGCGCAAGCGCTATCACTTTCAACGTGGGCGGCATCTATGCCTTTTATCCCACCGAGTTATCGCTCCACGCGACAAACCCGTTCCTCAAGGGCGACTTGACGGGCGCCATGCTGAAAGCCGCACACGATCACGGCTTGAAAATGGTCGGGCGGTTCGACCTCTCGAAAGGCACACGGCTGGCCTATGAAGCCCATCCCGAGTGGTTCGTGCACAACGAGCGCGGCGAACCGCAGGAGTACAACGGCACATACCAGGCGTGCGTGAACGGCGGCTGGTCGCTGGACTACGGGCATCGCATCCTACGTGAAGGGCTGGAACGCTACGATCTGGACGGCGCGTTCTTCAACATGACCGGATATCAGCCGTACGATTATGGCGGTGAATATCGCGGTATCTGTCACTGTCAGAATTGCCAGCAGGGCTTTGCGGACATGTTCGGCCGCCGGCTGCCGATGAAAGAGGACTTCTCCGACCCTGCTTATGCCGATTATCTGGCTTTCAAGCGGCGGACCAGCGTAGCCGCTGCGCAGCGTATCTATGACACCGTCAAGGAGATACGTCCCAGCACAGGCGTGATGGGCAATGGCCGCGGCGCGTGCGATTTCATGCGCTTGGAAATTCAGCGTGCAGTCGCCCGCCCTGCCCCTGAATGGCCGCATCAGCCGGGCGAGCTTGCCCGTTGGGGTGCCGCAATCGGTCAGGGTAAGACCTATAGCTGCGCTTCGACCAACTTCCTCGACTATCAATGGCGCTATGCATCGGAAACGTCGCACAATCATATGCTGCGATTTGGCCAGCAGATCGCCAGCGGAGCTCAGATCGACTACTACGTACTGGGAACGTTCGAACAAGAGAACCGCGAGCCGCTGGAGCCGGTGAAGCGCTTCCTGCATTGGCATGCGGCAAATGGCGATTACTTGACCGACACCCGGTCGCTGGCGCGGGTCGCGCTCTACCATTCGCGTGTCAACGCCGCCTATGCGGGGGCGACACTGTCGGGAAAACTACAGAACACCGCGTTTCGCGGCGCTTATCGACTGCTGCTGGAAAGCCGGATCCCCTTCGATTTCCTCAGCGACGAGCGCATGGCCGATGACAATATCGGCGAAGCGCTTGCACGGTATGACGTTATCCTCCTGCCTGCCATCAACTGCCTCAGCGACAATGAGGCGAAGGTGCTGGACGAATACGTCTCGGCGGGCGGCACGGTCCTTATGACCGGCGAGACGGGACATTACGACGAGAGGGGCCAGCGGCGCATGGGTTTTGCGCTCAAGTCGGCTCCTGCGACGAGCATCGTCCACACCGCCAAGACGTTGGAAACCTACTTCCGCATCGCGGAAGGCGAAACGGACCTGGCCGACACAAAGCTGGTACATCTGCATGGCTATTACTTCCATACCGAGCCGCGCGATGGGATCGAGACCGCGCTAAAACTGCTGCCGCAGCCGCGCTATGGCCCGCCCGAGCTTTGCTATCTGGAGGGTGAACCGACCGAGCATCCGGGCGTCATGACCCGCGAATGTGGCCAAGGTCGCACGGTCCATCTGCCTTGGTTGCCTGAATGGCACTACTTCCGCGACGGCTTGCCCGAACACCGCGAGATCCTTCGCCATCTGATCGACCGCGCTAGCCAGCGACCTGTACGGATCGAGGGCGCCGGTCCGGTCGAGGTGACAGTGCGGGAGCGGATGAACAAGGCAGGCGAGCGAGTTGTGCATATCGTCAACTACGCAGGTCAGCGGCAAAGCGCTTATGACGAACCTCCGGTCCTGACTGGTCTTCGCCTCGGAATCCCGGGCGCTGTGGAGGAGGCGCGTGCGCTGGTAAGCGGCGAGGCACTCGCAGTAGGCGCGGCAGACGCAGATGGTTACGCATGGATCGACCTGCCGGGCGTCAAGTTTTTCGAAGTCGTCGTCCTCTCTGGCGCGGCGGCGTAATCGCCATGCTGGCAGGCCGCACCGTGCTGACGACGCTCCGCTACAACGCTGCGCACTGGGATCAGGTATCCACGGCGCTCGGTGAAGCGGAGGTCCTGCGGTTCGCATCGCCCGACGACGAGGGCTTTGACGAGGCGCTCGCACGCGCTGACGTCGCTATCCTCGCCAAGGACCCCGACGACCGTATTCTAAACGCGACGCGGCTGAAATGGATTCACGTCGATCACGCCGGTCTGAACCGCGCGGCGAAACCCGCCGCATTTCGCGAAGGACTGGTCGTGACCGGGTCAGCGGGTCGGTCCGCGCCAGTCCTGGCCGAACATGCCATGTTCTTCGCACTGGCGCTGGCATACGAGTTCCCCGCCTTCATCGACGCGCAGCGGGCGCATGAATGGGGCGTTGCAGGTCAGGACAACCTTCGTGGACTGTTCGGACGCACCATGGGCATCGTCGGGCTGGGCAATACCGGCAAGGAGATCGCCAAGCGCGCCAAGGCATTTGGGATGCGAACGATCGCCTATCGCCGAAGCGCTGCCGCTCCTCCCGAAGGTATCGACCTGCTCCTGAGCGTCGAAAGCGGCGGCGAGCTAGACGTTCTATTGAAAGAAAGCGATTTCGTGGTGCTCGCCCTGGGCCTGTCGGATGCGACGCATCATCTGATCGGGCAAAGGGAACTCGATCTGATCGGGCCGACCGGCTACCTGATCAACATGGCCCGCGGCCCGGTCGTGGATGAGCAGGCGATGATCGCCGCTTTGTACGAGGGACGAATAGCCGGGGCCGGGCTCGATACGTTTGAGGTAGAACCGTTGCCTGCGGACAGCCGCCTCTGGGACGCCCCAAACACTCTGATTACCCCCCACGTCACCCCGCAAGTTCCCGACCGCACCGGACGTTCGGTGGAAATAATCTGCGAGAACATTCGCCGGTTCGCTGCCGGCGAGGAAATGCTGAACCGGTTGAAGCCCGAGGACATGTACACCGCCGCTCCCTAGGCACGCGGGCTCGGCGGCGGTTCAGCGAGCGCGGGGTTTGGCGTCTGCCGTCCTGGCAGGCGCTAGCAAGTCGTGGCGCGACAGGCGGCGGATTGCGGCCTCCAGCCTCTGTTCCTCCTCATGGATCGCCTGCTGCGTTTGCTTTGCGGAGATCATGTGGCGGCGTGCGGCTTGCTCTGCCCCCGCCGCGTCGCGTGCCATGATCGCATCGTAAATGGCACGATGTTCGGCGAGCTGCTCCTCGCGCTGCGCCCGATGTTCATAAAGATTTCTGCGGTTCAGATAGACGTTCGAGCGCAGGATCGGCTCAAGACTGCGCATTACCTGCAGCAGCATCAGGTTGTGCGATGCGCCGTAGAAGGCGAAATGGAAGTCGGCATCGGTCGCCGCGATCCGGTCCACGTCGCCGCTTTCGTGCGCGGCCTGCATCGCGACAAAGCACTCCTCGATCGCTTCCCTGTCGGCGCTGGTGGCCCGCTCGGCTGCCAAGCCGGCCGCGCTGGCTTCGATCACGGACCGGAACTCCATGCAGTCGAAGCGCCCGCGCGGATCGTCAAACAGCATCAGCAGCGGATCGCGGATCGATCGGCCCATCTCTTCGCTGACGAAGCAGACGCCCTTCGCGTCCGCGAATAACAGGCCGCGCGCGATCAATGTATCCAGGGCCTCACGAAGCGACGGGCGTGAAACCCCCAGCTTCTCAGATAGGTCACGTTCCGACAGCAGACGCTCGCCTGGCGGCAGCGCTCCTTCCAGGATCAGGTGCTGGATATGGTCGGCAATGGCGTCCGCGAGCTTTGCCGGCTTGATCGAAGACTTCGACAATTCATGACCTCGAAAAGGGCAGGCAATCCGCAGCCGCCTTGCAGTGAAGCCTGCCTTTTAGCTTAGCCAGCAGGCAGGTGCAAAGAACGCCAGCTTCGCACCCACCCTCGAACCAGCCTCGAACTCAGGATCCGATTTCGTGGTTTCCCAGCGCTTCGATCGCACGAACCAGGGCCGAATGGTCCCAGCTCTTACCGCCTTGCGCGACGCACGCACTGAACAACTGCTGGCACAAGGCCGTGCTCGGCAGGCCGATGCCCAGTTTACGCGCCCCGTCGAGGGCGAGATTAAGGTCCTTCTGGTGCAACTCGATGCGAAAACCGGGATCGAAGGTCCGCTTGACCATGCGTTCGCCATGGACTTCCAGGACACGTGACGATGCAAAACCGCCCAGCAGAGCGCCTCGCACCTTTTCAGGATCGGCACCGGCCTTCGATGCGAAAACCAACCCCTCGCTGACCGCCTCGATGTTCAACGCGACGATGATTTGGTTCGCGACCTTCGCCACCTGGCCGTCGCCAACGCCGCCGACATGCGTGATGTTCTTGCCCATCAGCTTCAGCAGCGGAAGAGCCCGCGCGAAGGCATCCTCCTCGCCGCCGCACATGATCGTCAAGGCAGCGTTCTCGGCGCCGACTTGTCCGCCGGACACCGGCGCATCGACATACTGGCAGCCCTTTGCAGCAATCCGCTTGGCGAATTCGCGCGTGGCGATCGGGTCGATCGAACTCATGTCGATGACCAGCGAACCCTCGTTCAGCCCCTCGGCGACACCGGCTTCGCCGAACAGAACTCGCTCAACATCGGGCGTATCAGGCACCATGACGATGATGACTTCCGACTTCTCAGCCACTTCACGCGCACTGCCACAAACGACCGCGCCGTTGGCGACAAGCGCCTCTGGCAACGGAGACTTGTTCTGCACCACGGCAACCGTATGGCCGGCCTTCTGCAGATGACCCGCCATCGGCTTGCCCATGATGCCGACGCCTATAAAACCAATATTCAATTCTGCCTCCTGTGCCCGTTTTAACCGGCTCGGTTCGGCCATATCAGAATGGCCCTGAAATCGTTCACGTTCGTGCGGGTGGGCCCGGTGTTCACGAGATCGCCCAGCGCCTGGAAGAAGCTGCCACTGTCATGATCCGCGAGATGATCGCGGGGGTTCAGCTCCAGCGATCGTGCGCGCTCCAATGTGTTGGGCGCGATCAACGCCCCCGCCGCACCCAGGTTCTGCCCATCCTCGCCGTCCGTATCGGCAGCGAGGGCCCATGTATCGCCGCGTCCCTGCAATGCGCAGGCTAGCGCCAGGGCAAATTCGGTATTGCGCCCGCCACGTCCGGCTTGCCCCGTCCCGATCGTAACAGTGGTCTCCCCGCCGGAAAGGAACACGGTGGGACAGTCCGCAGTTAGCCGGGAAGCCATGGCCTGCGCGACTTCGCTGCTCTCGCCCTCAACTGCATCGCCGAGGATCTGGGGGACAATACCATGCCTTACCGCTACGCTGGCAGCCGCCTGCAAGGCGTCGGCTGGCGTGGCGACCAGCTTTGAGCTCACATCGTGTGTCGCCGGCTCCGATGCGCTTGCGTATGGATGTGCCAGATGGCGAACGACCCGTTCCGGCAAGGCACTTCCATACCGTTCAAGAAACGCGCTGGCATCCGCTCCGTCGTCATCCCCCATAACCGTCGGTCCGGAAGCAATGGCGGCGATATCGTCGCCTGGAATATCGCTGATCGCCAGTGTCACGACTTTTGCCGGAACAGCAGCCTGCGCCAACCGCCCTCCCTTGATGCCGGAAAGCCTGCGGCGGATGGCGTTCATGGTGCGTATGTCGAGGCCGGACTTTAGCAGCATGCGATTGGTCGCCTGCTTGTCCTCAAGCGTCAGGTCGCCCGCAGGCAAGCAAATTGCCGCCGAACCTCCGCCGGAAATCAGCGCAAGCACCAGATCGTCGGACGTAAGCCCATGCACCGCCGCCATCATTTCCTGCGCCGCATCAACCGACGACGTGTCAGGCACAGGATGCGCCGTTTCACGGACCGTGATGCGCGAGCAACCGCCACCATAGCCCGGGGGTACGGCCACGACACCCGACAGTTCAACGTTGGGCCAAGCGGCCTCGACCGCGGCGGCCATCGCGGCGGACGCTTTACCGGCGCCCACCACGATGCAGCGGCCTGCAGGCGGTTCAGGGAGATGTGCCGGTATGACGCGGGCCGGGTCGGCCGCACCGATCGCCGCATCAAGCATGGCCCTGAGGATGAGACGCGCCTCTCCGTCGGCCAAAGAGGCCTGGCTGGTGCGTTTCACAGGTTGCGTGCTCATCCCGGTCGGCTCCTGGCAACAGCGGCGGGCTCGTAGGCGCTATAGTGGAGCGCAGCCTTCCAAGGCTGCGCCTCCCTGGTCTTACTGCACCGGTTCGAGCGTCACGAGTTGCAAGGCATTCGGCGTGAGGTCGACGTTCAACGTGTGCATACGACCCGGACGAACCGTCGATTCCGAAACCAGCTGCAGGTTTGCGGTTGCTGGATTGGCCCAGTAGTTGCTCACCTTGTCGTCGATGCGATACATGCGTTGGCGCAAGGGCTTACCGCGCAGTGCCGGCGGCAAGTTGTCCATCTCGATGCTGACCTGATAGCTTTGCGCATCGGTGCTCTGATAGTTCCAGAGCATCACCGCCGCGCCGCTCTGGTCGCGCGTGGCAATGGCATAGACGCCCTTGCCGTTAGTCAAAGCATTGGAATTGGCGACGACGCGTTCGTCCTTCAGCTTCGTGTACATCAGCATGGCATTGCCATACGGAGTGAAGATGCCGGTCGGCACCTTGATGTCATCATCGGCATCGACTGCGATGCGCTGCCCGTCGCGCGCGCGGGTGATCAGCTGGTCCTTTCGCTCCTCGGTTTTGTGCCGCAGCACCCAGTTGAAGGGGACGGTATTGTCCTGCTCCAGGAACCAGTAGGTCAAGGAAGGCACGCCGGCGGCGTTGATCAGGTAATCAGGCCGCGGATCCTCGCGGTTATCGAAGGAAGGGCCGGGATAGATGCCAAGTTCGGTGATGAAGCTTGGGATCTCGGTATTGATGCTCCGCTGGCGCAGCATCGCGACGAGTTTCTTGCGCTGATCGGCAACCTCGCTGGGGTCGCCCTTGTAAAAATGATAGGCGCGCGGCCCTTCTTCGGTCGGGCCTCCCGAGGTGAACAGACCATAAGCATGGTAGGAGATGAAATCCATGCGCTTGGCCGGGTCGGGATCGGCGGCGTAATCGTCGAGGAATGCGGTGAGCCAATCCTCCTTGAAGGTGGTCAGCGCCGGACCGCCGACTTCAAGCGGCGTTTTCGGGGCCAGTTCGCGATTAACCTCGTTCACCGCTTCGTAGTAGGGAACGTAATAGCTGTAGAGATCGCCCGGCATCACCGCCTTGACCATATTGTGGTCCGGCTCGTTGAACGCCTCGATATAGCGGATATTGGGATACCGCTGCTTCAGATCGCGCAGGATCGTCTTGATGATCGGCTTGAGCTGTGCGGGCGTCAGACCCTGGTCCCGGACTTCCACCCGTGTGTCGAGTACGACCAGCAGATTGTCCGAAAGGCGGCTGAGGTCGGAAAGATAATCATCGACGCCGCTGTAATCGTAACTCCCTGTCTTCGCATTATAGATCAGATGGGTGTCGACCCAGGTGCGATACACCTGCCCGTGCAGTCCCATCTTGTTGTATAGGGCCACATCATCATCGCGCGATTGATTGAAGCTCATCGGGCGACTTACGTTGTTGTAGCGCTCCGGATGAAGAAATTCGCCGCGCGACTGGGCGAAATCGACCTTCACTGTTGCAGGTTCGTACCCTGGAGACAGGGGTGCCCGAGCGGCTGAAACAAGAGGACCAGGAACGTTAGCGCATGCCCCAAGTGCAAGGGCACCGGCTATCACTGCCAGCTTCGACAGACTGCGATCGATCATACTTCTCTCCCCACCATTCGCCGCTGCAGCGTCATCGTGATGCTGCTCGGCCTCAGACGAACTACCGCCGATCTTCAATCTTCAATATCGGCATCACACAGTATGGTCAATTTATCTGTCCACGGCGCAAATGGCCTTGGCATTTGACCATTTGCTGCGTTACCGATCATGCGAAGCCATCTGCCCACGCCTGCTTTGCGTGAGGATCTGCGGTGGAGAGGAAAAAACCGATGCGCTACCTCAGCGAGTTCAAGATCAACTGGAAGTCGCTGATGGCGACGTTCATCGGCATCGGCACCGGCTCAGCCATCGGCCATTACACGCTGAGCCTGTTCGGCCCGGAGCTGATCGCTGAATTCGGCTGGTCGAAGGCAGATTACGCCCTGATCGGCTCGTTGCAGATATTCACCCTGCTGTTCACGCCGTTCGCCGGCCGTTTCACTGATCGCTTTGGCGTGAAGGTCGCAGCGTCCATCGGCTTCATCTCCATGTCGCTTGGCTTTCTCGCCTATAGCATCATGAGCGGCAGCATCGCCCAGTTCTTCCTCATCTGGGTGGTGCAGCATATCTTCGGTGTGCTCTCCACTTCGCTTGTCTTCTCGCGGCTGATCGTTGAACAGTTCGATCGCGCCCGTGGTAGCGCTCTGGCCCTGCTGATGACCTCGCCGCCGCTGATTGGGGCAATCATGGCGCCGATCACAGCCAGCGTCATCAATTCAGCGGGATGGCGCACGGCGTTCGTCATGCTCGCGGTCATTTCCGCAGTGGGTGGCGTGATTTGCGTAACATTCATGGCACGCACCAAAAAGGTCGGCGAAACGGCGGCGGACGGTAGCGCAGTTCTGGACGTGAAGCTGACCCGGCCGGAATTTATGGCACTGATCAAGACGCCAACCTTCCTGCTGCTGGTAGGCGGCATGGCGCTGATCAACGTGCCACAGGTGTTCGCGTCTTCGCAGCTGAAACTGATCGTTCTGGACGCCGGCGTGACCGACGAAATAGCGACATGGATGGTGTCGCTCTACGCTCTCGGCGTCATCGGCGGACGCATCCTATTTGGCGTGGCTCTGGATCGGGTGCGCCCCGACTTTGTCGCGCTGTTCGCTCTCAGCCTTCCGGCCATTGGCTATCTCCTGTTGGCTTCGTCGGTGACGGCGACCTGGCTGTTGATGGGTGCGGTGCTGCTCATCGGCTTTGCGCAAGGCGCAGAGGGCGATATCGGCGGTTATCTGATTTCACGCCATTTCAGCCTGAAGAATTACAGCCTGATCCTCGGTTTTGTGAAGGCGGGGTTGGACGGCGGCGGCGCCATCGGCGCCCTGATCCTCAGCTTCACCCTGCGCGCAACGGGCAGCTATACTCCGTTCCTGGTGACCGTGGCGGTAACGACCGTGCTTGGCGCAGTCTGCTTCTTCTTGACGGGACCAGGGCGGAACCACCGGACACCCGCCGACCCAATCGCGACTGAAGCGATCTGAGCGGCAGCCTCAGCGGCAGGTAGCTTCTCGCGCGTCTCGATCCCCTTGGTCGACGCGCGCGGCATGCCTATTGCGCATCCCGGACCTTCTCTCTTCGCATTAGATAAACGTCCATGACCCAACCGTAGGCGGCGCGCAGTTCAGCACGCCGTGCTGCGATGCGCGGCGCTGCTTCGGCGAGCGGTCCATGTTCCAGCGCCTGATGCGCCATGCCGAGGTAGGCGCCCCACCAGATGGTCGTGCCTTGCGGCTCCACCACCTCAAAAGCGCAACCGGCGTCGAGCATGACCACGACCGTGTCCGCGCCTTGCGGCCAGCCCTGTGCGCGCAGCAGGCGTCCGGTGGTGATCGTCACCGGCCCGGCAAGCGGGTTCAGCGGAATGGCGTGCGCAGCGGTTAGTGCCTGAATGCTGGTGATGCCGGGGACGACATGGACATCGATCGGCAGGCCGTCGCGCTTCAACCGCTCGGCAATGCGCAAGGTGCTGTCGTAAAGCGATGGATCACCCCACACGAGAAGTGCCAGCGTGCCGCCTTGCGGCAGATGCAAGGCAATCTGAGCCCGCCAAGTGTCCGCAATGGCCTCGTGCCAGTCCTGCACTGCAGCGAGATATGGACCCGTCGCGTCCCGCACCGGCAAGTCGAACTCGACCATGCGCACGGGCGCGGTGAGGACGGCTGCGCATATATGGCGGCGCAAGTCGATCAGGTCTGACTTGGCGCTGCCCTTGCGCGGCAGCAGGATAAGGTCGGCGCCGTTCATCGCGGCCACCGCCTGGGCGGTCAGGTGATCGGGATTGCCGGTGCCGATGCCGATGAGGTGCAGCGAGATCATCGGACCGGCGCGATCATATGGAAATAACTGCCGGTCACGCGGCCGCGATGCGATCCGGCCTCGATCACAGCGGCGCCATCGGCGTCGGTCACGCGGGCAAGCGGCGCATCGCGCTGCTCGACGATGGTGGAGTAATGGAACTCGTGTCCGCGCAGTTTCGTGCCCGCCGCCAAGCCCGCAACCGGCGTCAGAAGCTCGGCATGACGGTAGCCCAGATGCATCTTGCGCGCGGCGTAGCTGGTGACGAGGCCAAGCAGCCCGGCCATGGCGTGTCGCTCTCCCGTCTTGTCGATCAATCCCTCGCCCAGCACCATGTAGCCGCCGCACTCTCCATGGACCGGGCGAGTCTCTGCATGGCGGCCTAAGGCCTTGAGGAAGGTGGTCGCGGCCGCGATCGGGCCGGCGTGCAGTTCAGGGTAGCCGCCGGGTAACCAGACCAGATCGGCATCGAGCGCGGGTGCCTCGTCGGCGAGTGGCGAGAAGTGCGAGATCTCCGCACCGGCGCGCCGCCAGCCCTCGATCAGGTGCGGATAGACGAACGAGAACGCGGCATCGCGCGCCAAGGCGATGCGCTGAGCGGGCGGCGCCGGCAAGGCCGCTTCACCATGCTCATCTGCGGCAGTACCCGCTGCGGCCGCACGTCGGATCGCTTCGAGATCGACATGGGCGCGCAGGAAGGCGGCATAGTCGCGGATAGCCCGATCGAGGTCCGGATGCTCCATTGCCTGCACCAGTCCGAGGTGACGCTCGGGCAGTGTCAGGTCGCCGCGGCGAGGCAGCACGCCCAGTACGGGGATGCCGACCGCGTCCAACCCTCGACGCACCAGCCGTTCGTGGCGTGGGCTGGCGACGCGGTTGAGGATCACGCCGGCGAACGGCAGATCGGGGTCGAGGCTTCGGAAGCCGAGCGCAGTCGCAGCGGCGGACTGGGCCTGGCCGGACACGTCGATCACCAGAACCACCGGCCAACCCATGCGCCGCGCCATGTCGGCGCTGGCTCCGTTACCGGATGCGCCTGCGCTCGCGACGCCATCGTAGAGCCCCATCGATCCTTCGGCGAGCACCATATCCGCACCCGCCGCTTGTCCGGCAATCGCCTGAAGCAGCGCGCTGTCCATCGCCCAGCTGTCGAGATTGAACGACGCCCGGCCGCTGGCGGCGCGGTGGAAGGCGGGATCGATATAGTCGGGACCACTCTTGAACGGTTGCACCGCCAGACCGTCTTCGGTGAGAGCGCGCAACAAGCCCAGCATGACGGTCGTCTTGCCGGTGCCCGAAGCAGGCGCGGCGATCATCAGCCCGGGCACATTCGCTTGCCCGCTCATTCCGACGCATCCGCAAAGCGCGAGCCGCTGTTTTGTGGTCGGAACCGGCGATCGTAGCCTGCCGCATAGAGGCTGCTTTCTGCAAAGTCCTGCGGCGCCAGCACTCGCCCGACCACGATCAGAGCGGTGCGTTCCATACTTCCGGCAACCGCCTCCTCAATGGTCGCCAGCGTGGCGCGCACGACCCGCTGGTCGGGCCAACTCGCCCGCCACACCACCGCAACGGGACAGTCCCCACCGTACCGGGGCATCAGGTCCGCGACCACGCACGCCAGGTTGTGAATCGAAAGGTGGATGGCCAGAGTGGCGCCGGTCGCGGCGAAGTTAGTGAGGCTCTCGGCGGGCGGCATGGTGCTCGCCCGGCCCGGAGTGCGGGTGAGCACCAGCGACTGCGTCAATTCAGGCAACGTCAACTCCGCTTCGAGCGCGGCGGCAGCAGCGGCGAAAGCCGGCACGCCGGGGGTCACCGTTAAAGGGATGTTCAACGCCCGCAGCCGGCGCAACTGCTCGCCCATCGCGGACCAGACAGACAGGTCCCCCGAATGCAACCGCGCCACGTCCTGCCCAGCAGCATCGGCGGCGGCGATCTCGGCGATGATCTCGTCCAGATCCATGGGCGCGGTGTTGATGATGCGCGCATCTGGCGGACAATGAGCAAGCACCGCCTGCGGGATCAGCGAACCGGCATAAAGGCACACCGGCGAGGCGGCGATCAGGTCGCGTCCACGCAAGGTCAACAGGTCGGGCGCGCCGGGACCGGCACCAATGAAATGAACGGTCATGTCGAAGGTCCTTGAGCGATGGCGCAAGTCGCCATGCGATCGGGCGAAATCTGCCGCGGCCGCAGCAGGCGCGCGCCTGGACCGGCCGCGGCGAGCGCGCAGGCTTCCGCGACGCTGCCGGTGCCGCGGGCGGCAAAGCTGGCAGCGGACCGCGTCTGGGTCTCGGCGGCGGTCAGCGCTTCGGGCGACAGTGCAACCAGGGGTAAGCTCATGGCCTCGGCCAGCGGGAGAAGCCCCTCGGCCTTGTCCTGCGCGGTGGTGAGCCAGCGCACCGGCTCATGCCCCTCCTGCGCCAGCGCGAGCGCCGCCCGCAAGGAAGACAGCGCCGTGCCTTTGCGAAAACCGAACCCAGCCACGATCATAGCATGGTACTCCACTGCACCACCGGATATCGCGACCGCCAGCCATGCCGTGTGCCGAGAGGCAAAGCGTCAGCCAGTTCGATGCGCAGGAGGCTGCCACCCTTCAGTCCATGCCAGTGCGCCAGCAATGCTTCGGATTCCAGCGTCACCGCATTGGCGACGAGCCGCGTGCCGGCAGGCAGGTGCGCCCACACCATGTCCAGCAACTGCTCGGAAAGGCCGCCTCCGATGAACACCGCGTCGGGGATCGGCCAGGCGGGCAAACGGTCCAGAACCCGCGCGGTGAGGACATCCAGCCTGTCGAGCCCGAAGGTCGCGGCATTGGCGCGGATGCGCTCGGCACGGACGGGATCGGCGTCGACCGCGCAGGCGCGATTGGCGGCATGCGCCAGCAGCCACTCGATCGCAATGGATCCTGACCCGGCACCGATGTCCCACAACAGTTCGCCCGGGCGCGGAGCGAGGGCGGACAGGGTCAGCGCGCGCACCGGCTGCTTGGTGATCTGGCCATCGGACGCAAACCATGCATCGGCGCGCCCAGCGGTGAGCGGCAGGACCGCGCCATCGCCTGCGCAATCGATCCCCACTGCCACGGGATGCGCGATGTCGGTGAAGGCCAGCGCCTCGGCCGTCACGCAGCGGATGCGTTCGCGCGGTCCGCCCAGTGCCTCGAGCACGTGCAGCGCGGAAGGCCCAAAGCCCTGTCCGGTGAGATATCCGGCCAGCTTCGAAACGGCCGCGCCATCACGCATCAGCGCAAGGATGCGCCGTCCGGGTGCGAGCTGTAGCCGCAGCCGCTCCAGCGGTGCAGCGTGCAGACCCACGCAGCTCACGTCCTGAAGCGACCACCCCAGCCGCGCGGCAGCCAGCGTGAACGTCGACGGCGCAGGATGGGCGACCCACTCACCAGGTTTGAGGTGGCGGGTCACGCTGGCCCCCGCGCCGAACCAGAAGGGATCTCCCGATGCCACCATGACCACAGGCTGGCCCCGGTGCTCCAGCAACAGCGCGATACCGTCTGCGAACGGCACTGGCCATTCGAGCACAGGGCACCTAATTGCCGGCAGCAGCGCCAGGTGCCGCGCGGGGGCAATGACCAGCTTGGCATTCGCCAGCGCGGCTCGACTCGGGGCGGAGAGGCCGTTGATCCCGTCCTCGCCCACGCCGATGATCGTCAACCATGCGGAGGAAGCCATGTCAGCCATGCCGAACGTCCTCCTGCTCGGCGGTACGACGGAGGCGAGTGCGCTCGCCGATCTGCTCGACAGTGCGGGCATCACCGCGACACTGAGCTATGCCGGACGCACCGCAGCGCCTCGTCTCCAGCCTGTTCCGATCCGCATCGGCGGCTTCGGCGGCGTGGCGGGACTGGCCAGTTATCTGCGCGCCCATCGCGTGACGCATCTGGTCGACGCCACTCACCCGTTCGCAGCGAAGATGAGCGCGCATGCTGTTGCCGCCGCGCGAGAGGTCGACGTCCCCTTGGTCGCGCTCACGCGCAAGCAATGGGAGCCGGTCGCCGGGGACAGCTGGAGCCATGTTGCCTCGATCCCTGATGCGGTGGCGCAGCTTGCCGGACCGCCGCGCCGGGTGATGCTGGCGCTGGGTCGCATGCATGTGGAAGCGTTCGCCGCACAGCCGCAGCATCACTATCTGCTGCGCTTCGTCGATGCGCCGACCGAGCCGCCCGCCCTGCCCAGACATAACCTTGTGGTCGACCGCGGCCCCTTCACCGCCGAAGGTGACGTGCAGATGATGCGGGATCACGCGATAGACCTGGTGGTGTGCAAGAACGCGGGCGGCGGCGGTGCGCAGGCCAAGCTGATCGCGGCGCGCCGGATCGGCCTGCCGGTGCTGATGATCGACCGCCCGCCCCTGCCCTCGCGCCAGGAAGTCCACGATCCGCGCGCCGTACTTGCGTGGCTGGGTCATGATGCAGAGCGCGGGGTGTAAAGGATTGGGCGAGTGGCACGATCGATGATCCGGGTCCGGCTCGACCCAACGATGACCATCGTGCGCATATCCGCCATCTCGGCTTGCGCCTTGCCCAGAGTGGTGACCCGCAGGTCCTCCTCGGGCGTCGACACGGCGCGCGCGAACAGGATCGCGCGATCCTCGCCGCAAGCGTCGCGCAACACCTCCAGCACGCGCGCGAAGCCTTCCGGCCGCGCTTTCGAACGCGGATTGTAGAACGCCATCGCGAAGTCCGCCTCGGCCGCGAGCCGCAGCCGCTTTTCGATCAGTGGCCACGGCTTGAGATTGTCCGACAGGTTGATCGCGCAGAAATCGTGCCCCAGCGGTGCCCCCGCCCGCGCGCTGGCAGCGAGCATCGCGGTGATCCCGGGCAACACCCGAATGTCGAGATTGCGCCAAGCGGTCGCCCCCGCTTCCAGCGCCTCAAACACGGCAGAAGCCATCGCGAAAACACCAGGGTCGCCCGAGGAGACCACCACCACGCGTCGGCCTTGTGCTGCAAGGTCCAGCGCATGCGCGGCGCGATTCAACTCGACCCGGTTGTCGGACGGGTGCAGCACCAATCCTTCGCGCGGGGCCACACGAGCCACATAAGGGATGTAGCCAATAACATCGCTGGCCTGGGCCAAGGCGGCGGTGACTTCGGGCGTGATCAGTGCCTCGTCACCCGGCCCCAAACCCGCAATGGCGAGCCAACCGCCGCTTGGTCCGCTCATGGACGGCGCCCCTGACCGTGGATCAGAAGGATCGAGAAGTAGGGCGTGACACTCTCCGCCTTGGTCAACGGAGTGACCCGCTGCCCTGGCATTGCGGCATGCTCGACCAGCCAGGCGACGTCCTCGCGTCCGGCGGCCGCCACCGCGCGGCGCAGTTTGGGCAGGTTGCGGCCGATCTTCATCACCACCAGCGCATCGGTATCGCGGATGCGGCGGACCAGTTCGTCCTCCGGCAGCGTCGCCATGGCGACCGTAAGCACGTCGTCACCCCAGGTGATCGGAACCCCGGTCGCATTCCAGGCTCCCGCCATGCCGGTGATGCCCGGCACCACGTTAACCGGCACCACGCCCGAGAGGCGCGAATGCAGGTGCATGAACGATCCGTAGAAGAACGGGTCGCCCTCGCACAGCACCACCACGTCCTCGCCGCTATGGGCAAGCGCCGCCATGCGCTCGGTGCACTCGGCATAGAAGGAGGAAAGCTGCTCGTTGTAACGCGGATCGGTCAACGGAATCTCGGTCGTCACCGGATATTCCATGGCGATCTCGACCACGTCGGCGCGCAGCATACCCTCAGCGATGCGTCGGGCCTGCCCCGGCCTGCCTGCTTTGCGGAAGTAGGCGACGTGACGCGCGCCGCGTACCAGCCGATCGGCGCGCACGCTGAGCAAATCCGGCGCACCCGGCCCGAGACCGACGCCGTGAATGGTGCCGCAAGTCGCGACGGGGGTGAAGACGGGGGCAGGAGAAAGCAAGTTCATTCGGCGCGGCTCGCGAGGGCGTTGATGGCCGCGACAGTGATGGCGCTGCCGCCCAGCCGTCCTTCGACCAAACAACAGGGCACCGGCTGCATGTCCCACAATGCAGCCTTTGATTCCACCGCGCCGACAAAGCCCACCGGGCAGCCGACGATCGCCGCAGGGCGTGGACAGGCGGGGTCTTCCAGCATGTTGAGCAAGTGGAACAGCGCGGTCGGCGCGTTGCCGATCGCCACCACCGCACCGGCCAGATGCGGCCGCCACAGCTCCAGCGCCGCGGCCGAGCGGGTGTTTCCCATCGCGCGCGCCATGTCCGGCACCTGGATGTCGTGCAACGTGCAGACGATCGGGTTTGCATGGGGCAGCCTGGCGCGCGTGATCCCTTCGGATACCATGCGCGCATCACATAGCACCGGGGCGCCTTCGGCTAGGGCAGCCCTGGCAGTGGCAGCAAAGCCGGATGAAAAGCGGATATGATGCGCCAAGTCGACCATGCCTGCGGCGTGGATCATGCGCACCGCCACCGGCTCCTCATCGGCGGGAAAGCGCGCGAGGTCGGCTTCCGCCCGGATCATCGCGAAGGACTGGCGATAGATCGCCGCACCATCGGTTTCGTAAAGATGCGGCATCAGGCGGCTCCAAAGTGGCGCAGGAGTTCGGCGGCGCCAAGCGCGGTGCGAATCGGTGGCGCCCCGGCGCGGGCGTCGGCGGCGAGGTCGAACAGGCCGTCGCGGCCAGTCAAAGTGACGTCGGCGGTGTGCGCCCGTGCGCAACCCTTCGCACACCCGGAGACGTGCAGCCGCCCGCTGACGAGCGGAGCAAGCGAACGCGCCAGTTCGCGAGTCTCGACCGTAGCTTGCGAACAGCCCGGCGCGCCGGGACAGGCATCGACATGCAGCAGCGGATCGGCGGGATCGTCTATTAGTCCGGGGATCGCGTCGCGGATCGCACCTGCAAGGATCATCACCCGCCACGGCGTGAAGCGCACCGCCGGGGCCGAGGACCGCTCGATCGCGGCCGCAAGCACTCGCGCCTCGACCCTGCCGAAGGGAAGACCGTAGGCCATGCCGAGATCGCATCGTCCAGGCTGAACGCGAAGGTCCGGCGCAGCGGGCGCGATGCTGCCGCTGGCCCAATCAGGCAAGTCGACGCGGTGGCGCGCCATCCGGCCCGCCNCACCGCCGCTGGCTACAAACCAGCGGGCGAGCCCTATTAAGGCGTCGACTTCCCGTCCCACGGCGACCGCGACGCCCTGAGCACGACCGTCCGCGCGCAGGATCATGCCTCCGGTCTGCGCGCGCTCGATGCGGAAATCGCCAGCCTCATGGCTCAGCACGCGGACGGGACCGGCATCGACGACAAAGCCGGTCTTGCCCGGCAACTCCGGGACTTCGCCCAGCCGCGCCAGCAGTTCGCTCGCGATGCGGTGCGTGTCATCGCCCTCTTGCCAATCCGGCGCGACCAGCACGCTGCGTCTGGCCTCACGATCAGGGTCGCTATCGATCAGATCGAGGGCGACCAGCCGATCCAGCAGGACGCGCCAATCCGCCTCGCCCGCGCCGCGCAGTTGCAGGTTGGCGCGGCTGGTGAGGTCAATCAGACCATTACCATACCTCAGCGCCGCGTCGCACAGGCCCATCACTTGCGCGCGAGTCAGAACGCCGAGCCACGGCTTGATCCGCACCAGCATGCCGTCGCCCGCAGTCATCGGGTGCCAGGCATCCGGGCACCATCCTTTGACTTCGAAGCCGCTCATGAAGGGTCGCCCACAGGCAAGCTGGCGAGGATCGAATTGCGGCGGGTCTGCCACAAGCCGGCGGCGTGGAGCGCGGCGAAGCACGCCTCCATCGCGGCCAGCGCGCCGGGGTTGGCGTGTTCGATGAACGCCCGGACCTCCGGACGGCCAAGCGTCGCATCGTGGTAAAGGTCGAACAGGTACGGCGGTACGCTACCGGATAAGTGCGCGAAGGCGCCCATGTGGTCCAGAGTCGCCGCCAGCTCGGCCGCGCCGCGAAAGCCGTGCCGCATCATGCCCGCCACCCAGCCCGGCTGCGCGGCGCGGGCTCGCACGACCCGGGCAATCTCCTCGGTCAGCGTGCGCGCGGTCGGGCGGACGGGATCGCGATGGTCGAGATGATAGAGCGAAGCGTTTCCGCCCGTAACACCTTGCGCGGCGGCGAAGCCCGCCTCGTGCGCGGCATAGTCGGCCGCCAGCAGCAAGTCTGTCTCGGGCAGATCCTGAAGGTGAACGAAGGCGTCCGCACCTGCCACGCGCAGCCGCAGGCCTGCCGGATCGGCGGTGCCGCCTGCTTCAGACGCAACGTCAAGCGCGTGGCTTGATGCGGCCAGCCAGGCTTCGCCGGCAGCGCGGCGGGCCTGATCGGTGTAGACTTCAGCCGCGTCGCCCATACCCAGCCCGTAGCTGCCAGGTGCCGGGCCATAGACGCGCGCAGCCACCTCTTTGCCGACAAAGGGGTTCCACTCGGCCGTCTCGTCGCGAGCCGCCAAGGCACGCACCGCTTGTCCGAACAGGACCGGCAGCGTCGGGAAAGCATCGCGGAACAGGCCCGAGACGCGCAAGGTGACGTCGATACGCGGATGGTCCAGCAGCGCCAGCGGCAGGATCTCGATCCCAGTTACGCGTTCGGACGCGTTGTCCCAGATCGGCTTTGCGCCCAGCAAGTGCAGCGCCATGGCGAACTCCTCGCCCGCAGTGCGCATCGTCGCGGAGCCCCAGAGATCGACCACCAGGCCGCGCGGATAATCGCCGTGGTCCTGCAAGTGCCGCCGGATCAGCTCCTCCGCCAAGGTCACGCCTTGCGCGTGCGCCGCGCGCGAGGGGACCGCGCGCGGGTCGATCGCATAGAGATTGCGCCCTGTCGGCAGCACATCGCTTCGCCCGCGAAACGGCGAGCCGGAGGGTCCGGGCGCCACGCGCCGCCCGTCCAATGCAGCCAACAAACCACTCCGCTCGGCCGCGCCGTGCTCTCCACGCCCGAACACGTGCAGGCCATCGCCGAACTGACTCTCCTTCACGTCGCACACGAAGCGATCGATGCGGGTAATCGCCTCGATCAGCGTGGTTGCGCCGTCGAGGCCCAGTTCGGCTTCCAGCCCCAGCGCCTGCGCCTCCTCGCGGATGGCCGTTTGCAACCGGTCGCGCCGGGCAGGATCCAGCCCTTCGGCATTGGAAAACTCGTCCAGCAACGCCTCGATTGAGGCAAGGCCTGCGCCACTCCTGGTAGGCGCGAGCGGGGGCGGCACATGGCCGAGAGTAACGGCGGCAACGCGGCGCTTGGCTTGGGCCGCCTCTCCGGGATCGTTGACGATGAAGGGATAGATCACCGGCAATGCGCCCACCAGAGCCTCGGGCCAGCAGGCGTCCGACAGGGCCACCGACTTGCCCGGCAGCCACTCGAGCGTGCCGTGTGCGCCGATGTGCACCAGCGCATCGGTGCCTTGCGTGCGCAGCCAGAGGTAGAACGCAACGTAAGCGTGACGGGGACAGCGGGTGACGTCGTGATAGTCGCCGTCGCGCGTGGCGCGCTCGCCGCGTTCCGGCTGCAAGGCGACCGAGACGTTGCCTATCTTCAGCGCGGCAAAATGAAAGGCACCGTCGTGAACGGCTTCATCCGCTTCGGGATCGCCCCAAGCGTCGGCAAGATCGTTCCGCAAAGCCTCGGGCAGTCTCGCAAGGGCTTCGCGATACTCGGTCAGGGACCAGTGCAGATGCTCTTGCTGGAGCCGGGCGACCAGGTTCGGTTCGGTGCGCGTCGTGTAACCCGCCTCGGCAAGGTCGGCCAGGATCGCTTCGGCGGAGGCAAGCGCATCCAGCCCGACGGCATGGGCCATCTGATGCGCCTTGCCAGGGTAGGTCGAGAGAACGAGCGCCACTCGCCGCTCGCCCGCAGACATCCGGGCGAGCGCAATCCAACGGCCGATCCGCGCGGCGACCGCTCCGATCCGCTGGATGTCCGCGCGGTGGACAGTGCGAGCGAACTCCAGTGCCGGATCGCGCGCACCTGCCTCCTTGAAGCTGACGACGCCGGCGAAGATGCGCCCATCGATCTCGGGCAGAACCACGTGCATGGCCAAGTCTGCTGGGGAAAGCCCGCGCGATGCCGCCGCCCAAGCAGGCTGCCCGGAGGTCGCCAGCGCCAGCTGAAACACCGGCACGTCGGCCCCGTCGAGCGGAGTGTCGCCTTGCTCCCTTCGCGCCGAAAAGGCCGTGGCATTGACGATCGCCGCCGGACGCAAGGTTCGCACCCAGCGATCGACCTGATCGCGCACCTGCGGCGCCTTCAGCGACGTGACGAACAGCGACAGCGTGGCAAAGCCCTGTCGCTCTAATTCGCCGGTAAGGGCGGCAAATGGATCCAGGTCGTGCGCGGTCAGGTACGAGCGGTAAAACACGATCAGCACTAGAGGCTTGGCACGATCGCGCGTCTTGGCGCTTGGATCGACAAGGCCAAGCTTAGGATCCCATCCGCCGGTCTCCGGCAGCGGTGCTGCCGCGGTGGGATTGGAGGCTTCGACCAGGCCCACCTCGCCCGCCAAGGCCACCAGCGCTGCACCCGCTGCCTCGGCACCACCCACGTCGCACAGCCGCGCAAGTTGCCGCAGTACCGGGACAGCAATCGTTGAGGCATCGTCCAACCGCGTGTCCGGCGATCCGTCAGCCGGCAGGACGGCCAACGCGATCCCGCGCGAACGGGCCAGCGCCGCAACTTGGGCCAACCCATAGCTCCAGTACGGCGTGCCGCCGATCAGCCGGATCAGAATCGCCTTTGCGCCTACCAGCGTCTGCTCGACATAGGTGTCGACCGACAGCGGGTGCGCCAGCGCCGCCAGATTCGCCAGCCGCAAGGTCGGAAAGCCGGATTCCGCCTCGCACGCCCGGTGCCACGCCGCCGCGAACGCCCCCAGGTCGCTGTCGGAGAACGACAGCACCACGAGGTCCGCGGGCGCTTGCCCGAGGTCCTGCGGGACGGCGGTTTCCTCCATCCCGTGGGTTTCGCGGAAGATGACGTGCATCGCGGAAAGGCTTAGCCGAGCAAAGCCGCGCGGATGGCTGCGGTATCGACCCGCCCCTGCTCCGCGATTGCGACGAGCGTGGTTTCGCGCGGCTCGCTGGGCCGCCAGGGACGGTCGTACTGGTGACGCACCCGTGCGCCGACCGCCTGCACCAGCAGACGCATAGGCTTGCCCGTGACTGCGACGTAGCCTTTCACCCGCAGGATCTGATAATCGCGAGCCAGCGCTTCGATCCTTGCGACGAGATCGGCGGGATCGGCGATCTCACCCAACCCGATGACGGTGCTGTCGAAATCATCGTGCTCGTGATCGTCCTCGCCGTCGTGGTGTGATGGGCGGGCGGCAATGTCGTCCTCCGCGGCAGCCCCCAGGCCCAGGATGACGCGCGGGTCTACCACGCCTTCGGTCAGCTCGATCACCGGCACGGGGCGAGGCGCTTCGGCGGCAATCACGGCGCGTGCGGCGGCAACGCCGTCGGGTCCGGCAAGGTCGACCTTTGTCAGCAGCACCATGTCGGCGCAGGCGAGCTGGTCCTCGAACACCTCGGACAGCGGAGTCTCGTGATCGACGCTGGGATCGGCAGCCCGCTGGGCATCCAGCGCGGCGACGTCCGGCGCGAAGCGACCGGCGGCGACGGCCTCGGCATCGGCCAGCGCCAGCACACCATCCACGGTGATCTTGCTGCGGATCGCCGGCCAGTCGAACGCCTTGAGCAAGGGCTTGGGCAGCGCCAGCCCGGAGGTCTCGATCAAGATGTGGTCGGGGCGCGGATCGAGGGCGAGCAGCCGCTCAACCGTGGGGATGAAATCATCGGCGACAGTGCAGCAGATGCACCCGTTGGCCAGCTCTACGATGTTCTCGGCAGGACAGTCCGGAATGGCGCAGGACTGCAGGATGTCGCCATCGACACCGAGCGTGCCGAATTCGTTGACTACCACCGCCAGGCGGCGCCCCCCGGCATTGCGGATCAGATGGCTGATGAGCGTCGTCTTGCCCGCCCCCAAAAAGCCGGTGACGATGGTGACGGGCACCTTGGACAGATTGGCGGACAGATCAGGCACACATGAACTCCCACGCGCCGGAGCGACAACGGCGGGGCTTGCCGGTCAAAAGACCGGTCGGCGCGCGACGACGGGCGGGCGCGACAAGCACCCGTAACCGCGCGGCCGTGCAGCCCCAGCCACACAGCTTCGTCGCTCAGACGGAGAGTTACCGTGCCATGACCATCCCCTGGATCAGGCAAGAGCGACCGGTGCGCCGGCAGGTCTCCTGGCTCACGGGTCACAGCTTGATGCACGCCTTCCCAGACTTCGCCTGCACGGCGGGGCCCAGTGGCTGCTCCCGCATTCAGGAGCGATGTGCATCGTGCTATCCGCTTACAGTTGCAGGGACAGCCGCGGAATTGGGAGCAAGCCCCCTCACCGCATTCCCGATTAAGCCCCTTGCGAGGGCACCGGCGCGATCATCGAAACGCTGTTTTACCGGCGTTTCGATGATCGCCCTAACTCAAAGCGGTAGCCAAGCCAATCGCTCTTGTCGTCTCCATCAGGCGGCTGGCGTAACCTCGATCTCGTCGAACCGTTTCCAGCGATAAATCGCGAAGCTTGCCAGCCAGCACAGCACGAACAGTCCGATAATGGCAAAGCCAAGGCTGTTGAAGTGCTCGCCCAGTTCCGCGGCGATGCGCCATGGCGCGCCAGTGAGGCCTAACTTGTCGCCGATCAGCGCCAGCGCCTCGATCCCGCCGATGACGATGGCCACCATGGCGGAGATCAGGGTGATGGTGATATTGTAATACAACTTGCGGATCGGCTTGACGAAAGCCCACTCGTAAGCGCCCAGCATCACCACGCCGTCGGCGGTGTCGACCAGCGCCATGCCAACCGCGAACAGCGCGGGCAGCACCAGGATTGTGCCGATCGACAGCCCGCTCGCCGCCTGGCTGGCTGACATGCCCAGGATCGCCACTTCCGTCGCGGTGTCGAAGCCCAGCCCGAACAGGAAGCCGAGCGGGGCCATGTGCCAGCTCTTGTTAACGAGGCGGAACATCGGCCGGAACAGCCGCGATAGAAGGCCGCGGGATCCTAGCAGGATGTCCAGATCATCCTCGACATAGGAGCCGCCCGCACGAACGTGCGCGAAGGTGCGCCAGACCGAGCGCAGGATCACCAGGTTCATGGCGGCGATGGCAAACAGGAACAGCGCCGAGATCATGGTCGCGATCACGCCGCCCACCTCCTTGAACGCACCGAACCGCGCCAAGGCATTGGCCGTCAGCGCGATCGCGACGGAGGCGATGGCGATGATCGCCGAATGCCCCACCGCGAACCAGAAGCCGACCGCGATGGGCCGCTGCCCGTCCTGCATCAGCTTGCGGGTCACATTGTCGATCGCCGCTATGTGGTCGGCATCGACGGCATGGCGCAAGCCCAGACCCCAAGCCAGCAAGGCGGTCCCCAGCATCAGCGGCTGCCCATGGAACAGGCTGTAGGCCCAGACCCAAACCGCCAAGTTGGCGCAGATCAGCACCACAAGCAGAACGCCGACACGTCTCCTGAGGAACGATGAGCCCGATAAGATCATGGTTGGCTCCTCCCGCGAAAAGAGGCGAGAAGGTTCCTCTTGGCGGGCTTGTGTGAGCCCCGCGCGCCATCTTGCGCGCAGGCGAGGCTCGGCAGCAGAAATGCGGCGCAAGTGCCGCCAGTCACGATAGACTTAAACATGAAAGTTCCCCGGGCGTCTTCACGACAAGGCCGGGGCGTCCGCGCGAACGGTCGGCACGCGCGACAGCCGACGCCAAAGGCGACCGACGCACGTCACCGATGCGGCCCCAGCCGCACGTTCGTCGCTCAGACGGAGTTCACCGTGCCGCGGCCATCCCCTGGACCAAGGCAAGAGCGACCAGACGCCGGCAGGTCTCCTGGCTCACGGGTCACAGCTTGATGCACGCCTTCCCAAGCCTCGCACGATTTCGCGCCCGGCCCAGTGGCTGCCCCTTCAATGAGAGGCAATGTGCATCGCGCTATCCGCTTACAGTTGCAGGGACAGCCACGGATTTGGGAGTAAGCCCCCACACCGCATTCCCGATTAAGCCCCGTTGGGGGCACCGGCGCGATCATTCGAAAGCCAGCAAGACCCGGCTTCCGCAGCCTGGCTAATCCAACGTACCGCAAAAGCCAAGATCCGATCCCTCGTGGCCGCGGATATCGGGAAAGCTGTGGGGTAACTTACGCGATCTGTCAGCCGTTCGGCCGCGGTGCGAAGGAGCCGCACGACGCCCCTGAATTCACGGTAGAGCTAAGCATCGCACACTGACCGCACTCTTCGGCAGTCGCTGTGAAGAACGCGCATCCCGCGCAGCGCTTTGCGGGATCGTCGGCGACTTCCATGTAGCCGAGCGACCTGCGCCGGTTTTTCTGGCTTAGCGGAAGCGCAGCCGGGTCATAGCAGGTGGCGGCGCGGGCGGAAGTGCTGGCAAGGACGCCGATGAGTGGGGCACTTGTCAGCACAAGCCCCAGGAAGCGGCGGCGTGCGATCGTCATGGTTATCTCCGATCCGCGTCCGCCCTTGCGGCGGTACGCCTCCTGTTACTAGCTCTCTGACCGGAACTGGTCGTGGCAGCCCTTGCATGTCGCGCCCAGGCTCCGACTGGCGCTGCGGATGGCGCCAGCATCGCCCGAAGCGACGGCACGCTCCAAGGCGACTGCCTTTGCTGCGAAAGCGTCCTGCGCTTGCTTGAACTTGACGGGATCCGTCCAGATCGCCGCTTTGGCTGCAGTTTTCACACCAGCCTGAGGGCCGCTGCCGCGAGGAAACCACTTGTATTGCTGAGCTGCGGACTGGCGGATCGTGCGTGCGGCGCCCAGAAGCTCGGCTTTGTCCGGGGAAGGCCTGCGCAGCCCATCATTCACCGCCTTGAAGGCCGCTCCCAGGTGCTTATAGCCGGCGATGCGGGCGCGAACGGCATCGGCAGGGGCCGCAAGCAAGGGAGCTGCTACGCCGGCAAGCGTCAGGGCTGCCAGAATATGAAAGCGGCTGAAACTGGGCAAGCTCATCATCCTCTTCTTCATCAATTACTCCGGATCGTCATATGCTGCCCGTGGCTTCGCGACAGGGAGGCATTAACCCGACCTCAGAAATGCTACTTTTTCGGCTCACGATAGACGTCGTGACACTCCTTGCACGGCAATGCGCTGCCGAGCATCCCGGTGACGCCGGCAAGGTCGCCCTTGGCGCCCAGCTCCGCGAGTTGCCTGGTGTCGCGCTCGAACGCGTCCAACCGCTGCGAATAGTCGGCCCAGTTGCTCCAGACTTCGGGCTTGGAGCGGCCGCCAGGTACACGCGGCTCGAAGGCCGCCTTCGATGCCGCCGCTGACTCTGCAATCGAGCGGGTGACTTCGGCGAGTTGATCGGCAGGCTTGATGCCGGCCGCGATCTCTCCCAGCAGTTCGGCATCCTTTTCAAGCTGCAGCATCAGATTCTGCCGCTCGAAGATGATGCCATCAGCCTCTTCCTTCGAGATCGCAGTGTCGGCGGCGTCTGCCGTACCGGTAAGGCCGATGGAGAGCGTGCCAAGAGCGACCAGGCCCGTGCAGGCGGCAAGAACGATCCGAGATTTCATGTCTTGATGCGGCTCCCATGAGCTAAATAATGCTTCGATTTCAGGCGACGAGTTCGGTTACGGTGCGGTTCGTATCCATCGAGCCGGTGCCCCACTTCTCGACCTGCACGCCCATCGCCTGCTGGAGGCTGAGGCCCACGCGTGCAGCGGAGTCCGCGCGGCCTGCCTTATGGAAGCCCGTCCGCACACGGCCGCCGGCACCGCCGATAACCATCATCGGAATGCCCTCAACCGCGTGTGCCTTGGCGATCGAGCAATCGGAGTGGGCGAACAGCAGCGTGTTGTCGAGCAGCGTTCCGTCGCCTTCCTTGATGCCTGCCAGCGCATCCACAAAGTCGCGGCAAGCGACCATGCTCTGGGCGGCAAACCAGGCGGACTGCTCCTGATAGCCCAGCTTTGGATTCACCGGCTCCTCGTGCGTCAGCGTATGATGGGTATCGGACGAGGCTGAACGGCGCAGGTTGGATGTCGTGTCGGAGAACAGCATGTTGAACACACGCGTCTGGTTGCAAGCCAAGGCTTGGGCGAGCAATCCGGCCATGATCTTGTGATTGATCATCACGTTTTCGATGTCGCCATCGACAACCGTCTTTTCGGGTGCTTTGGGCTTGGTGAAGTTCTCCAGTCTGGCGGGCGGCTGGAGTTGCAGCTCCAACCGCTGCTCAAGCTCGCGCACGGCGGTAAAGTACTCGTCCATGCGCTGGCGATCAGACGCGCCCAAGGTCTTCATCAGGCGCTGGCGATCCTCCGCCACCGCCGAAAGCACGCTCTTGCGCACCATGACTTCCGGATCGGGAGTGAACGACGCCGCGTTGGGATCCTGGAACCCTTCACCGAAAATGCGCTGGTACAGCGCCAGCGGCGATGTCTCGCTCGGGTTCGGGGATCCGGCGCCGCGGAACGAGTACGAACGCTCGATCCCCGAAGCGCTCAGCTCGATCGAGCCGAAGCGAGTGCCCTGCCCCATCGCCTCGCCGATCAGCACATCGAGGGTCGGCGCGCGCACGGTCTCGTTGGGGACGGGGACGCCGGTCCGCAGCCCCAGGTTGCCGGTCACGTGCGGCTTGTTGGCCACGCCATCCAGCTTCACGTCGAAGCCGGTCAGGATCGCCATCTGCTTACGATACGGAGCGAGCGGCTCGAGATCGACCGGCATCGTGTAGTCCGCGCCCTCGCTGGTGGGTACCCAGCGCTCCGGCACGAAGCCGCAGCCCCAGATCCACGTCCCGAAGCGCACGGGAATGCGCTGTCCGGTGGCGGCCATCGCCTGCCCGTTCACGTCCAGGAAGATATCCAGCAGAGGCAGGGCCATGGCGACCTTGGCCCCGTTCACGAGGCCCCTGAGCATCGTACGACGGTTGAGCTGCGTCATGAGCGCTCTCCTTCTTTCGCAACGGCGACCGTGCGTTGCGGGGTGGTATCGGGTTGTTCCTTCACGGCATAGAAGCTGTTGCTGAGCGCGATCGCGCGCATCAGTTGCGGGACGCGGAACCGGGCTGACTGGAAGCGCCCAAGAAGATATTCCAGCACCGGCTCTTCAGGGCTGGCAATCTCGCGCCCTACTGCGGAGCGGTACATCTTCTCGACAAGGCAAGCCGGCACACCGGGGTTATCGTGCAGCGCCTGTCCAAGACCCTGCGGGCCTTCAAATTCCTTGCCGTCGAGTGCGCCGCTGAGATCCATGGAGACGCCGTTTTCCTTCGCACGAAAGCCTCCGGAGCCGTCGAAGTTCTCCAGCGTCAGGCCCAACGGGTCGGTCAGCTTGTGGCAACCGGCGCAGACCGGATTGTCGTTGTGTTCGGCGAGGCGCATACGGGCGGTAGAGCCGGGCCGATTCACCGCATCCTGCACGATGGAGAAGTTCACGTTAGCCGGCGGATCGGGCACCTTCTGGCACAAGAAGATCTCGCGCATGGATTTGCCCCGCAGCGTCGGCGAGGAGCGGCCGGGATGTGAGTGAAGCGCCAACATGCTGACATCGGTGAGGATTCCGGAGCGGGCGCTGTCGGCGGGATACTCGGCCTGCTCCCAGCCGTTCCGGGTCGCCACCGGCATGCGGTACAAGATACCCAGCGGCCGCGACACCCAGGTCTTCTTGGTCGTGAACAGTGCTCGGTAATCGCCATCCTCCCGCACGAGGTGCGACACGACCGTCCGCAGCGTCTGCTCCTCCGCGTCGGCCGCGGCGGCGACGGTATAGCCCGGGTAGATCGTGGGATCCTTGAACAGGTCGTTGAACCCGTCGAACTGCAGCATGTCCCAGAAGAAGGCGCGCACCGCCACTGCAACGCGAGGCGAAGCGAGCAGCCGGTCCACCTGCCGCGAAAGGCCCTCATGCGTGTGCAGTTCGCCCGATGCGGCTGCCCGCAGCAGTTCGGCATCCGGCGTGGAGTTCGTCAGGAAGTAGCTGAGCCGCGTCGCCTTGGACCAGCCGTCCAGCCGTATGGAGCCCGGACGCGACGGGTCGGGCTCTGCATGATCCATGCGCAGCAGGAACTGCGGGGAATCGAGCATGCCGATCAGTGCGTACTCTAGACCCTTGTAAAAGCCACCCAACTTCTGCTGCGCAGCCTTCGCGACTGCCACAAAGCGGTCCCGCTCCTGCGCGGCGAGGGGGCGGCGGAACAGCCGGGTGCCGTATTGCTCGACGAACTTGGTGGCGCAGGCCTTGTCGAACTTGGTCTCGGCCTCGGGTTGGCAGGGCACGAATTGCGCGCGCCGCTCCTCGCCAGTGATCGCGGCCGCAATCGAGCGTGCGGAGACGTCGTATTGCTCCACGCTGAAAGCTGACATGCTGCCGTGGCTGGTGGCTACCGCAATCAGCCCGTCCTCACGCAGAGCCCGCTCGAACCGCCCGGTGACCGGGACGTCAGGTGCAAAGACGTCGGCGATCGTGGCACGGTATTGAGATTCAGTCAGTCGCCGCATCACAAGCGGCCCGCCTGGCGTCTCCGGCTCTGCCAGTGGAGCAGACGGCGTGGTCTCGCTCTGGTTTGCCCACCCGATGCCCGCAGCCATAGCCAGACATGCGCCGAGCCCGGCCCGGCGGAGGAATGCGCCATTGAACTTGATGAAAGCCATGCGGTTCATCCTGTGACCAGCGCCGATTTGGCACTCTGCGATGCGCCCTCGACCACAAACGCGGGCGCAAGACGGATGCGATACTGCGTGGAAATAGAAGTGCAGCGGCCGGTCGCCGGATCCTTGTGACCGTCAGCCGCCTGAAGCATCGCATGGTAGGCGCCGTGGCATGAATACCCCAGCGCGCCGGCCCGGCCCATTGATGTCCCCAGCCGCAACCTCTCGGGCGCGAGTTCACCCTTGGCCGTCTTGCTGCGGCGGGCTCCGAACTGAAGGTCGTACATGCTCTCCACGGGCGTATAGCCCGCGAGGATGCCTTCCAGTCCACCGTCTGGGGTGAACGTCATGCGGACTCGGGCTGAGCGCAGCTCGCGATCGTCGTTCATGCTGTTAACAACGTTATGGAAACGCACATCGACCGGATCGCTTGTAAGCACGCCGTCGACGATGCGGCCGCGCGTCGTGGCACGATAGCGCGGGTTCGACTCAGTCGCATAAGTGGCGTGACTCAAGGGCGCGCGCGCGGCGCTGAGCTGGATTGGATCAGAGTTAGCAAAGAAGCCGACCTCCACCTCAGGGTCGTTACGCGGATCGTCCACGCCCTTGAGGGTCATCAAGATTCCCCACGAGCCTGTATGCATCTCGACCTGGAAGCCGTTCGCCTGCCCCGTCGGCTGGAAGCCAGTGGTGCAGCCGACAACGCGATAGAACTGATTGTCGACGCCGCGCTCGCCATTAAGACCCTGGAATTCCTCGTGCCCGCAAGTTGCCCCTGCAGCCTTTTTACTGGTTCCCGCCCCGTCAAGATCGATACCTTCGACTTTGAGGTTGCGGCCATGGACCATCCGCCAACCCGGATCGGCGCCACCGGCGGCGGGGAACATGCACAGGTTCTGTCCATCAGGCGCGGTGTGCACCGTAAGGCCCAGTCGTCTCTCGTAGTTCCGCTGCGGCTCGTCTTCCCGGCGCTGGCCGGCAGGCGTCTTGGCGTAAGCCTCGATCAAGCCGCGAACACCGGCGGTCATGCCTTTGGGGCAAGCGGCCTTTCCATCCGGACCGAGGGCATAGGCGATGTCGGTGACGACAAAGCCAGCCTGACCATTGCGAAAGACGTTCTCGACCGCAGGCGTGAGCGTCGGGGAGGATTGCGTGGCGACCGGCGACGCGGGCTCGGCACGGGCGATCGCGGAGCCGTTGTCGAGGTAGATGGTGGCCGCAGCGACCCCGGCCGCTCCGACAGCGCCCAGCTTGATCGCTGCGACAGCCGCCCGCGCTGGTTTGGAATCAGCCATCTTAATTGCATTCTCCCGACAAGTCCTGGCGTGGATGATCGACCGCAGCCGTCATCCTTATCACCGCACAAGAAAGCCCGTTAAGGCCTTGAAGGCAAAGCCGCCCGCAGCCGCCCGAAGAGGCCGAGACTTCGATAACTTGCCTTCATAACGAAGAATGTATGAAAAGGCGGGGAACAGCCAGCAGCTTTACAGGAATCTTACATTCGTAACAGATTGATGTGCATGGCATATCTTGCTGCAGCGCAACATTGACCGGCAGTTTGAAGGCGGTCAGTGGATCAGCAGCTTGTATCCTACCTTCCGAATGGTCTCGATGGCGATCGCGGACTGATCGGAGAGCTTGTTGCGCAAATTGCTGACATGGACATCAATGCTGCGGTCGAACGACTGCCAGGGCCGGCCCAGCACGTGACGCGAAAGTGCATCCTTGGAAACGGGCGTTCCCCGCGCTTCGTAGAGCATGGCGAGCAAGGTGAACTCCGAGAAGGTCAGGTCCAGCAGTTGCCCGCCGACGCGAGCCTCGCACGCGGCGGTATCAATCAAGATATCCCCCCAACCGCTACGTGAGATTTTCGAAGGCGCTTCTGTGCGCGTGCCCTCGGCAACAATGGTCACCGGGGCGACGAATACATATCCCTCATCCCCAGCTCGGCAAATAAGGTTCTGCGAATTTGCAACCCCAAGCTTCTGGCGAATGCGGGCGACTTGGACATTGACGTCGTGGTCAGGGCTTGCTCCATCGAGCGAACTGGCGAGTTCGAGGTCGCCAACGACCTGCTGGGCGTTGTCGACGAGAGCCAGCAGTATCTCGAACTCACCGGGCGAAAGGCTGGTGACCACCCCAAGAGGGTTCTTCAGGATGCGGCGCACCGGATTAAGATGCCATCCCGCGAACTCGAAATGGAACCGGGTCGAAGCGCGGTTCGCCACATAACGCCGCTGCAGGGCACGGATGCGTGCAAGCAATTCGCGCGGCGACACAGGCTTGGGGAGGTAATCGTCCGCGCCCATCTCAAGCCCGGCGATCCGGTCGGCCTCGGCTCCCAATGCGGAGATCATGATGACGCCGATGTCGTCCCTCTCCTTTAACGCCTGAGCGAGCGAGAGACCGCTCTCACCTGACAACATGACGTCGAGCAGAACGATCCCGACCTCGCCTTCGGCAAGCATGCGGTGCATCGATGCTCCATCCTGCGCCTCCAGCACATCGTAGCCCTCCCCGGCGAGGAAATCGCGAATGGCAGACCGAACGGATGGTTCGTCATCGACGATGAGAACCCGAGGAAGCGCTGCCGCCATCGTTCCTATTCTCCCCCTATCGATGACCGATGGCCCTCGGTCGGTGGGGTCCTCGTCGTCATGCGCGCCAGCGGCAGCGTAACTCGCGAACGGAACCCGCCAGGTAGGTTCTCCAGCACGATCGTGCCACCGTGCGCGCGGGCAGCGGCCTGCGCTATGGCCAGACCCAGCCCGATGCCGCCGGTACTGCGATTTCGCGAACGCTCTCCGCGAAAGAACGGGTCGAAGGCTTGCGACAAATCAGCCTGGGGCATGCCGGGTCCTTGGTCGACGACGTCAACGATAGCATCCCGCTCTTGGATGCGCCAACTCAGCGTGATGCTGTGGCCGTACTTGAGCCCGTTCTCGATGAGGTTCCTGAACAAACGCTCCAGCCGGACCAGATCGCCATCAATCGTCACCGCATCATGGCCCTGCTGCTCAATCGCCGCACCCCGATCACGATAGGTGTCCGCGAGAGTCTGGAGGAGCGAGCCGAGGTCCAGCGGCTCCACCTGCATCGTGCCCCCTTCCCCGTCGACATAGTCCAGCGTTGAACTGATCAACCGCTCCATCTGCAGGATTTCCGCTTCGGCGACTGCGCGTGCTTCGGGCTCCATCGTTGCGGTCCTGAATCGCAGGTTCGACAATGGCGTGCGAAGATCATGTGCGATGGCGCCCACCAGAGCGGTTCGTTCCCTGATCGATCGAGCCACCCGGCCCTGCATCGCGTTCAGCGCCATTGCCGCTTGCCGGATCTCGGTGGGACCAACCTCGGGAACCCGCACATTCTCGTTGCCGGCTCCGATCCGGTCAGCCGCAGCGGCAAACGCCCGGACCGGGCGGCTCAGGCGGAAGCTGAAGGCCATCGCCAGCGGAAGCACGATCAGCAGCCCGACAGTGAGGACGATATACCGCATGAACTGCACAAGCTCGCCCAGCGTCTTGCGCGCTTGGCGGGTGTAGACATTCCACGATCCATCCGTTTGGCGGATGTACAGGGTGAAGCCGCCGCCGACCGCGGGATTGGCGCTCCCTTCGGCGCGATAGAGGCTTGCTTCTTGCCGTATGCGCGGCTCGCGATGTTCTTCCGACGTAAGGCGGATCCTCACATCGGCGCGCGGCAGGTTCAGTCGGGCAGCCAAGAGTTCGGCAAGCACAGGCTCCGCACCCCGCGCCGTGAGCGGAGCGGTGTCGGAAACACTCGTGACGACCTGTACTGAGGGCGCGGCCAGTTCAAGTCCACGTACGATGCGCGACATCTCGTACACCGTCACCAATCGCCGCGCCGGTTCCTTGATGAGGCTGATGACCATGATGCTGGACACAGTCAGGGTGATGATCGTGCCCAGGGCGACGATGATCATGTGCGCCTGGATCGAGTTCAGCCAGCCACCGTGGTCGGTGGCTCCAGATGTGCGACGAAGCACAAGACGCTCGCGGCTATGCCCGCCCATGGCCCACTCCCTCTCCGCGCCGCCGGGTGGGCCTTATGGCCTCATGTCCCCATCCTCAGGGCGACGCTTCCTTCACACTAGCTCGCGTGCTGGCGCAAATCCACTGCCTGCTCGCGGCTTGTCAGACCGGGGCGCCGCTCGCCACCCACCAGGCAGCGGCCACGGCCACAACAAGGGACAATAAGAATGCCCACAGCTTGCCCCGGCGAAGCGGCGCTGCTGCCGGGTCGAGCGCATGGTCACGTCCGGTGATCATCGGCCCCACCAGATTGCGGCGGCGAACCACGAGATAGAACAGGATGGTAAGCACATGCAGTACAATGAGCGCGAGCAGGACGTTGAAGCTTATGTCATGGATCGACGCGGCGGTTCGCCCCTGGTCGAACTCGACGAGGTACGATAGCGGGCCGGACTCGATACCGTCGACGTCCACGGCGAGAAGACCGGAGCCCACCTGCACGCTCAGCACGGCAAGCATCGCCACTACGCTCCAGCCGCCCAGCGGGTTGTGTCCCGCAACGGGAGGCGTCTTTCCGCGCAAATAGGCGGCAATGCTTCTGGGTCCACGAAGAAACCCGACGAACCGCGCCGTGCTGCTGCCGATGACGCCCCAGATCAGCCGGAAGACGAGCAACGCCAGGATCGAGAGCCCCGAAGTCAGGTGCCAATCCAGCCGTCCGTTCTCTGCGCTCCACCAGGAAAATGCCAGCAATCCAACCAGCACCCAATGAAACAGTCGGGTGGGAATGTCCCATACGGCGATGCGGGGAGCACGGTTCATGTTGGTGCCTCGTTAAAAAGGGGTCACGTCAAAACCCATTGACTACCCGCACGCTTGCACATGCGCTTGTCGCTCTCCAGCCAGAGAGCGAATGGTACCGCGTCTTTTTTGAATGCGGTACCATTCGCGGCTGCCTTTAGAGCATAGCGGTCAGCGGCAGTTCGGATTGCCAGCCTTGGGCAAGGTTATGAAATTGACGCTGGTCGGAGCCAAGGTTGCCTGACGCCCCTCGAGCCGAGCTGGTGCAATGGCCGGGAGTTCGTCGTTGGCTGTCAATGCCAAGGCTTTGCCGTTGAGGAGCACCGTGTTGCTCTGCAACTCCGGACTGGTCAGAGCATAGACGTCTGCGGGGCTGCCGACTTGAAGCGTCTTGCTGCTCTCTCCAAGGTTCAGCGCCAGGATCGTTACCCCGCCCGGTGTGCCGCGCTGGCAATGTGCATAGAGGTGCAGGCCTGGCTGCTCGGGACCAGCATCGAGGACGCGAGTCCCCATGAGCCGCCGCCAAAGCAGACCAGCCCAGTAGCTTGCGTTAGGCTCGAAGGTTTTCTCGTCGATGAACCCGTTGCTGCCGCTGACTAGGGCATGAGTGAACATCGCGTCGAGGCCCTCCTTGGCCGTGCGCGACATGGTATCGACATACCGGAAGGTATCGAGGAACGTCGGCTGCCATCTCAAGCCTCCGCATGCCGCGCCGCCTGTTTCGGTAAGCCAAATCGGCGCACCGGGAGCGAAGCGATCGCGCAGAGCCTTCTGTTGCTGCAGTTCCTTGCTGGGCCGGGCGAGCCACTCCTCCGTCAGCGCCTTGTCGCTGCCGATCCCGAATGGAGAGGTGGCGGGAGCGCAGCGTTCAGCCAGCGCCGGGTAGAAGTGGTAGGAGATGATGTCGAACTTCGGCTTAGGCGTGGCCGAGGCATACATCTCCGAAGTGACGCTCTCGAGTGACGCGACCCCGGAAACGCCCAGTTTAGCTGTACCTGGCCCCACGATCTTCACGTCCGGTGCGGCTTTCGCCATGAAGGCGCGGAAGGTCGCGAAATCGCGAGCGAACTCTTCGGGGGAGTGCCCCTTCGGAATGCGCGGCGGTTCTGGCGCGTTGGGCTCATTGAACAGCTCGGCAGCGTAGATCTCGCCGCCAACGGAGCGGGTGTAGGCAAGCCATGGCGCCGCCATTTTCGGCGTCCAGGCATGCGATGCATCACGTACGCCATCGCTGTTGGTAAACGAGGTCAGGATCTTGGCGTCGACTGCCTTTGCGAAGTCGATCGCACCTTTCCAGGCGTCGCGCGTCAGCAATACCGTGAACCCCTTGGGAGGCTTTGCGGGTGGCGGCGCATCGCTGTCGTGGAAATAAACTGAGTTTGCGGTCGTGCCGCCATAGCGCACGTACAAGGGGGCGAGCGCTTTCGTCAGGGTCCGGAGACGCGGATTGGCGAGGTCGGTGGGAAGGCGCTTCTCGCGGATAGCCGCGAAGCCGTCCTTTTCGGCTGCCCCTGCCGGAAGCTCATCATACGACTTCCAGGTTTCGCCCCCGGTCAGGTGAGAGAAGCCGACCTGGAAGGATTGGAAGCGCTCGTCGATCTCACGGACGAGCGGCAGGTTTCCCGCCTCAACCTGGGCAACGTCTGAACCTCTGCTGTGCGGCATCCCAGCACATCCCTGCAGCGATGTCATCATCAGCGCGGTGGATGCGAGTGTAAGTGCCTTCTGATACCCTTTCACGTGCTTCCCCTATCTCGTCGGTTTCTTGTTCAACCTGGTTAGCTGAGCGTTAAACAGTGCCATCTAACCCGAGCGGAAGGCCTCGGCGCTTTGGCTCCTGCCCGCTGGGTCGGCGCCAAGCTCGGCCACTGCAGCACCCACCCAGATTACTCCTCCATCCGCTTACGCTTACGCTTACCAGTTCCACATAGTGCCGTCTTGCAGCCGTGCGACAGGAAGATAAGCGCGCTTGTACGGGTACTTGGCGGCAAGATCCTCGTTGATGTCGACACCATGCCCTGGTGTTTCGCCGCAGATCAGGTGGCCATCTTCAAAACGGTAATCATGCGGGAAGACAGCATCGGTCTCCTCTGTGTGACGCATGTATTCCTGGATGCCGAAGTTGGGCACCCAAGTGTCGAAGTGAAGCGCGCAGCCCATCGTCACGGGCGACAAGTCGGTCGCGCCATGACAGCCTGTGCGGATCTGATACAGGCTGGCAAGGTCAGCGATGCGGCGCAAGTGGGTGAGCCCCCCTGCCCCCACCACGGTCGCCCGGATGTAGTCGATCAACTGGTTCTGGATGAGGTCCTTGGCATCCCAGATTGTGTTGAAGATTTCGCCGACCGCAAGCGGAGTGACCGTGTGCTGGCGGACGATCCTGAATGCCTCCTGATTTTCCGCCGGAGTACAGTCCTCCAACCAGAAGAGCTGGTACGGCTCCAGCATTTTGCCCAGGTTTGCCGCCTCTTGTGGCGTGTAGCGGTGGTGGCCGTCATGCAGGAGATGATGGTCGAAGCCGTACGTCTGGCGCAGCTTTTCGAACAGGCGTGGCACATGGTTGAGGGCCTTGCGCGTGTCCCACCCGGTGACGCTTGGCAGCGCCGCGTCTGCCGGCTCGTAATACAGCTTGCCGCGGCCCACGCCATACGCATCCTTGATGCCCGGCACACCAGTTTGCGCCCGGATCGCCTTGTAGCCCAGGTCGATATACTGGCCGACCGCGTCCACCGTCTCATCGATGTCAGACCCATTCGCGTGCCCATAGACCATCACGCGATCCCTGCTCTTGCCGCCGAGCAGATCATAAAGGGGCATACCGGCCATCTTGGCCTTGATGTCCCACAACGCCATGTCCACTGCCGCGATCGCACGCATCGTGACGGGGCCGCGACGCCAGTACGCGCCGCGATACAGGTACTGCCATATGTCTTCGATTCGACGCGGATCCATGCCGATGAGGCAGGGCACGACATGCTCTTCAAGATAGGACACCACCGACAGCTCTCGTCCATTGAGAGTGCCATCGCCGATGCCGTAAACGCCTTGATCGGTTTCGATCTTCAACGTCACAAAATTTCGGCCTGGACTGCAGACAATTACTTTCGCCGCCACGATTTTCATGCTGAGGCTTCTCGTTCGATAATGGTGGCCAGAACCTGGCGCAGATGCATTACCACTTGCAAGAAAGTGGTACGACCGCAATAGAAAGCTGCATGCGAATGTCACTTACCCCGAATGAAAGGCGAACCGCACCTCGTGACTTTCGCTCCAGCGAGGGAGGCGAAACCCGCCTGTACAAGAACATCGTGCGCCTGCTTCTCGATGATCTGCACGCGGGCATCTACGCGGTCGGAGACAAGATGCCGGCTGAACGCGATCTTGCGCTCCGCATGGGTGTAAGCCGCCCGGTCGTGCGTGAAGCGATGCTGGCACTTGAAGTTTTGGGCCTCATCGAAGTTCGCCTCGGCTCAGGCACTTACGTGGTCCGCCTGCCCGGTGAAAGTGACGCGCCCGAGTTCAGCGTCAGCCCGTTCGAACTTCTGGAAGCGCGCCTGCTGTTCGAAGGCGAAGCCGCTGCGCTTGCAGCCAACCACATCACCGACGACGAAATTGCCCAGCTCGAAGCGCTTGTAGAAGAGATTCAACGCGAAAACCGGCAAGCCGACGGCAAGGAGGACGCCGATCTGCGGTTCCATCTCCTCATTGCCCACGCCAGCAGGAATACGGCTGTGGAGCGAACGATCCTTGATCTCTGGAAACTGCGGTCGACCTCTCCCGAATGTAAGCTTCTGCAGGAAAAGGCCCGCATCGCAAACGTTCGTCCAGTCGTGGAAGAGCACAACGCTGTCGTAGAAGCGCTGCGGCAACGGGATTCCAGCGCCGCTCGTGCGGCGATGCGCGCGCACCTGGACGGGGTTCTCCAGCACTTGCTCTTCGCAGTCGAAGAAGACGCAGTGGCCGAAGCGCGCCGCTCCGTCGCCAAGACGCGCGAACGTTTCCAGCGCAAGAGCAGCTTTTAGCCACGAGTAGAAAGGTCCAGCACAATTCCTGCTCTTAGCCTCCATCCCGATCGCCTCTTCCCGGTCGACGCGTCAACCCGCTCGCTCGCCCGACGCCTCTACGGCGAGGTCGCGAAGTTACCGATCGTTAGCCCGCACGGCCACACGGACCCTGCCTGGTTCGCTTATGACGAGCCGTTCGAGAACGCGACCGAACTGCTCCTCAAGCCGGACCACTACATCTTCCGGATGCTGTACTCGCAAGGCGTGCCTCTGGAGGCGATCGGCATCGGCAACCCTGATGCCGATCCGCGTGAGGCATGGCGCATCCTGGCAAGCCATTATCACCTTTTTCACGGAACGCCTTCGCGTCTGTGGTTCGACTGGGTTCTGGTTGAGGTGTTCGGAATCGAACACAGGCTTAGCGCTGAGACCGCTGATCTCGCCTACGACCGGATAAACGAAGCGCTGACGCAGCCCGGCTTTCGCCCCCGTGCATTGTTTGACCGCTATGGCATCGAAGTCCTCACGACCACCGAAAGCCCTCTCGACGGCCTCGATCAGCACCGCGTGATCGCCGAAAGTGGATGGTCAGGCCGCGTCCTTACCGCTTACCGACCAGATCCAGTGATCGATCCGGAGTTCGAAGGCTTTCATGGCAATTTGAAGCGTCTGGAGGAACTCACCGGCGAAGATTGCCGCACATGGCAGGGCTATTTGTCCGCTCATCGCAAGCGGCGCGCGTACTTTGCCCAGCACGGCGCCACTTCCACCGACCACGGCCATCCAACCGCCCGGACCGCCGACTTGTCCCCGAGCGAAGCGCAGGCGCTCTTCACGCAGGTGACGACCGGGCAGGCCACTGCCGCTGAAGCCGAGCTGTTCCGCGCGCAGATGCTGACCGAGATGGCCGGCATGAGCCTCGATGACGGTCTCGTCATGCAGATCCACCCTGGCTCGTTCCGGAATCACAATGCGCCGCTGTTTTCACGGTTCGGCCGGGACAAGGGCGCCGACATACCCATGCAGACCGAGTATGTTCGTGCGCTGCAACCACTTCTCACGCGCTATGGCAACGAGCGCGACCTAACCATCATCCTCTTCACGCTGGACGAGACGGCTTATTCCCGCGAACTGGCGCCATTGGCAGGCCACTACCCCGCTCTTCGGCTCGGGCCTGCTTGGTGGTTTCACGACAGTCCGGAGGGCATGCGCCGATACCGGGAGCAGGTGACCGAGACAGCGGGATTCTACAACACCGTGGGCTTCAACGACGATACCCGGGCATTCCTTTCGATCCCTGCTCGCCACGACGTGGCCCGGCGGATTGACTGTGGGTTCCTCGCCCAGCTTGTTGCACAGCATCGGTTGGAGGAAGACGAAGCCGCTGAGCTTGCGGTGGACCTTGCCTATAACTTGCCCAAGCAGGCTTACAAGCTGTGAGGCTGACCCCCGCTACAGCAGGCGCTCTCCCGCCGGAGATCTCTCATTTCTCCTATGAGCGCGACAAACAGAGCGCAGGGATCGTCCACTTCGGCATCGGCGCATTCCATCGTGCGCATCAGGCCTGGTACACCGATCATACCATGGATGCCGGTGATCGGGACTGGGCCATTGTCGGCGTATCTCTGCGCTCGGCCGGCGTTGCGAGGCAGATGAATCCGCAAGAAGGCTTGTTCACTGTAAACGAGCGAACTGAGCTGGGGCTTGCGAGCCGCCTTGTGGGTGCGGTGCGCAAGGTGCTGGTTGCCGAAACTGACGGTGCAGCACTGTCCGAGCTGCTGGCTGCTCCGGAGACGCGGATCGTAAGCCTCACGGTGACCGAGAAGGGTTACTGCAGAGCGCCGGATGGTACTCTGGACCTCGATCTCGCGGCTCAGGGAAGCTTCTACCCGTGGCTTGTAGCGGCGATGGAAGCGCGCCGGGACAAGGTTGCGCCAGGCTTCACAGTGCTGAGTTGCGATAATCTGGCCCAGAACGGCCGACAACTTCACCGCCTTATCAGCGAGTACCTGCGGGCGCGCGCAGATCATCTGCTGCCGTGGTTCGAGGCCGAATGCCGCTGCCCCTCCTCCATGGTTGACCGAATTGTGCCCGCGACGACGGAGGAGGATCGATCGGCGCTGGCCGCTCACCTCGGCATGAAGGACGAGGCTGCCGTCTTCACCGAGGCGTTCAGCCAGTGGGTGATCGAAGACGACTTCGCCAACGGAAGACCTGCTTGGGAACGTGTTGGCGCGCAGCTGGTCCGCGATGTCGAACCTTATGAGACTGCAAAGTTGCGCATGCTGAATGGCAGCCACTCTGCGATTGCTTACCTGGGCCTCGAGCGCGGGCATATCTTCGTTCATCAGGCGATCACAGATCCTGAACTGCGCCCCCTCATCGATCGCCTCATGCGCGAAGAAGCGGCACCGACCGTAAACGCCGGGCCGGAACAGGACCTCGGCCGCTACGCATCTTCGTTGATGGAACGGTTCGCGAACCCAGCTCTAAACCATCGGCTGGAGCAGATCGCGATGGACGGTAGCCAGAAGATTCCACAGCGCTGGTTGGAAACCTTGGCCGCACAAGCCCGCCGAGGGAATTCCTGCCCATCGATCCTGACTGCCATGGCCGCATGGTTGCGGCATATGCAACAGCGCGATCACGTGGCCGACGATCCCCGTGCCCCTGAGATGAAACGGCTTTGGCAAGAGCACGGAGCCAAGGAAATCGTGCAGCGCACCTTTGGCCAAAGTGGCTTGCTGGCTAGCGCATGGCACCCCACGCCCGCCGACCTCAGTTTCCTAACAGCGGCTTTGACGCCGGGCTGAGCGCCCCGAGGGTGTCTTCTTGCCGGCTTCCGCGCATTACCGCCCCCGTTGATGCCTGAACGCTTCGTGTCACCCGGCGCACTTTCTGAGAGGCAAGAAGGGCGTCATGAATATGACCTGATCAGTTGCATCGGTCTTACACTTTGGTAAGAAGATGACAAACCAATACGAATCCGGGGGGAGTGACAATGAAAATCATCAACGCATTCGCGCTATCTAGCGTCAGCTTGCTTTCGCTGACGGCCACGGCTCACGCGCAGTCGAGCGCCGTGCAGGAAGCCGTTACAGACGACCAGTATCAATCTGGAGACCTGGCGCCGGTCAACGAGATCATCGTGTCGGCTCGTCGTCGTGCCGAGTCTGTTCAGGATGTTCCGCAGACGGTCAACGTCGTGACAGCGGAGCAAGTCGAAAAGCTGAACCTGCGCAACTTCACGGATATCCAGAACGTTGTTCCGGGTCTGCAGCTGCAGAGTTCGTCAGCTTTCTCGAACCAGGCGACGGTGCGCGGCATTGCCTTCGCTCCCGAAGCAAGCGGCAGCAATCCCTCCGTCGAGTTCTACCTCAACGATGCGCCGATCTCGTCCGCCTTCCTATTTCAGACCACGTTTGATTTCGGTCAGCTCGAGCTGCAGCGTGGGCCTCAAGGCACACTGCGCGGTCGTGCATCCCCGTCCGGCGCAATTGCCGTTACGACACGCCGCCCGGACCTGACCGAGATCGGCGGCTACATCAATGGCACCTACAGCAGCATTGATGCTCGCAAGATCGAAGGTGCGGTTAACTTGCCCCTTCTCCCCGATGTGCTGGCTATCCGGCTTGCAGGGGTGGTCGACCGCAACGACGCTTCGCGGGTGCGCACGGTTGCAGAAGATCTCTCTCCGGATCTGGTGGACGGTGGCGCCTTTCGTCACAGCGAGGGCTGGCGAGGATCCGTTCGGTTCGAGCCGACGTACTGGGCTTCGCTAGACTTCATGTATCAGCGTGTGCACAGTGAAGGCCATCGGTTCGAGCAGGTCATCTCCGAATCGCTGATCAATCCTGCGGCGGCGCCGGCATCGACACCGCTGATTGGTGCATTCCCGCGTCTGGCATTGGATGAGCAGGGTTCATACGATCGTCAGGACCAGGAAGTCTTCATCGTGAACGGTGAAGTGCGGTTCGCTGGTCAGAAGCTGAACTACGTCGGTTCCTGGAATAATCAGGACAACGGGATCATTGCTGCACAGGACAACGGAAACTTCTTTTCCAGCCCTCGGGTGAACATTGTCCCGCGCGCCGCAAACGACCCCGCAGGTTTCGATCCGGTTTGCCAGAACGAGGTAAAGGCCCAATTTGTAACGCTGACCACGGGTGCCTACAATCAGTGCACTCACAGCACGTCGAAGCGTCATTCGCACGAACTGCGCCTGTCATCCGACGAGCGCATCGGCGGCATCTTCGATTACGTCATCGGCGGCTTCTACGATCATAACGAGAACCCAACCAACCTTACGGTCGAGACGCCCGTTGTACTGAGCGCGAATTCTATCCCGGCGAACGTGTTGACGGTGGCTCGAGTAGCCATCCTGCGCCGCGGCGAGTCCACCGAGAAGTCGGTTTTTGGCAATCTGACTGCTCACTTGCTGGATGACAGGCTCGAAATTTCGGGCGGTCTTCGCTACATCGACTACGAGGATGAAGCGCTTCCCACGCTGCAAAGTTCGTCGACTGGCAGCGTTGCTTGCGCCGAATATGAGACGTTGCGGTGCAATCCATTGGGTACCGCTGTCCAGACTGACACCAACGCTACGATCTACACAGGGTCGGTAAGCTACCGGGTCACTCCCGATATCATGGTCTATGCGCTGACCGGCTCGTCATGGCGCCCGGGTCCGCGCGTGGTGGGCAATTTCTCGGCCGTTCAGACGGAACGTGAGCAATCGTTCCTTAACTTACCTCCCGAACGCTCGAAGTCTTACGAAGTTGGCGTGAAGACTTCCTTCCTCGGGGGCCGCGGACGCTTCAATCTCAGCGCGTTCTACCAGGACTTCGAAAACTATCCGTTCCGCGGACCTGGGGTCTTCTATATCAACACAAACGTTTCGAACGGTGTGGCCGCGCGCTCTGTAGACACCTTCAACTTTGTCTCGCCGGTGCCGGTGGAGGTTAAGGGTGTCGAAGCTGAAGCATCCTATCAGATCATGGACCGCTGGAGTTTGGGCCTTAATGCCAGCTATGCTGACGGACGGATCAAGAACGGCACCATTGCTTGCAACGATCTTAACGGAGACGGGAACCCCGATCGAAGCCCAGCAACGCCCACACTGGCGGAATTGGAGGCGGCGGTCGGACCGGGCCAGACAATCTCGCAATGCAGCGGAGTGAACCGTCGCGCAAGCCAATCGCCCATGTTCAGCGCTAACCTGCAATCAGAATATGCGTTCGACCTCACCGGCAATGCTGATGGCTTCGTGCGAGGGCTTTACTCTTTCTTTGGCAAGACCAAGAACGATCCTGACAACTCGCTCGACGATGTGGGCGCCTATGGCCTCCTTAATCTGTACGCCGGAATTCGCGATGAGAATGGTGCCTGGGAACTGGCATTGTTCGGCAAGAACATCACGCGTGAGCGCGAAATTCTTGCTGTCGGCAATACACTCCTCACCACCAACGTGCGCACGGCGAGGGCTGCTGCTGCTGTGACCACACCGTACCGCAGCATCAACGTTACAGCGCCTCGCGAATTCGGCGTTAACCTGCGCGTAGCCTTCGGCTCACGCTAGACGGTGAAGAGATCGCACGTGGGCCAGGCTGTGCCTCGCCTGGTTTCACGTGCGAGGTCCGCGTCTGTTCTGGCGCGAGGAGTGTCCGCACGTGTCTTCCTGGCTATCCCTCGCTGCGAACGCACGTGCGGCACTGAGCCGCGCGAAAATGGTAAACATGCTTCATTTGAATCGATGGACCGGCTCGCCGCTCTAATCAGCCAGTTTACCGAACGGCAGCAGCGACTGCGTTAGCATCGCTGCGGTCCTGCCATCGCTGGCGCGCAGCGCGGGAAGGATGGCGGTGGCCGCCCGCTTCATTCGCACGTCGAGCGGTGTTGGTGTCTTCGCAGTGCTAGCGGCTTCAGCCCATTGGCGTGCCTGAGCTACGCTGTCTGGGTCGTTTCGAATGAGCATCATGGCTGCCAGCCCTGGATAGAAGGCTCTGTCGCCGCCCAAGGCCACCGAGCGGGCCAGCGCGGCCTTGCCCGCCTGGATCTTGGCGCCCAACGCGGTGCGGGCCATGAAGCCGCCTAATTGGTCGATTGCGTCCAAATGCCACCCTGCGACGGCCATCTGGACCTCAGGATCATGTGGGTTTTGTGCGGCAAGATGTTCGAATATGCTGAGCGAGGATCGCGCGTCTGATCGGCTGCGGGTCAGCTTCGCGCGATAGCCGATCGCAACACCGCGCTGGAGCACGGCTTCACGGTCGGCGGGACGGCTGGCCAGTATTCTGTCTGAAGCGATAATCGCCTGGTTGATCATTGCGAGCGCCCGGGGCTTGCTCGCGGCCTGGAAAGCGGCGGCGGTCAGCAGTTCGCGCGGCGTGTCGGCCATGGCAGCGGTCGGCGCCAAGGCGACCATCGCACTTACTGCTATCAACGACGGACGGTACATGCATTCTCCCGAGACGTGGACGGGTAGCATGATGATAGACGATTCACCCATAGACCAGTGTCTATCGTTTTTACTCACTGATTGCCCTGCCCCAGGCGCCTTCGATCGGGTTTTGTGTATCGGCAGCTTCGCAAAAGCGCTATTTGCTCGTCTATCGTCCTGATTGAGCCCGCCAGTTTGACGCGATCGGGACGAGAGGATGCCATCAGCGCCCCATAAGGAGCCAACATGAACGACCAGGCCCGGGACTTTGAAACGTACGATTTCTTCCGCAGCGATAGGTGGGTCGCCGATCCCTATCCCTATTTCGATTACCTGCGCGAGCAATCGCCCGTCTTTCGCGAGCCGCACAACGGCATCGTCATGGTCACGGGCTATGCCGAAGCTCTGGAGATCTACAACGATCCCGTCCGCTTCTCCTCCTGCATGTCGACTACCGGGCCTTTCGCTGGCTGCCCCATTCCCCTCGACGAGCATCGCGACGAGGACATTTCCGAACTGATCGAGGAATGGCGCGACAAGACGCCGTTCCACGATCAGTTGCCGACCATGGATCCGCCGGTTCACACAGCCCACCGCTCTCTGCTGATGTCGCTTATCACTCCGCGACGCCTCAAGGAGAACGAGGAGTTCATGTGGAAGCTGGCGGACGAGCAGATCGACACCTTCATCGCCGACGGCGAGTGCGAGTTCATGAACGCGTTCGCACAGCCCTTCGCCGTACTCGTCGTCTCCGATCTGCTTGGTGTGCCGCACGACGACCGTATCGAGTTTCGCAAGCACCTGATCCGGGTTGAGCAGGAAAGCGGCGGCGCCGTAGTCGGCGGAACCGACGGTGAAGTGACGCACGGTCCGCTGGAATTTCTCTACGACAAGTTTTCGGCCTACGTCGAAGACCGCAGGCGCAACCCCAAGGAAGACATTCTCACCGGTCTGGCCAAAGCCACGTTCCCCGACGGCTCACTGCCAGAGCCCATGGACGTCGCGCGCGTTGCTGCCAACGTATTCGCTGCTGGGCAGGAAACCACGGTGCGGCTTCTCAGCTACGCTTTCCAGTTGATCGGTGATCGTCAGGACATTCAGCAGCGGTTGCGCGAGGACCGCAGCCTCATTCCCAATTTTGTCGAGGAGTGCATGCGCACCGAAGGCCCGGTCAAAGGCGACTTCCGTCTCAGCAAGATGCCGACCACCGTCGGCGGGGTCGATGTGCCAGCCGGCACTTTCCTGTTCATCGCCAACGGCGCGGCCAACCGGGATTCCCGTCGTTTCGAAAACCCGGCTGAGTTCCAGCTCGACCGGAAGAACGCACGGCTTCACGTGGGCTTCGGCGCCGGCCGCCATGCTTGCCCCGGCGCACCGCTCGCGCGGGCGGAGACGGTCGTCGCTCTCAACCGCATGCTTGACCGGACCAGCAACATTCGCGTTTCGGAAAAAGTGCACGGCCCGGCCGGGGCGCGGCAGTATACTTACTTGCCAACCTTTATACTTCGAGGACTGACGCACATCGGCCTGGAATTCGATCCGGTGAAGGCGGGCTGACGATGAAAGTCCACGTCAATTCGGAGATCTGCGCCGGTTTTGGGATCTGCCTGGGGATCGCTCCTGAGGTGTTCGAGCTACATGAGGACGGCTATGCCATCGTGCTGGCCAGTGAGGTGAAACCGGAAGACGAAGATACGATGCGCCGGGCGGCAAGTCAGTGCCCGGCGCAAGCCATCTACCTCACTGACGATCTTCTTACCGACTGAAAGCTGCGGCGTGATCGAGGGGGGTGATCACGCTGAAGCGCCGGGAGGGTGCAAGACGTTCGAGGTCGACCCGCCGCACCCGCAGCGGGTGATCGACGAACCGGGCACGCAGGACCGTCTCGCCAACTCGCGCGGTCGGACCGGAAGCTCGCCTGTCAGATAGATCCGAGCAGCTCGTAGAAGGATTGCAGCTGGCGTGTTAGGCAGCGCCGATGCTTTGCTATGCCCGTCTTACCGCTACAGCTTTTCTTGCCGTAACCTTCCTGCGATGCGCCTCACGATGAAATGGCTTCGTCATCCCACCCGTGTGGTGCCGGCGGCATTTCTGGCGGCGATCGCACTTGGCACGGTGGTGCTGATGTTGCCGTTTGCCGCAGCCAGCGGCCAGCGCGCGGATTTCTTCACCGCCGTCTTCACCGCGACGTCGTCGATCTGCGTTACCGGGCTGATAATCGTCGATACGCCCACCTTCTGGTCTCCTTTCGGGCAAGCGGCGATCCTGATGATGATCCAGATCGGCGGCTTGGGCATCATGACCGGAGCGACCTTGCTGGGGCTCATCTCCGGAAAACGCATGAGCCTGTCGAGACGAGCCATCGCCTTGACCGAACACGGCCACCTCAACCGCGCCGAGGCAGCCAGCCTGATCTGGCTCGTGTTCATCGTCAGCATAGCGATCGAGGCCGTTGTGACGCTGGTCCTCTGGCTGCGCTGGTGGCTGGGTCACGGCATGAGCGCAGGCGCCGCAGCCTGGCACGCGCTGTTCCATTCCGTCTCGGCTTTCAACAACGCCGGGTTCTCATCCTTTTCGGATAGTCTCATAAGCTGGCAGGCGGATGGGCTGATCCTTGGTCCCATCATGGCTGCGATCATCATCGGCGGCATCGGATTTCCCGTGCTGCACGAATTCTGGTCTCGCCGGGAACCTGTCAGGCGGCAAAAGCCATGGTCGCTGCACAGCCGCATTACCCTGACTGTCACCGCAGCCCTGCTGGTGGGCGGAACCCTGCTGATGCTGGCAGCCGAATGGGCCAACTCCGCCACCTTCGGCGCGATGCCAGTGGGCGAGCGGTTGCTGAACGCTGCCTTTCACTCCGTCTCTATGAGAACGGCCGGATTCAATGCGGTGGACGTGGGTGCGTTCGCCGATCAGTCCTTGTCGATCAACTACCTTTTCATGATGATTGGCGGCGGCAGCGCGGGCACGGCCGGCGGGTTGAAAGTGACCACGTTTGCGTTGCTCGGCTTTGTCGTGTGGTCGGAAATTCGCGGTCATCACGAAACCAGCATCTTTTCGCGCCGGGTCGGAGCGGCGGTCGTGCGGCAAGCCTTGTCCATCGCGCTGATCGCCATCGCCCTGATCGGGATGGTGACCTTGAGCATCGAATGGATCGAGCCGGAAATCGACTTCCGATTCATCCTGTTTGAAACCATTTCGGCATTCGCGACGGTGGGGCTTTCGACTGGGATCACGGCAAGCCTTTCCCCCCCGTCGCAACTCTTGCTGGTGCTGCTGATGTTCGTCGGCCGCGTCGGCACCATCACTTTCGCCACGGCGCTGGCACTGGCGCCCAGAACCCTCAAGTATCGCTATCCGGAGGAGCAACCCATTGTTGGTTAGCCGCAACAACAAGACTTCGTCTGCCGTCGCCGTGATCGGTCTGGGGCGCTTCGGTACCGCCGTGGCGCAATCGCTGCTGCAGATGGGCCACGACGTGCTGGCGATCGACAGTGACGCAAAGCGAGTTCAGATGCTCTCGGATGAACTGCCGCATGTCCTGCAGGCGGATACGACCGATCCCGACACCCTCAAGCAACTCGGTCTCCTCGATTTCCGGCGCATTGTCGTTGGCATTGGCAGCGATGTCGAAGCAAGCGTGCTGACGGTGATGGGATTGAGCGACCTTGGCATTCCACAAATCTGGGCCAAGGCCACGCACCAGACGCATGGCCGCATCCTGGAGCGCGTCGGCGCCCATCACGTGGTCTATCCCGAAGAGCGTATGGGACGCCGTGTTGCCCGCCTCGTCACCGGCAAGATGATGGACCACATCGAGTTCGACGAGGATTTCTCGATCATCAAGACCAAGGCTCCAGACAGATTAGTAGGCGGCTTGCTTGGCATCATCGATACGATGTCCAAATTCGGCGTGGCGGTCATCGGCGTGAAGCCGCAGGACGGTCCTTTCCGGCACATCACAGAAGACATCGTCGTGCAGCAGAACGACATTCTGATCGTTGCGGGCTGCAACGACGCCTGCGACGCCTTTGCGGCGCTGGACTGAGCGCCACAGGCCTTAGCGAGCAGCCGCGAGAGCAAATAACCACCGGCATAGGTCGGCGGGGTTCTTGGGAGTGTGCGAAATGATCCAGCGTTACCGCTAAGGCGGCAAGATCTACGCCAGCGGAGCGATCCGCCAACTGGACTCTGGCTCGAGAACATCATGCAAAGAATGAATAACAAGCTGTGCGTCATCACCGGCGCTGCGCGGGGCATCGGCCGCGCCATTGCTGCGCGCTTCCAGGCCGAAGGTGCGATCGTCATCGTCACCGACATCGACACAGCGAATGGAGCGGCAACGGCTGCCGAGCTCGGCTGTCGGTTCGAACCTCTCGATGTGCGGGAAGAGGCTGACTGGTCGCGGTTAGCGGCTGTCGTTCCCGTAGCTGACGTGGTGGTCAATAATGCCGGGGTGACGGGGTTCGAAGCGGGCATGGTGCCCCACGACCCGGAACATGCCAGCCTTGCGGATTGGCGCGAGGTTCATCGGGTCAACCTGGAGGGGACGTTCCTCGGCTGCCGTTATGCGATGGGCGCCATGAAGCGTGCCGGCACCGGCTCGATCATCAACATCTCCTCGCGCTCGGGGCTGGTGGGCATTCCCGGAGCGGCAGCTTACGCCTCGTCAAAGGCGGCGATCCGCAACCATACCAAGACGGTCGCGCTCTACTGCGCGCAACAAGGCTGGCGCATCCGCTGCAACTCCATTCATCCCGCCGCCATCCTGACGCCGATCTGGGAGCCGATGCTGGGCAGCGGCCCTGACCGGGACGCCAGAATGCAGGCGCTCACCGCGGACACGCCGCTGAAGCGCTTCGGGATGCCTGAGGAAGTTGCGGCCATAGCGGTGACGCTCGCGTCGGATGAAGCGACTTACGTCACAGGGTCTGAAGTGAACATCGATGGGGGGCTGCTGGCTGGCTCTGCCGCTTCGCCGGGCTGACGGTAGGCGGGCAAAGAAGGGGCATCGAGCTGAATACATGAAACCTCCGATGCATCGCGACGTTCGTGAAAGCAGCAGGAGAACAAAATGGCCGAAGAGAGCGCGCACAAGCAAGAAAGCCATGGTGGCGGCATGAGCATGTATGTGCGTTTCATGGCGATGATCGGCACGAGCACGGTTGTCATGTTCGTGTTGATGTATCTGAACGTCTACACCATCGACCACGTTTTCTGGAGCGAGACCCGCTTCTGGATGGCCTTCGTCATGGGCGCGGCGATGATGGTCGTGATGCTTGGCTTCATGTGGGGCATGTACAAGAACAGGACTAAGAACTTTATTCTGCTCGGCGTCGCCGCTTTCGTGTTCGCCTTGGCGCTCTGGCTCGTGCGCAGCCAGACCACCGTGACTGACACGGAGTACATGCGCGCCATGATACCGCACCATTCGATAGCGATCATGACCAGCGAGCGGGCGCATATCCGTGATCCCCGCGTGCGCAAACTGGCGCGCGACATCATCCTCGCCCAGCGGCGTGAGATTGCGCAGATGAAGTACCTGATCGAAGACATCGACAAGAATGGCGTTCGGATCAGCAACCACCTGCCTGAGGAGTTGGAGCAGTGATACGTCTCGCTCGATCCAGCCTGATCGGCGCCTCCCTGGCGCTGGCCTTGTCTGCCTGTAACCAGAACAGCGCGGTCGGAAACGACCGAGAGGCCCAAGTCGATCCGGCGCCCACCCCCGCCCCGATTGTGCCTGCCGGTAAGGCGTTGGCGAACGTCGCCACTGCGCTCATCAAGCCCGAGACTATGACCGAGGCCGATATCCAGGCGCTCGGAGGACGGCAGGGCCGCTGCGCCGTGGTGCTGACCGAGGTCGCCTTTCCATCGTTCCTCTATGAGACCGAGGGTGCGGGCGCGATCAAACTCAACGGCAAGCTGATCGTTCTGCCGCGAACCGGCCCTGCGCAGTTCGCGGAGAACGGTCTCACCGTCATGTTGCGCCCTGGAACGGAGGAAGGCGACGCAGGACTGACCGCGATGGAGATCATCATCATGCCGCCCGGTGCCGAAGACGAGATCGGCTACAAGGGCTACGTCAAGTGCTTCGATGGAGCAGGCAACCGCACCATTCGCACTGGCTGATGGCACTCATGGGACCCCAAGGGGCCGCAAGGACCCCGACGTCTCGAGACCGGTTCAGCCTGGAAGCGCAGGCTCCTTGAGAGTGTGCCGTGGCGTCAGCTCCAGGTTGCTTCCGGTGGCAGGCTCATCAGAATCGCGTCGATGTTCCCACCCGTCTTGAGGCCGAACAGCGTGCCTCGATCGTAGACGAGATTGAACTCTGCATAGCGACCGCGCCATTCCAGTTGGCGCGCCTTGTCCTCAGGTGCCCACACCTGCCCCATGCGACGGCGCACAATGCGCGGGAACACGACGAGGAACGCCTCTCCGACTGCCTTGGTGAAGGCGAAGTTCGCTTCCCAAGCCGCTTCGTCCGAGCAGTCCAGATGGTCGTAGAAGATGCCCCCGACACCGCGGTGCACGCCCCGGTGCGGGATGTAGAAGTACTCGTCAGCCCAAGCCTTGTAGCGTTCATAGGCATCGGGCGCGAAGCCGTCGCAGGCCGCCTTGAACGTAGCGTGGAACTCGGCGGTGTCGTCAGGATAAGGGAGCGGGGGATTGAGATCAGCGCCGCCCCCGAACCAGGCTTTCGTGGTCGTCAGGAAGCGCGTGTTCATGTGCACGGCGGGCACGTGCGGGTTTGCCATATGGGCGACCAGGCTGATTCCGGTGGCGGAGAAGGCATTCTGCTCGGCACTTGCGCCATTGATCGTAGCCGCAAAGTCCTTCGCCAAACCGCCTGCCACGGTAGAAACGTTGACGCCAACTTTCTCGAACACCTTGCCCTTCATCAGGCCGCGCGTGCCGCCGCCGGTGTCCTCCCCTTCCCCCTCAAGAGCCTCGCGCTTCCACGGGGAATACTCGAACGTGGCATCGCTTCCCGCCTCGCGTTCGATTGCTTCGAACTCGGCGCAGATGGCGTTGCGCAAGTGCTCGAACCAGTCGCGGGCGCGGGCGGTGTAAGGTGTCCAGTCGGTCATCCGACCGGCTTGCCAAATCCCGCCGCCTCCGGCAAGGGCATGTCATGGTTCCCTTTTCGTTCTGTGGTGAAGAATTCCGGCTCGTCGGCCACGGCGCAGAGGGACGCGCGCTCTACTGGCCGCGCGAGCAGGCATTGTTGGTCGCGGACCTGCACTTGGAAAAGGCGAGCTTCTTCGCGGGCACCGGGCAGATGCTGCCTCCCTATGACAGCCGGGAGACGCTGGAACGCCTGGCTCTCGCCATTCGCGAGACCGGCGCGCGCCGCGTCATCGCGCTGGGCGACAACTTCCACGACGATGGCGGCGCCAACCGGCTTGAGCCCCATGCGGCCGGCATGCTTGCCGCGCTCACCCGCGCAGTCGATTGGGTGTGGATCGTCGGCAACCACGACCCTTCGCTCGAGAAGGGCGTCGGCGGCGAGGTTCTGGAGGAAACGATGCTGAGCGGCGTGGTGCTGCGTCATAAGGCGCGTGCGGGCGAGACTGCGCCTGAGCTTTCCGGCCATTTCCATCCCCGCCTGATGCTGGCAGCACGCGGCCGCCGCATTGCGCGCGCCTGCACGGTCGCCAGCGAACGGCGCATGATCTTGCCGGCTTTCGGTTCTCTCACCGGCGGGATGGACGCCGCATCGCCGGTAATCCTCTCGGCCATGCAGCCGGCCAGTGGGATCGACGCGATCCTGCCCGCACGAGGACGTCTGGTGCAGTATCCCCTCTGGCGCGCGGTGGCCTGAATTCCTATATCTTTGTAAACAGGGATGACGAAAGCGCTCGGCAGCGGTAGCCGCGCGTATTCACACTTTGCGTGTATGGGTGATTCGCAGTATTCACCCGTGCACTTCGCCACGACGTATGAACGATACAGGAGAACGCATATAGCACCCCCACCCCGGCGCATGATGACGCCACCGGTCAAGAGCGGACCGCGCTACAACAATCTGATCCAGTCAGACAAAGTCCGCGTGATCGATGAAAACGGAGAGAACCTGGGCGTCCTGTACACGCGTGAGGCGATCGAGCAGGCAGCTGCGGTAGGCTTGGACCTGGTCGAAGTTTCGCCCAACGCGGACCCGCCGGTCTGCAAGTTCCTGGATGTGGGCAAATTCCGCTACGAAGCGCAGAAGAAGGCCAATCTGGCTCGCAAGTCGCAGAAGACGCAGGAGATCAAAGAGATCAAGATGCGTCCGAACATCGACGATCACGACTACGACGTGAAGATGCGCAATGTGCTGCGCTTCATCGATGATGGCGACAAAGTGAAGGTAACACTGCGCTTCCGCGGTCGTGAACTTTCGCACCAGCAGCTAGGCATGGACCTGCTCCGCCGCGTACAGGCCGATGTGGCGGAAGTCGCCAAGATCGAGGCCTATCCGCGCATGGAAGGCCGTCAGATGCTGATGGTGCTCTCGCCCAAATAAACGGATCGGCGAAGGGGGGCGTGATCCGCTCGCGCAAGCGCTTCCCTTCGCCCGCCTGCCGGACCGGCCAAATTAGAACGACGGCGAGCAAGCTGTTTGGCGGTTTTCACACGATATGAGTTGTGTGGGTCCTGACGGATATTGCGCTCACTGGCATCGCTTACAGGCACGTCGACAACAGTGAGGCCGACTATCACTCTTGTCACACCAGACCGCAAAACAATCAATTAATTCAAACAGTTAGGTAAAATACCCTAAAATCGCCTCTTGGCCTTTCCTGGTCCGCCGCACCTTGTGTGGTGCGAATAGGACATTTTTATGAACGCCGCATCGGATGTGCGGGGAACCTCCTAGAATGACAAAAAACGGCAATGAACATTCGCCCGGTTTTCAGGAGTTCCCCTTGTCCGACGACCTTCGCCCCCGTCTTGATTTCATGGAGTTCGGCCCGGCCCAACGCGCCACCTTGCGTGCGGCGCAGCCAGCGATCCGCAGAATGATCGGTGAGGCGCTGGATCGTTTCTACGCGCGCGCGCGGCTTACGCCTGAAACGGCGCGCTTCTTCAACGACGAGCAGCACATGGCTCGAGCCAAGGCCGCGCAGGAGAAGCACTGGGAGCATTTGTCCGGGGCCGATTTCGATACCAAGTACATGGAAAGCACGCGCCGGATCGGCGCTGTCCATGCGCGCATCGGGCTGGAGCCGCGTTGGTACGTAGGAAGTTACGCGCTTGTCGTGGAGGAGCTCGTCCGCGGCGTCGCGAAGCGCCTGCCGCTTCGCAAGCGCATCGCCGCCTTCTTTCGGCCTGAGACGGCGCACGAGACGAGCATTGCGCTGGCCAAGGCAGCACTGCTCGACATGGAATTGTCACTGTCGGTCTATTTCGAGGAAGCGCAGGCTTCGCGGAACCTGGCGGTAGCCCAACTCGAGCAGGCGCTGGACGCGCTGGCCGGGGGGGATCTCACGCGCCAGCTATCGGGCATGCCGGAGAGCTTCGCCGCGCTTGAGCGTAGCTACAACGGGACACTGGCCAAAATTCGCGAAATGATCGCCGCCGTTGCTGAGGGGACGGCTCGGATAGACTCAGGCATAAACGAGATTTCCAAAGCTTCCGAAGACCTCGCCCGACGGACCGAAAGCAACGCGGCGAGCTTGGAGGAGACCTCGGCCGCCATCACGCAAATGGATGGCAGACTCAAAGCAGGCGCCGGCGCGGCACGGGCGACGGTGACACGCGCGGATCAGGCGATCAAAACCGTGAGCGACGGTCGCGAGATCACCGACGAGGCCGTGCAGGCGATGACTCGCGTCGCCGATGGCGCCAAGGGCATCGACGGCGTGATCGAGGGTCTCGACAAGATCGCCTTCCAGACGCGGGTGCTGGCCATGAATGCCGCCGTCGAGGCCGGCCGTGCCGGTGAGGCGGGCCGTGGCTTCGCTGTCGTCGCCGATCTGGTGTCGGCGCTGGCGATGCGCGCTGAGGAAGAGGCCGGTCGCGCCCGTGATCAGTTGACCGCCACCCAGACCGATATCCGCGTCGCAGTGAACATGGTGCAGAAAGTCAATACCGCGCTTGCCGACATTTCGGGTGACGTCAGCCAGGTCCATGCCCTGCTCGGCGATATGGCACGCGACAACGGCGCGCAATCGGTGGCGATCAGCGAAATCACCTCGGCTGTCGGCACGATGGATCAGTCCACGCAGCAGAATGCCGCGATGGTGGAGCAGACCTCAGCCGCGGCCCGCAGCCTGACAAGCGAGGTCGCGACGCTGGCCGAACTCACCGGCGCCTTCCGCACCAACGGGACATCGCAGAACATGCCGACCGCGCAGAACCGTTCACTTGCTTACGCGTAAAGTGCGTCACATCGCTTGAACTGGTCTGGCGGGAGCCTGCAACGGAGGGAACTCCGCCGCAGGGCGGGTGCGGATGCGGGTGGGTGAAGGCCTCTTTCAACCACCCCGCACCATGCGCCGGGCCATCGAAACTTGTTGGAGCGCTCCTAAAGTTCGCCTTCCGGCTCGCGAAGCCATTCTGGCTGGCACATACCGCAGTGCCCCTCCATCTGGGGCACCATGCAAGACTCAGTCTCTCCATCCGGTTTCCGGATCGGCACCGTCCAGCTGGTCGGTGCGGGTCCCGGTGATCCCGACCTGCTCACGCTGCGCGCGGCACGGTTGATCATGTCCACCGGGCTGATCGTCCACGACGGTCTGGTTTCGCCCGAGATCCTGTCGATGGCGCGTCCGGGCGCGCGTCTGGTCTCCGTGGCCAAGGCCCGCTCCCGCCACACGATGGCGCAGGACGCGATCAACGCGCTGCTGGTGCGCGAGGCGCTGGCCGGCAACGATGTCGTGCGCCTCAAAGGCGGCGATCCCTTCATCTTCGGCCGTGGCGGCGAGGAAGCGGAAGCCTGCCGCGCCGCTGGCGTTCCGGTGCAAGTCGTGCCCGGCATTACCTCGGCGCTGGGGGCTTCGGCAGCCGCGCAGATCCCCCTCACCCACCGCGACAGCGCCTCCATCGTCAGTTTCGTCGCCGGCCAGTGCAAGGGCTTGGCCGAGCAGAACTGGGCCGGTCTTGCCGGCCGGGGCCGTACGCTGGTAATTTTCATGGGCGTAGCCAACGCGACTGACATTGCCGAAAAGCTGATGGCCGATGGCCTCGCGCCGGAGACGCCCGTTGCCGTGATCGAGAATGCCACGCGGACAGAGATGCGCGTCTTGCGCGGCCCGCTTGCAGGCTTGCCCGACCTCGTGCAGGAGCAGCGCGTTCGCAGCCCTGCCCTGATCGTCATCGGCGAGGTGGCGGCAGCACCCGACGAGACCCTATGCGATATCGCGCTGGAGGCAACACAGTGAAGATCCTGACCGGCAACGACCTCAAGACCGGCGCCGTCATCTGGTGGGACGGCCAGGGCTGGTCGCTCCACGTGAACGACGCGGTCGACGTGGCCGACAACGGCACTTCCCTCATCGCGCGGGAAGAAGCGGCGCAGAACGTGTTCGCCGCTTACGTCATCGACGGCGAACTGACACCAGACGGCGTGCGCCCCGCGCATATCAAGGACCGCATTCGCGCGCTCGGACCCACCGTGCGCCCTGACCTGACTCTCAAGCCGGCCGATCCCGAGGCCGGGAACTGGGTGATCTGAGATGTATAAATACGACCAGTACGACCAGCAGATGGTCGACACCCGCGTCGCCGAATTCGCCGACCAGGTGCGCCGCCGCCTCTCGGGCGAGCTGACGGAAGAGCAGTTCCGCCCCTTGCGCCTGCAGAACGGGCTCTACCTCCAGCTTCATGCCTACATGCTGCGTGTCGCAGTGCCTTATGGCACGCTCAGCTCCACGCAGATGCGGATGCTGGGTGATATCGCGGACAAGTACGACCGCGGCTACGGGCACTTCACTACGCGCCAGAACATCCAGTACAACTGGATCAAGCTGGAAGACACGCCGCAAATCCTGGCTGATCTCGCCAGTGTCGAGATGCACGCCATCCAGACCAGCGGCAACTGCATCCGCAACATCAGCTCCGACCAGTACGCCGGCGCCGCCGCGGACGAGATCATCGACCCGCGCCCTTATGCCGAGCTGCTGCGCCAGTGGTCCAGCTTCCATCCCGAATTCCTGACGCTGCCGCGCAAGTTCAAGATCGCGGTGATCGCCAGCGACGTAGACCGCGCGGCGATGAAGCTGCACGACATCGGCATCCAGATGGTGAAGAACGCTGCCGGTGAAATCGGCGCCCAGTTCTACGTCGGTGGCGGCATGGGCCGCACGCCGATGATCGGTCCGATGATCCGCGAGTTCGTGCCGCTCGACCAGCTCATCACCTATTCCGAGGCGTGCCTGCGCGTGTACAACCGCTACGGCCGGCGCGACAACAAGTACAAGGCGCGGATCAAGATCCTCGTCCATGAACTCGGCAAGGAAGAATACACCCGCCAGGTCGAGGAAGAGTTCCAGCACCTGCTGAGCCAGGGTATCGAGCCGCCGCTCGCCGAGCTGGAGCGGATCAAGCAGTACTTCCTCGACCCCGCTTACGAGACGGGTCTTTCGGACGAGCTGGACCTCAGCGATCCCGACTTCCGCCTATGGGTCGAGCGCAACACGCAAGCTCACAAGCAGGCCGGCTACATCATCGCGACGGTCAGCCTGAAGCCGGTCGGCGGCATTCCTGGCGATGCCACGGCAGACCAGATCCGCCTGATGGCCGACATCGCCAAGGAATACAGCTTCGACGAGCTGCGGGTCACGCACGCGCAGAACATTGTTTTCCCGCATGTGCGCAAGGCCGACCTCTACACGCTGTGGAAGAAGCTGGATGCGGCCGATCTCGGCACCGCCAACCTCGATTTGATGGGCGACATCATCGCTTGTCCGGGCCTCGACTACTGCAGCCTCGCCAACGCGCGCTCGATCCCGGTGGCGCAGAAGATCTCCGAACGCTTCGCCACGAGGCAGGATGAGATCGGCGAGATGAAGCTGAAGATCTCCGGCTGCATCAACGCTTGCGGTCACCACCACGCCGGCCACATCGGCATCCTGGGCGTCGACCGTAAGGGCAAGGAGAACTATCAGCTCCTGCTCGGCGGGTCCGAGGGCGCGGACACGTCGCTCGGGCAGATCACCGGCCCTGGCTTCGACGAGGACGGCATCGTCGACGCAGTCGACAAGGCGACGCAAGTCTACCTCGCGCAGCGCGAGCAAGGCGAACGCTTCCTCGATACGTACCGCCGCATCGGCATGGCTCCCTTCAAGGAGGCGCTGTATGGCTAAGTGGCCCGATCCCATCCGTCCCACGCGCCTGAACAAGAAAGCAGCCCATGTCTGACGTGCAGTTCCGCTTCCGTGACGATGAGCTGGTGACCGATCCGGCGGTGACGGTCGATGCTTTCGCCGAGCAGACCAATGCGACTGCCGTTCGCATCGAGCCGGGCGATGACGCACGCGAACTGCTGCCGTACCTGGACCGGCTGCGCCTGATCGAGGTCAACTTCCCTGCCTGGACCGACGGGCGCGGCTACTCCTCGGCCCGCGTGCTGCGCGAGGCCGGCTTCACCGGTGAAATCCGCGCGGTGGGCGACGTCGTGATCGACATGCTCAGCCATCTGAAACGTTGTGGATTCGACGCCTTCGCGCCCGAGAGGCCGCTCAACCCCGATGACGCGCAAGCCGCGTTCGATCGCTGGGATGACGTCTACCAGGCCGCTGCGGACCAGCGCCAGCCGATCTGGGCCAAGCGCCACCCCGCCTGAGCATCAACCGTCCCTCGCCTCCCGCGCAAGACCGCGGGATGACGAGGGTCGCGGCGCGCTGCACGTCGGGGCACCGTCTCCCGCGTTGAAAACCAAGCTAAACCCCCTGCTCCTTTTTCTTCGTCGACTCCGCGGTACCCATAACCCATTTGATCATGGCGACAGTAGACACCCGCAAGGGCGAATGCCCAGAAGGGACCAGGTACCATGTACAACGCGCTTGAAGGCAAGCCCGAACAGAACCGCGCCGAACAGCGCAGCCCCGAACGCGTCCGCGACCGGATTGATAGCTCGCCGCGCTTCCAGGACTCGGATGCGGTGCGCCTCAACCGCCTTTTCCGCGGTGCCGAGACGGTCGAGATGCTCGAGACCCTGCTTCGCGAGCGGATGGCAGGCGACGTTGCGATCGTGTCCAGCTTCGGCGCCGAGAGCGCGGTCCTGCTGCACCTCGTCAGCAGGGTGGACCCGAACGTACCGGTGCTGTTCCTCGAGACCGGCAAGCACTTCCCGGAGACTCTCGCTTATCGGGATGAACTGGTCTCGCGCCTCGGTTTGACCGATCTGCGCGATCTGGTGCCCGATCCAGAGGATCTCGCCAAGCGAGACGAGAGCGGCCTTCGCTGGTCCTATGACCCCGACGGTTGCTGCGAGATCCGCAAGGTCAAGCCGCTGGCCAGGGCTCTGGCGCAGTTCGACGCTTCGATCACCGGCCGCAAGGCGTTTCAGGCTTCGACGCGCTCCAGCCTCCCGCGCTTCGAGATCGACACCACCGATGCGCAGGGCCGTCTCAAGATCAACCCTCTGATCGACTGGGCGCCCGAGACCATCGCCGCCTATATTGCCGAGCATGACCTACCCGCGCATCCCCTTGTCGCAGCAGGGTATCCCTCGATCGGCTGCTCGCCCTGCACCAGCAAGGTGGCACCTGGCGAAGACCCGCGATCGGGCCGCTGGAAGGGTTGGGACAAGACCGAGTGCGGCATCCACGTTCCCGGTCGGGACGGGGATAACGGCGATGTGCCTCCGGGCTACGACCCCGTCTTCTGACCGGGCAATCCGCGCTGGGATCGCCCGGGCGTAAAGACGCGCTTTCTCCTTGTGTCGGCGGCTGCAGCGATGCAGCCTCTCGGCAAGACGGAGAGGATGCAAGATGAACGAGGCGGATCACCCACAAGGCGCGATCATCATTACTGGCGCCGCCGGCGGGATGGGCAAGCCTGCGGCTCTTCGAATGGCCGATCGGGCTCGGCCCTTGATCCTGAGCGACGTCTCCGCCGAGAAGCTTGAAGTGCTTGCCAGCGATCTGCGTGCGCAGGGAGCCCGCGTAGCGACGCTGACGGGAGACATCGCCGACGCCCGCTTTCCCGAGCGGCTGGTGGAGCTGCTGGAAGGCCAGTCGATTTCGGCCCTCATCCACACGGCTGGGCTTTCGCCGACGATGGGAGATGGGCAACGTATCCTGGACGTCAATTACTTTGGCACCGAACGCTTGCTCGACGGCTTGGCGGCCCGAATGGCGCCGGGCGGATGCGCAGTGCTCATCTCATCCATTTCCGGCTATATGATCACGCAGCCAACGATGATCGCCGCGGTCCGCGCTATGGTGCACGAGGATCGCAGGGATGCGGTCGCCGCTTACACGCAGACGCCGCAGATGGCCTATCCGATATCGAAGCTGGGGGTCATGCTGCTGGTCGCGCGTGAGGCGAATCGCTTCGGAGCGAAAGGGGCGCGAATCGTTTCCATCGCTCCCGGCTATATCGACACTGAAATGGGCCGGGCGGAAGCCAGCGCCAGCGAACAAATGCGTGCGATGATGGAACGCGTGTCGCTCGGCCGAATGGGTGCGGGCGATGAGATCGCTGCGGTCGCGGAGTTCCTCTGCACGCGCGCGGCGTCGTACGTCACGGGGTGCGACATCAAGGTGGATGGCGGGGCGATCGCCGAACTTGGCTTGTAACCTAAGCAGCCGGGCACCGTCGCGATGATGTTGTTATGAAAGCATCTTCTAAGCACCCGGGGCGAGAAGCTCTCGTCATCTCATGGACACATATCGAAGCGGGCCAGAATCGAGCGGTCGAAGGAGACGGTGACGCTTTACGCATACGGAAGCGCGCTGACAGCAAATGGCCTGCTGCTGGGCCGCCGAATTGCTACAGTTTTGAGGCAGTTTTTTGGCAGAATCCCGCCGAAAAATCCGTTGACGAGGTGATATCTTGTCAACCTTAGACCCGTAGGTGAGCCCCGCGCAGTTCGGGCCGCGCCAAAAGGGGTTGCCACCATGTTTCGGAAAGTCACAGCTGTTCTCGCAAGACTACGGGAAGGCGTCCTCGGCTCTCTCGAGCGACGTCTGCTCGGTGCGTTGATACTGATCATCATCTCGACAGTCGCTCTTCAGGTCGTGTCGCAAAGCCGCGCGCTGGCACTGCGCAGCGAAAGCGAGGATCTTGGCACCTCCATCTCCATGGCCGAGCACAGCGGCCAGTTGCTCAAGCTGGTAGTTCGCTTCCGCCTCCTGTCACACAAGGCTGCTGGTACGGCAGATCCCGATGCAGCCGCCACGTCGGACGAACTCACCGACGCCGCAATGGAGATTGGCCAAGCCGTGAACAACTTGCGGCTCGACGGCGCGCAAGCTTTCGACTGGAGTTCCGAACGCGCGGCCTTCGAGGATCTGGACCGCGTCGTCGCGGCGGTGATGGCGCCGGCTCCCGGTTCGAACGCAGGCGAAGACCGCGTCGACGCCATGCTCGCGGCCGCCGCCATTCTGGCAGAAGAGTCGCAGCTAAGGCGCGACAAGGCCTATGCCCAACTTGAGCGCTCGACCCATGACTGGCACTCGCAAGTGATCGTGATCGGCACGATCATCCTCCTCGTCGCGCTTGGCGTCTTGGTGGATGTCATGCGCAATATCTTGCCTGCCCTGCGGCGCATGCACGGAGCACTGCATCGGCTCGCCGAAGGCGAACTCGAGTTCGGCATTGAAAAGTTCAAGCTGCGCGAACTGAATGCACTGTCGATCCCGCTGGAGACATTTCGCCGCAATGCCTTGCAAGTGCGCAATCTCGCCTTCACCGACCCGGCGACCGGACTTCCGAACCGTCGTGCCTTCATCGAGCGCAGCACTCGACGCCTTCGCAAGACCGCTGGAGAAGGCTCCGCCTTCGTTGTTGCGTTTGACATCGATCGGTTCAAGTTCGTCAACGATGACTATGGCCACGCCGCAGGTGACACATTGGTGCGGCTCATGGGCGAGCGCGTACTTCGCTTCCTGGGCGAAGATGCCCTGATCGCGCGCGTGGGCGGTGACGAATTCGCGATTTTCTGCACGACGGCCGACGGCACCACGCCGACAACGCTCTGCAGCGCCTTGGCCGCACACATGCGCAAGCCTTTTGAATTCGACGGCTACTCGATTGCCGTGACGATCTCAGCAGGGTTCATCGAGGTTGCAGCCGGCAGTAGCGACGACATAAACCTTCTGCTCAATCGCGCTGACCTGGCTCTGTATGCGTCAAAGCGCGAGGGTCGCAACCGGGTCACGCCCTTCACGGACGACCTTGAGGACGAGCGCGATCTGGCTCGTGCCCTTGAGCGCGACCTCGCCGAGGCGCTCACGACCGGCGAACTTCGCGTTGTCTACCAGCCGATCTATTCGGCTTCGGACGGCGCCGATGAAGTGGAAGCGCTGGTCCGGTGGCGGCATCGGCTGCTCGGTGACATCTCACCTGCCAGGTTCATTCCCGCGGCAGAACGCTCCGGCCTAATGCCACAGCTCGGCGCCTGGATCATCGAGCGAGCGCTGTCTGATCTCTCTGGATGGAACGGCTTGGCGATGAGCCTCAATCTTTCGCCTTTGCAGCTTCAGCAGGACGGCTTTGTCAGCTTCCTGCTTGAGTGTTGCCGTAAGAACCAGATCCAGCCGGAGCGGGTCTACCTCGAAGTAACCGAGACGATTTCCATCGAGCGCAATACCCGCGCACTGCTTACGCTCGAACTGTTAAGGAGCGCGGGCTTCCGGATCGCGCTCGACGATTTCGGAACCGGCTACTCCTCGCTTTGTATGATGAAGACGTTTGATTTCGACCGTCTCAAGCTCGACCGCTCACTGGTAGAAGATGTCGGCACCAACGCCACATCGATGGCAGTCTTCCACGCCGCCGTGAACATGGCGCGCCAGATTGGTGCCGAAGTGGTCGCCGAGGGTGTATCGGAAGAACATCTTGTCGCCACCGCATCAGAAGCGGGCTGCACACACCTGCAGGGTTTCCATCTCAGCGCGCCAGTAGAAGCAAACATGGTCGAGCGCGTCTTCGCTGCCACCGCCGATTGGAAAGCAGACGCGCGCGGTCCAGCAACCGATCCACTGCGGTGCGCGGCCGCATAAGCCCCAAAGAATAGTATTACAAATTTTCCCCTTAGTAATATCAGTGCTGGACAAGGCGGTCTCGCGGACCGATGCTGCAGTGCGAAAGGGGACGAATCATGGTGTGGTCGGTACGCAAGGCATGCAGGAGCGCATTAGCCGCCGGAGCGCTCCTCCTGGCCTCCTGTTCGCAGGGGCCGAGCGGTCCGGCAGAGCCGCGTACCGAGTTCAACATCGGATGGTCGATCTACGCGGGCTGGATCCCGTGGCCTTACGCCCAGCAAGCCGGCATCGTGAAGAAGTGGGCCGACAAGTACGGCATCAAAATCAACATCGTTCAAGTGAACGATTACGTTGAGTCGATCAATCAATACAACGCCGGCAAGTTCGATGGCGTGACCGTAACCAACATGGACGCCCTCACCATCCCTGCCGCCGGGGGCAAGGACACGAGCGCCATCATCGTCGGAGACTACTCCAACGGCAACGATGGGCTCGTCATGAAAGGGGCGGATACGCTCAGCGCTCTGAAGGGCAAGCAGGTCAATCTCGTCGAGCTTTCCGTCTCGCATTATCTGCTCGCACGCGCGGCGGAGTCTGCCGGGTTGACCCTCAGGGACATCAGGACGGTGAACACCTCGGACGCGGACATCGTCGGCGCCTTCTCCAGCCCCCACGTAACGGCCGCGGTCGCGTGGAATCCGCAGCTTTCCGTGATGAAAGCTCAGCCCAGTGCGAACCTGGCCTTCAGCTCGGCGCAGATCCCCGGCGAGATCCTCGACCTGATGGTGGTGGATACCGCCACCCTGAAGGCCACCCCTAATCTCGGGAAGGCTCTGGCGGGCATCTGGTACGAGACCGTGCAGCTCATGTTGCGTCAGGACAGCGAGGGCGAAGCGGCGCGCGCTGCGATGGCGAAGCTTGCGGGTACGGACCGGCAAACCTTCGAGGACCAGCTTTCCACCACTCATCTTTATTCTGATCCGAAAGCAGCAGTGGCCGCGACAACTTCGCCCACGCTCATGACGAACATGCAGCGGGTGCGCGACTTCAGCTTTTCCAAGGGCCTGTTCAAGGGAACGTCGTCTGCCGACGCGGTCGGCATGGCATTTCCGGGTGGCAAGACGCTCGGCGATCCGCAGCGCGTGACGCTTCGCTTCGACGTTAGCTTCATGCAGCTGGCCGCCGACGGGAAGCTGTGAAGCCTCTCCAATTCCGACTTACCAAGGTGATATGACGACCATGCGCTGGGTGAACCGTCAGCCGCGGCGAGGCGAGCGTCTGCTACTGGGCGCCCTGCCGATACTGCTCCTGCTGCTGCTCTATCTCGTCGTGGCTGCGCAGCGGCACGCGCTGAACCCGGCAGACAAGATACTGCCTTTGCCGCGCGCGATGGTCGCGGGCATGTCCGCCCTCCTCTTCGAGCGGGACCAACTGTCAGGACAGTTCGTGTTCTGGGCCGACACGCTGGCCAGCTTGCAGACCCTGGGACTGGGCCTTGCAATCTCGACGATCACCGCACTCGTAGTCGGGCTCGTGCTTGGGGTGTTGCCCCCGGTCCGCGCAACCTTTGGCCCGCTCGTCACCGGCATAGCCGTGATCCCGCCCATTGCGTTACTCCCCATTCTCTTCATCGCGCTGGGTTTAGGCGAGACGGCGAAAGTTGCTTTGATCGTGATCGGCATATCGCCGGTAATGGTTCGTGACATCACCGCACACGTTGCAGCGTTACCCAAAGAGCAGATCATCAAAGCCCAGACGCTGGGCGCCAGCAGCTGGCAAGTGATGATCCGCGTGGCCCTGCCCCAGGCCATGCCGCGCCTGCTTCAGGCGGTTCGCCTCGCACTGGGACCCGCCTGGGTATTCCTCATTTCGGCAGAGGCGATCGCGGCCGACGTCGGTCTTGGTTACCGCATCTTCCTGGTGCGCCGCTATCTCTCGATGGACGTCATCATCCCTTACGTCGCCTGGATCGCACTGCTGGCGATCCTCATGGATGTGACGCTTACCTTCCTAAGCCGTCGCTGCTTCCCTTGGGCGCATGGAGCTGGACATTGAGCGCGCTCCTCAGCCTTCGCGACGTGTGGGTCGAATATGGCGACAAGGTCGTCCTCGAACGGGTCAACCTCGACGTCGCCGCCGGCTCATTCGTGTCGGTTGTCGGTCCTTCCGGTGCTGGCAAGAGCAGCCTGCTGCGGGTTGTTTTGGGACAAGAGGCTCCAAGCCGCGGCGCCATCTTCCTCGACGACAAGCCCCTGGCGCCGGAATGCGGACCAGATCGCGGCGTGGTGTTCCAACGGTATTCCGTGTTCCCGCACTTGTCCGCGCTGCGAAATACGATGTTCGGGCTGGAATGCGTGAAGGCGCCGTTCTCAGCGCGCTTGTTCGGCAAGGCTCGCCACGCCGCGCAGCAAGAGGCAGTCGAGATGCTCAACGCTGTCGGGCTTGGAGACAGTCTGCATCTCTACCCGGCCCAGATGTCGGGGGGTATGCAGCAGCGGCTCGCGATCGCCCAGGCGCTCATTAAGCGCCCGCGCATCCTGCTTTTGGACGAGCCCTTCGGTGCGCTAGACCCAGGTATTCGGGCGGACATGCATGCCCTCATCACCAAGCTTTGGCGCGATTATTCACTCACCATAATCATGGTGACCCATGACCTGCGCGAAGCATTCTCTTTGGGAACGCGCGTCCTCGCCTTCGACAAACGCCGGCACGATCCGCACGCCCCGCATAGGTTTGGCGCCACCGCGGTTTACGACCTTCTTCTCCGCAAGCGTCCGGAAAATCTTCCGAACGAAAGCGCCGGTATTACACTTGACAACAATAGTAATACTGGAGAGGATTTGGTATGAGTTCCGAACCCGCAAGTCTGGCGCGGCTCAGTATGAGCCTTCCCGCTGACCTCTTCCGACAACTGGACATGATGGTGGAGGAGCGCGGGCTTCCTTCCCGCTCACAGCTGATCGCCGAGTTGATCCGGCATGCTCTTGCAGAACACGAAGCCTTCATTCGCCCGGATGAGATGCTCGCTGGCACGATCACGCTCGTCTATCGCGCCGATAGCGGTCGCGTCCGGCACCAGCTTGCCGAAATGCAGGCGGACTACCTTAAAGAAGTCATCTCCGCACAGCACGTGTTCCTGGAAGAGGACCAGTCGCTGGAGGTTCTCCTCGTGCAAGGCCCCGCCGTGCGGCTGAAAGAACTGTGCGACGCTCTGCGCAGAGTGCGCGGGGTACAGCAACTCCAGCTCGTCACCACCACCGCCTTGCTGCCGCCGCTCCACGAACAGGAAGGTGCCAGCGGCAAACCCATCGGAGCCTCTGCATGATAGAGACACTGGCAAACCCCATGGCGGCTCGCGACCATGCCCGCGCCATGGCGGGCACCGTGGTCGAGGCGATGCCAGTCCTGCCGCCCGTCGCCAAGGACCTCCCCGCCGGTGTCTCCCCCGGCGATCTGCTCTGGGAAGAGACTATCGCCGCCGGTGGTTACGCCACAAGACGGCTGTCGCGCGGATCGCAGCTGCGCCTCATTGACATCAAGGGAGACGCGTGCGCCTCGCTGCTAATCTTCAACGCGGAAATGCCTTCGGAGCGGCTCAACGTCGCTGATACCGTGAAGGTCCAGTGGAATGCCTATCTGGGAGCAGGCAAGCTGCTGCTGTCCGACATGGGCCGCGTGTTGATGAGCATGCTGGAGGATAGCGCAGGCACACACGACACGTTCTGCGGTACGTCCAATGCTGCCACCAATGCCGCCAAGTACGGCGACGGTCGGAACAGCGGTACCCGCCCCAACGGTCGTGACAGGTTCCTGCTCGGCGCCGCAAAACACGGCTTGCAGCCGCGCGACGTCCATCCGTGTGTTAACCTGTTCAAAGGCACCCGGATCGAGACAGACGGAACGATTACGCCCCTCGTGGGACCGTTCGAACCCGATCGTTCCGTTACCCTGCGCGCCGAGATGGACGTGATCGTCGTCCTCGCGAACTGTCCCCACGTGCTTGACCCGCGCGAGGAGTGGACCGCCACGCCCCTCCGCGTGACGGCTTGGCGCGGTGACCCGGCACCCACCGATGATCCCGTTCGCAATGCGACACCTGAGGGGCTGCGCGCCTTCCAGAACGTCGAAGATTATTTCCGCCGCTAAGGAAGGACCAGGCCGAACATGAGCGCCGACCCCCACCTCTCCGGCCTGTCCGGCACCGTGCTGCACGACGAGATCGTACCCGCTCTCGCGCCTTGGCTGTACCATGTCGCTGCCGGCGAGACGTTGCGCATCGTCGACCTTGAGGGCAATCAGGCCGTCGACTTCCTGCTCTACTCCGCCGCCGATGACACAGAGCGCTACAGCGCGCAGGATACTGTCGCCGCCCAGGGCAACCTGTTCCTCCGTGAAGACACGGTGCTGCGCTCCAACGAGGGTCGCCCGATGATGACCATCACCGCGAGCGCCATCCCTTATCACGACACGATCGGCGGCGCCTGCTCGTGTGAATCGAACACGCTTCGCTACGGCCACCACACTAAGGCGCAGCACGCCTGCGTCGAGAACTTCCTGGAAGCCAACCTCCTGGAGGGGCGCGGCAAGCGGGACATCGTTTCCAACATCAACTTCTTCATGAACGTACCGGTGGAGCCGGACGGGTCGCTGGGCATCGTCGACGGGTTATCCGCGCCGGGCCTAACCGTTGATCTGCGGGCGGAAATGGACGTCGTCGTCGTCGTCTCCAACTGCCCGCAGATCAACAACCCCTGCAATGCGTTCAACCCGACTCCCGTGCGCATGATCGTGACCTCCGCATGAGCCGGGGCATGAGCTTCGACACGGTCCTGATCGCCAACCGCGGGGCGATCGCCACTCGCATCATTCGGACATTGCGCAGCATGGGCCTGCGCTCGGTTGCTGTCTACTCGGAAGCCGATGCGGGCTCCCTGCATGTGTCGCAAGCCGACGAGGCCGTCTGCATCGGCGCAGCGCCCGCCACGGAAAGCTACCTCAATGGGGCTGCCATTCTGGATGCGGCAAAAGCGACCGGTGCCGGCGCCATCCACCCCGGCTATGGCTTCCTGGCCGAGAACGCCGAGTTCGCGGAAGCCTGCGCTGCCGTGGACATCGCATTTATCGGCCCGACGCCAGAAAACATCCGCACCTTCGGTTTGAAGCACAGCGCCCGCGCACTGTCCGCAAGCCTTGATGTCCCGCTTGCTCCCGGCACCAACCTCCTGACGGACGAGGAGGAAGCGGCAAACGCTGCGCGGGAGATCGGCTTCCCGATCATTCTCAAGGCGACCGCGGGCGGCGGCGGCATCGGCATGCGCGTTTGCGAGGACGAAGCTGCAACACGCGAGAGCTTTGCCGCGGTGGCGCGCCTTGGCGAAGGAAATTTCGGCGATGCCGGCGTGTTCCTGGAACGCTACATCCGCCGTGCCCGCCACGTCGAAGTGCAGATCTTCGGTGATGGCCAAGGGCGCGTCATGGCTCTGGGCGAGCGCGATTGCTCTCTGCAGCGCCGCAACCAGAAGGTCGTCGAGGAAGCGCCCGCTCCTCTCCTGCCCGAGGACGTACGCCGCGAACTGATCGCCTCGGCAATACGCCTGGGCCAGGCGGCACGCTATCGGTCGGCCGGGACCGTGGAGTTCCTCTACGACACCGACCGCCGCGAGTTCTACTTTCTCGAGATGAACACGCGCCTGCAGGTGGAGCATGGCGTGACCGAGGAAGTTACCGGCATCGACCTCGTCGAATGGATGATCCGAGGCGCCGCAGGCGACTTCGCCTTCCTCGATGGCGAGCCGCCCAAGCTGCAAGGTCACTCAGTACAAGTGCGCCTCTACGCAGAAGACCCGGCCCTCGACTATCGCCCAACCTCGGGCACGCTAACATCTGTCCAGTTCCCTCCCGACGTGCGCCAGGAAACGTGGGTCATGGCGGGCAGCACCGTCAGCGCCTGGTACGATCCCATGTTGGCCAAGCTGATCGTCCGTGCGCCCACTCGCAAGGAAGCGGTCGCGGCGATGCAGGCTGCGGTCGATGGCTCCCGCATTGACGGCATCGAGACCAACTTGCGCTGGCTGCGCGATGTGGTCCGCAGCGAAGCGTTCGTCAGCGGCGAAGTCTCTACCCGTGTGCTCGACAGCATCGGTTATCATCCGCGCAGCGTTCGCGTGATCGGCGGCGGCACCGCGACGACCGTGCAGGATTGGCCCGGACGCCAGGGACTCTGGGCTATTGGCGTCCCGCCGTCGGGTCCGATGGACGATCAGTCGTTCCGCCTTGGCAACCGCCTGCTGGGCAACGCGGAGGGAACCGCCGGGCTCGAAGTCACCGTCGCCGGGCCGACCCTGCTGTTCAACGCTCCGGCGAGCATCTGCCTCACAGGCGCCGAATTCGGTGCGACACTGGACGGCGTTGCCGTCAGCCGCGGGACGGTGGTGGATGTGGAAGCCGGCCAGACTCTGACACTCGGCCGCGCCTCCGGGGGCGGCATGCGCGGCTATGTCCTGTTTGCCGGCGGCCTCGACATCGCACCTTATCTCGATAGCCGCGCTACATTCGAACTCGGCCAGTTCGGCGGCCATGCTGCACGGCGCCTGCTTGCGGGCGATACGCTGCACCTCGGCAACGAGGCGCCGCAGGAGGTCCTTCCCGCCGTTACTCTGCCGGAGCTTGGCGAGCAGTGGACTCTGCGCGTCCTTTACGGGCCGCATGGCGCACCCGACTTCTTCACCGGCGACGATATCCAAACCATCGTCGATGCCGAGTGGCAGGTGCACTACAACAGCAATCGCACCGGCGTTCGCCTGATCGGCCCCAAGCCGCACTGGGCACGGACCGATGGTGGCGAGGCGGGGCTCCATCCCTCCAATATCCACGACAACCCTTACGCCATCGGCGCCGTGGATTTCACCGGCGACATGCCGATCCTCCTCGGCCCTGACGGCCCCTCGCTGGGCGGGTTCGTCTGCCCATTCGTGGTGATCGCCGCAGATCGTTGGATGATCGGGCAGTTGCAGCCCGGTGACCGCCTCCGCTTCGCGCCCGTCACCATCGAGGACGCCAAGGCCGCCGATGCTGCGCAGCATGCGCTGCTCTCAGGCGCAGCACCGGCGCTTGCGGCACCCGCGCGTGAGATCGCGGCGCTGTCTCCCATCCTCGCCGACATTGCGGAACAGGACGAACGCCCTCGCACTGTCTACCGCCAGCAGGGCGACCGCAATATCCTGGTCGAGTACGGGCCGATCGTCTTGGATATCGAGCTGCGCATTCGCGTCCAGGCGCTGATGCAGGAGCTGGAACGCCAAGCGCTGCCCGGCATCATCGACATTGTCCCTGGCATCCGCTCGCTCCAGCTGCACTTCGATGGCAAGGCGACGGACCAAGCCGCCGCCCTCGCCGCCCTGATTGCTGCGGAAGAGCGACTGGGCGACTTGGCCGACTTCGCCATCCCGTCGCGCATCGTCCACCTGCCTCTCAGCTGGCGCGATCCGGCAATCACCGAAACGATCGAGAAGTACATCAGCGGCGTGCGCGACGACGCGCCATGGTGCCCAGACAACATCGAATTCATCCGCCGCGTCAACGGCTTGCCCGATGCAGACGCGGTGGAGAGCGTAGTGTTCGACGCCAGTTACCTCGTGCTGGGCTTGGGCGACGTCTACCTCGGTGCGCCTGTCGCCACTCCGGTTGATCCCAGGCATCGGCTGGTCACGACCAAATACAACCCGGCTCGCACTTGGACCCCCCCCAATGTTGTGGGTATCGGCGGCGCCTATATGTGCATCTACGGCATGGAGGGGCCCGGCGGCTACCAGCTGTTCGGTCGCACTATCCAGGTCTGGAACACGCACCGACAAACGGATGCCTTTGTCGACGGCAAGCCTTGGCTGCTGCGCTTCTTCGACCAGATCCGCTTCTTCCCCGTCAGCGCGGACGAATTGACTGAATGGCGCCGTGACTTTCCAGCGGGACGCCGTGCGATCCGAGCGGAGGAGTCCGAGTTCCGCCTGGCCGACTACCGTGCGTTCCTGCGCGACAGCGCGGAGTCGATCAGCGCCTTCGAAGCACAGCGCAAGGCGGCCTTTGATACGGAGCGCAGCGATTGGCAGCAACGCGGGGAGTTCGACCGCGTCACCGACGAAGAAGCCGACACTGTCGCTCCGGCCGCCATCGAGGTGCCTGAAGGCGCAGACCTCATCGAGGTGCCTTTCGGCGGCAGCGTATGGAAACTGCTCGTCTCGGTCGGAGACGAGGTGAAAGCCGGCGATACGATAGCGGTCATGGAGGCGATGAAGATGGAATTCCCCGTGGAAAGCCCCGGAACCGGTACCATTGCGGCACTCTACATGCAGGAGCGCCAGTCGCTGCAGCCCGGCGCTGCTATGCTTGCCCTGAGGCGGCACTCGTGACCGCGTTGGACCGGCGAAGCGCCGCCGCAATGGCCGCCGCCGTCAACGAGCGCCGCACCAGCGCCGTAGCCGTCGCAGAAGAGACCATTGCCCGCATCCAAGCTTACGACGCCATCCAGCCGCAAATCTGGATCAGTCGCTTCAAATCGGACGATCTCCTTGAAATGGCACGCGCCATCGACGCGCGTGTCGCATCAGGCGAAGTCCTGCCGCTGGCGGGCGTTCCTTTCGCGGTGAAGGACAACATCGACGTTGCCGGCCTCGACACCACAGCAGCCTGCCCTGCGTTCGCCTATCGGCCCGGAGCCTCCGCGACGGTCATCGACCAGTTGCTGGCAGCGGGCGCGCTCTGCGTGGGCAAAACCAACCTCGACCAGTTCGCCACCGGCTTGAACGGCTCGCGCAGTCCTTACGGGATCCCGCGCAACGCCTACAATCTGGCTTACGTGAGCGGCGGCTCCAGCGCAGGGTCGTCGGTCGCAGTGGCGGCAGGCCTCGTGCCCTTCGCCCTCGGTACCGACACTGCGGGTTCCGGACGCGTTCCTGCAGCCTTCCAGCACCTAATCGGCTTCAAGCCCAGCAAGGGTCGCTGGAGCTCGCGCGGCCTCGTGCCGGCCTGTCGCACGCTCGACTGCATCACCGTCTTCACCTCCGATACGGCCGATGCACGGCTGGTGGACGAAACCCTCGCTCACTTCGATGACGACGATCCGTTCTCTAAGCCACTCGTGGATCGAGAGATCGCCCGCAAAACGGTCGGTGTGCCCAAGCGCAGTCAGCGGGTGTTCTTCGGCGATGGAGAATCCGAGTACCTCTACGATTGCGCGCTTAAGACACTCGCCGGCTCGGCGGATATCGTCGAGATCGACTTGCCGCCGCTGCTGGAGGCGGCTCAGCTGCTCTACGGCGGACCGTGGGTGGCCGAGCGTACTGCGGCGATGGCGCAGATGCTGGCCGAAAACCCGGATGCCGTAGATCCGACGGTTCGCGAAGTGGTGGAGCAGGGCCTGAAATACAGCGCAATCGACGTGTTCAACGGCATGTACCGAATGGCCGAGCTCAAGCGCCACGCCGATATGCTCTGGCAGACAATCGACGTTCTCGCGTTCCCCACCACCGGAACCACGTATCGGGTCGCCGAGATGTTGGCAGCGCCCGTCGCGCTCAACAGCAATCTTGGCCTCTACACCAACTTCGTGAACCTCCTGGACATGGCGGCGCTGGCGGTTCCTGCGGGCATCCGCAGCAACGGCACGGGCTTTGGCGTGACCCTGATCGGACCAGCCGACACCGACCGCGCGCTGCTGGATGCGGCGGACGCGTACCTTGCGGCGGCAGACCTGCCGTCCCCACCCCCGCTCGATCTGGAGGGCAGAATGCAAACCGTGAAACTCGCTGTCGTGGGCGCACACCTGAAGGATATGCCGCTGCACTGGCAGCTCACTTCGCGCGAAGCAAAGTTCGTCGGCGCCTTCGAGACCGCATCGACCTACCGGCTCTATGCTATGGCGGACAGTGTGCCGCCCAAGCCTGCGCTGGTGCACAGCGACGACGGCGCGCCCATCGCCGTCGAAGTCTACGAACTGGGCGTTGCCGAATTCGGCAGTTTTGTGGTCGACGTGCCGGCACCACTTGCCATCGGTACGGTGACGCTTGCCGACGGCAGCAGCGTCAAAGGCTTTGTCGCCGAACCACGCGCCGTGACGGGCGCACAGGACATCACCGATCTTGGGGGATGGCGAGCTTACATGGCGCAGCGCGTCTGACCTTCAAGTCACGCCTCACTTCGAAACAGGGAGATAACAGACATGCGACATCTTCGAGCATTCGTCTCTTCGTTGGCTGTGGGGTGTGCCGCCCTGCCCGCGCTGGCACTGGCACTGGAAGAACAGGTCATCGAGGTGCCTGGCTTCGCCGATTTCCTTGCGGTCGACGGCGAAACGGTCTGGGCCACGAACGCTGGCCGGGTCGAGCGCTGGTCGCGCACGGGTAAACTGGCCGAGGTAGCGATGACGCGGCCCTGCGGCGCCATGACCATGCTCGAACAGGACTTGTGGGTTGCCGACTGCAAGGAAGGCGCGCTCATCCGGATCGACGCGCGTTCGGCAAAGAAGAGCGCCACGATCCCCACAGGGATCGCCAATCCGAAGGGTGAGCTGAACGTGGCCGCCGGTGCAGACTCGATCTGGATTGCGAGCGACGATAATGGTGTCATCTCGCGCGTGGATCCCGCCACCAATAAGGTGATCGCAAAGATCCCGGTCAATCCCGGCACCTATTACCTCACATTCGGATACGGGTCGCTCTGGGCGGTGAGCAGCAAGCAGCAGACAGTCCAACGCATCGATCCAAAGACCAACTCGGTCGTGAAGACTATCGCGCTGGGCCGGGAGCCGGGCTTCCTAGCCGCTGGCGAGGGTGCAGTTTGGGTGCAGGAACAAGGCGACGGCACCGTCGCACGCATCGACCCTCAAACCAATGACCGAGTCGGTCGGGTGAAGGTGGGCGAGACGCTCAAATACGGCGACATTGACACAGGCGGCGGCAAAGTGTGGCTGCGCACCACCGAGGATCAGACGTTTGCCGTCATAGATCCGAATTCAATGACAGTTATCGCGCGTGCCGGTAAACCCTCTGGCAGCGGCGCTCTGCGCTATACGCCCGCGGGCGTGTGGACGACAGCGCATGATCTGCACAGCATGTCTTGGTGGAGCGATCCCGCAAGCATCGGCGAGTGATCGGTTCGGCAGCCCGAAACCGGGCTGCCGAAAGCACCGTCAATGAATGGAGGCAAGCCGCGTGGGTGTCTCGCCCGCGGCAAGCGCAGTTCGTGCTTCGATCTGAGCCCGCACGTCTGCCAACACAGCAGCACGGCAGTCGCGCGCCTTGGCTTCCAGATCGAGATGAATGGTCGCGAGGTTCTCTCCGCAGACCGAGCGCGCAGCTTGATCCATGCGTATCGCCAGCCGCTGCTGTCCCTCAGGCGTCGAGAGGTCGAGGCCCTTGAGCTGCAGGACAGCCGTGTCTTGCGCGAAAGGATTCTCGGCGGCGCTGGCGGACGCCGACGTGGCGAGTGCAAGCGCGGCGAAGGCCACGAGGCCAGTTTTCATCATCATCTCCTGCGTTATGGGTCGGAAACCGCTCTACGGCGGCTAACCGTTTACATAGTGCTAGGCGATGAAATTGACAATTGTGAGACGATCTAATCGTCCTCCTACGCTCGATGAGCCATACTGTTACGGTACTCTGACGACGAGCGAAGCCAGACCCGTGGCATGTCCGAGAAGCCCAATCGGCAAGCTCGCTCGTTGCGACGCTTCCTGACTAGTATTCGCTTCAAGAACAGTCACTTCTATCGTCCTCGCAAATGGCGCGGACCACTCACGTACGGTCTCCACGGGTAGCCTCACACGCCACGTGAGCTTACCATCGACCGAAACGGTATGACCGTTGATCCGAACGGACGAAGCTTCATCATCGCGGCGGCCGGATACGAGCAAGCAGCTTTCGTGCCCACACGTGACGAGACGCGTACTCGGCTCGGACGCGGCGATGGCGGGAGTTGCCAGCGCGGCTCCAGCGGCAGTGAGCAGCATAAGGGCTCGCTTGCCGGCTCGGACCAGAATCATGGATGTATTTCCTCCGAAGCATTTGAGTACGTGCAGACGAGAGCGCATCTTGTACCGCTCAGCCCTTGCGGATGCCCTGAAGAGGCGCTCACGCGCGGCATCATGCAGCCTTGGAGCCACTCACAGCGCTCAGATCCTGACTGGATGGAGTGCTGTCGTTCATGGCTGTCGCGGCTATGGGCCCAGATTGATTCCGGCGTGCCTTCACTCGAGAGATCACGGGCTGGAACGGAAACACCGCCTGCTCCCAGATCGACAATCGCTTGCGATCGTCCTGGCCGACAACTGCCGCTTCGCCTTCTCTAAAAGTGCCAAACAACCTATCGAAGACAATCAGAGAGTTTCCGTAGTTGCAACGCGTACTCTCGTAATCGGTCGAGTGGTGTAGACTGTGGTTACGAATAGTTGTGAATATGAATGAATACCAGATGGGCGGGTTGGCGCGTACGTTGGCATGCGCAAAGGTGGCGATAACGTTCATCACATTAAACGCGCAGAATAAGGCGGTGTTTTCGAAGTCGAACAGTGCAACCACGCTTAAGCTGATCAGGAAGAGCTCGATCGGATTGCCCACCGCACCCTTGGCTGCGTTCAACTGGGTGATGTGATGATGCGGCGCGTGCGTCAGCCAGAAAGGCGTCCAGTTGTGCATCAGCCGGTGCATCCAGTACTGGCCGAACTCGAAAATGACGATCACTACAGCCACCTGCAGTAGGAACGGCATCCGTGTCGCCCATTCGGTGGTGATCCCAAGCGACTCTTTTGCTGCCTTCAGTGGGTCCTCTGCGAGTGTCGCTGTGAGCCAGGAGATCAAGGTAGCGCTCAACACGACGTAGAAAAGGTCTGTGAAGAACTCCCGCTTGTTCATGCGCCAGTCGGCGTGCCGCTCGAATGGAAACTCCAGAAGCAGCACCGTCGCGGTGATGAGGGATGATGTTGCGACGAGCGTCCAAGGGTTCTCAAGCAAGCTCGCAGGCCCAAAGGCCCAGAATACGATGACCAGCCCAACCATCGCGGGCGGCAACAGGTTGATGAGGGATTTGTTCATGGCAGCCCTATTTGATTCATTCAGTGAGGGGGCGAAGCCGCTGCGGTGACGAGACGCTCCTTCATGAGCATGGCTCAGCGCTCCGATCGGGCCAGCGGGGACCGATCGCTTGCCCTCGCGCGAAAACACCGAGCAGGATCAACTGGAGCCCTGCTGCACCGATGCTGGCCACGCGGTGACCGAAGGTGCGCTTGCTCTGGAGTTGAAAATGTACTTTCTCGCTCGATCGCATGCAGCACCTCGCTTCAGTACCACAAGACTGACTCAAGGCGCCTCATGCAGGCAGATGCTATTTCATGATGAAAGGCATAGATGCCAATTATGGCCCACGCTGTGCGCGGATGCGCCTGACCACCTCGTCAAGGAAGAGCTGCGTAGCCGTGTCACGCGAGGGCTCTGAGCGCGCCAGCAGGAAGATCTCGTAAGTGGGCTCCGTATCGGCGTGGAGCATCGGCCAGAGCCGCCCCTTTTTCACCTCCTCCCGAGCAGACAGGACTGGAAGAAAGCCGATGCCGACGCCGTGAACGATAAGACGGCGCGCTTCGTTGATGTCTTCTGCCATCCCGCTGACCTTGTCTCCCAGCCTGTACCTCCGGCGCAGGTGCGTGATGGCTTCTATCTCGTCTTCGCCTGTAAGGACGAACCCTTCATCCCTCAGTTCGTTCAGTCGAGTCACCTGGTAGCCAAAGAGAGGATGGCTTCGCGCACAATAGAGTTGCTGGCGCTCTGAAAGCATGGGCTCATAGACCAGGCTCGCGCGCACCGCGCTGTCATAGCCAACGCCGATCTCGACTTCCCCCTGCTCAAGAGCATCGAGAACCCGTCGCCAGGGTGATACGCGAATTTCGACATGGATGTCGGGGTTGCGGCGGTGAAAGCTGGCGATAGCCTCGTCGAATTCGTTCGAAATCAGAGCCGACACGATCTGAATACGGACGATCCCCTCGACCCGTTTGGTGGCCTGGGCAATCTGATGCGGCATCATTCGTGCCGATTCCAGCATGTCCTCACACAGCGCCATCATGGCCTTGCCCGCTGCGGTCATCTCAACGCCGTTGGCGGTACGATGCAGGAGAGTGGCTCCGACATGCTCCTCCAGGCGCTTGAGTGCGGCGCTGATGCTGGGCTGCTGCTTGTTGAGTTGTCGTGCCGCCGCTCCAATACCTCCGGCACGCACGATGTCCACGAACGTGCGCATCAGGTTCCAGTCGACGCGGCTCGCGAACTTTTTGTCGGTCAACGGACTCCTATCCTTCATACCTTGCCTCAGTCCCGACCAGCCCGCGCGAAAAGTGCTCCCTGGAGGTATCTCAGCCTCAGAGATAACGCGAAATTGGCCATGTCATAGACAGAATTGATGTCAGACATAGAATTCTCGCGTCTACCCTTATGTCGCGCAGAGTTATTACTATTATTGATATTGGTAATAATCACTCTGCATCGCAAGGTGCATATTCCGCCGGTGCTCGGGGCGCTGAGCCGCAGGTTCCGGTAATCCGATCAAGGCGATCATGGGACCGGCAGGAGATTTCGATGGTGCATAGCTCCACCTACAGCCAACTTCAGCCGGCAACCCGCACGGGGCGAGCGCGGAGCTTGAGAGCGGCTGACCCTCCGCCGCTGGCGATATTGATCTGGGCAATCGCCGCATTGAGGTGATCCCTACACCTGGCACGTCCAGGAAAGGCGTGTGTTTCACCGGCACAGTATTCCTCTGCAATCAGACGCGAGGAAGCACGACCATCGACGAAAACTCATACCGATACAGCTGAGCCAAAAAAGAGATTGGCTTCCAGTCATGCAGCTGAGCCTCGCGCACAAACCTGAAACATAGCCTGCTTTGTCCTGCGATCCGCGGGCGAGATGTACGTTATTAAAAAAGGGGGAAGCACATATGTCATGTCATGCTAAACTGAGGCTCGGGCTTCTTTCCGCAACCATCCTGGCGAGCAGCGGGCTTTCCACGCCGGCCTTTGCGCAGGAGAGCATGGCAACTAGCGGAGGTGACGACACCATCATCGTCACTGCGACGCGCCGCAACACGAGCATCTTGGAGACGCCGATCAACATTTCGGTTGTCGGCTCGGAGCAGATTGCCCGGCAGCGGATAGACGATGTGCGCGACCTTGCCGATTTCACGCCCGGCATGACCATCTCCGACACAGGACCAGGATCGACCGGATCGATCGTGCTGCGCGGCCTCAACGCCTCGGACGTGGCATCCGATGGCGCGACCTATGACGATGCCCTTGGCATCTATCTTGGAGAGGTCCCGCTTTATTACGACTTCAAGCTGCTCGACATCGCGCGTGTTGAAACACTGCTCGGCCCGCAGGGCACGCTTTACGGCATGGGGACTCTGGCGGGAGCGATCCGTTACATCCCAAATCGCCCCAACGTCAGCGAGTTTGAAGGAGAGGCGCACGGCCGCTTTTATGGCAAAAGCCATAGCGGCAAAGTCGGCTACCAGGCTGACGGCGTCATCAACGTGCCGATCGTCCGAGACCACATCGCGTTCCGCACGACAACCGGTTACTACTACGATCCGGGGTTCATCGACTATCCTCTGCTGATCCAGCAACCCGGCGTTTCACTCCCTCAGCCCGGCGGCACCGATGGAGTTTCGGATGCGGATTATGCGGCGAACCTGACCAGCCGCAAGGATCTGAATTTCGAAAAGACCTTTACCACGCGCAATCAGTTGCTGGTGCAGACCACTGAAGATCTGCGGGTGATATTCACCTACGCCTTCCAACGGACCAAGACCGATGGCGCGCAGTCCAACAGCGCCGGCGTGCTCGGAACCGGCAAATACGAGAACGCTGGCCGCTATATCGAGCCCGTGAATCGTCGCGCCCATCTCGCCAGCATGGAAATCAACGCGAACATCGCCGACATCGTGGATTTGGTCTCGACCACCGCCTATACGAACGTGAGGAACCAGTCGCAGGGCGACAACACGGACTTGCTGCTCGACCTCGACTACGACTATGAACTGTTCCCGGCTTTCTCAAGCTGGAACGAAACGGACAATCGCCGCAAACAGTTCAACCAGGAAATTCGCCTCGTGTCTCGGCACGGCGGCCCATTCAACTGGGTGCTGGGCGGCTTTTACAACGAACAGAAGCTGCATAACGATTATGCCGAGCACGTGCCTGGCCTCTCGGACTTCTACGGCGTTCCCGATAACCCCGAAGACCTCGAGTATGTCAGCTACACGAAGTCGAAAGTGACAGAAAAGGCTGTCTTCGGCGAAGGCACCTTTCGCGTGACACCCGCGTGGCAGGTTACCGCCGGCGCACGCTATTTCGAATACACTTCAAAGGTTCGGGGCTCACTGGTTCTGCCCCTCCTGGGCGATCCGCTGAGCCCTTACGAACTCAATCCTTCCGGTGGCGAGGCAAAGAAGGACGGCTGGGTCTGGAAGGTCAACACCTCCTATAATTTCACGCCGGACGTCATGGTCTATGCGACTTACAGCAAGGGATATCGCATCGGTGGTCCGAACCGTGTAGCGCCCTGCCCCGATCCCGTGCCCGAAGACCAACAGAACGCCTGCGCGCTGCCAAACGAGGTTCAGTACGGGCCGGATACCACAAAGAATGCTGAAATTGGCATTCGCGCACAAGTGTTGGACCGCAAGTTGACGCTCAACTTCAACGTGTTCCACATCAAGTGGGATGGCATTCAGGTGGACTCAGCGACCTTCTATGGCGTGACCGGCATCACGGTAAATGGCGGCGCCGCCAAGTCGCAGGGCTTTGAAGCTTCGTTCCAGTTCAGGCCTATACCGGCACTGTCTATTCAAGGCACCTACTCCTACACAGACGCCAATCTTACCGAGGATGTGCCCGGCATCATTACCATCCGGACAAATCCAGGCGATTACGATGCTCGCCCGAAATTCACCCAGCTTTCCGCACTCGACGGAGATCGATTGCCCGGTTCCGCGAAGAATTCCGGCAGCCTCGGCGCAACTTACACAACTCCGGTGATGGATGGTAACGTCGTGGCCAACTGGACGGCGACTTATCGCGGAAATGTCGTCTCCCGGATTGGATGGGATCGGGGCTATGGCGACAAGATCCCCGGTTATGTGTTGAACCGGGCTACGCTCTCCTACGAAACGGACTTTTACACCGTCAGCGTCTTCGCCAATAATATCTTCGACAAATACGCGGTTGTCTCCGTCGGCCAAGACCGGTCGCGCATCGGCATCAATGACGGTATAGCATCGCGTTATTATCGCCAAGCGGTGCTGAATCCTCGTACGGTCGGCATCGAGGCTCGCATAAAGTACTGATCAGCACAGCACGCAAGAGGCGCTCTCTACACGAATGGAGAGCGCCTCTCTTCGCAACGCACGCTGCGCGGTTCTGAAATGCGACTTTACCGCCAGAAGCGCTTGGCATCCACCAGCGCCTCGTGAGCCTCGGCGGCCTTGGCTATCAATTCGCCCTTATTCTCATTCTTGAGCAGCTTCTGCGCTTCGGCATTATCCTGAAGCCCCAGTTTGATCATTTCCTCTGGCGCTGTCGCAAGATCGTTCAACGCACCCAGATGATCCTGCAAGTCTTCTAGCGCGGAGAGGAAGCGCTTGTGCCGCCGGCGCTCGCGCTTTCTATCGAACAACCCTGCGAAGAACTCACTGGCATAACGCAATTTCTTGGCGTCCTTGCGCACTTCATGCCTAGTTTCGTCATCGGTCTCTTCAAGATCGGAGCCCCCCTTCTTCACCTTGCGGCGAAGCCGGTTGAGAGCCGATGCCGCGAACTCGCGTGCTGGCTCGTTTCGTGCCGCCTGCGTCTTCGCTGCCCTCAACCACTTACCCGCGGCGAGCCACTCCACCAGATCCAGGAAGAGGCTGCGGGTACGAGGAGAAGCCAGAGTCGCTTCAACGCTGGCATAAGCCTCTTCACGAGCCGCCTTGAGCCGTTTTCGCATCTTCCCTGCGGAAACACGGTCGACGAGAACATCGAGGTTGCGCGCATTGCCTAGTTCGCCGGCCAGCCAGCGCAGCTCATCGCGAAGGCTGGCGGCACGCTGGTCTGCCCCGATCAGCGGCTTGAAAATCGAAAATGCCGATCGCAGCCGTCGAAGCGCGACACGAGCCTGGTGCAACGCCTCGGCTGAACGCTCCTCCAGCAACACGGCTTCGTTCAAACGGAACTGCCGCAAGCATGCCTGAACGATGCGCTGAAATGCCTCGGCAGCCTTCATCTCGCCATCGAGCGCCACCGGCTCTGCTTTGAAGACCGAACGCTTGGGCCGGGTGAGCCGATACCCCCGTTCTGCCTTGCTTAGGACACCAAGCCGCAACGGAGCGGCCGCATCGAGCTTGCGGGCCAGATCGAAGAGGGCTGCGGGCCCGCCGCGTTTAAGCTCCAGTTCGATTTCACTGATGGATTCACTACTAGAGCCTGCATGGACCTGCCCGATGTCTAGAACGAGCTCAATCTCGGCATCACCCTCGTGCAATGTCCATATGGAGCGCTCCACATCGACTTCAAAGATCGGGGCGACTTCCTCCGTCCTGTCGCCAAGCATTGCCTTCAACGGCGTACTGTCGTCGATGACGGGCGCGTTGCTGCCGACCGGAGTCTCCCATTCGGAGCGCACGAACAACCCAGCCGCCAAGCCGCCGTCCGCTTTGACCGTCTGAACTCGCTTCTTTCCAGTGGCGCGAATGCGAAGCGAAAACCCGGCGCCCGCCAGAGCATGATCGGGCGTGTCATGATAAACCGCGTGGAGCAGGCGAACCTCAGGCTCGGCGGCCAGGACGTCGGAATCCTTGAGCGAAGCGACTGCGTCGCCCGCAATAGTTAATTTCAATTCCACTTCATCCATCGAAGGGGTCCTCCTCGGCGCATCTCACGTGGGACTGCGTTCCTGTCCGTTGCTCCACATAACGCCGCTACCCCGCGCAGGCTGCGACCGCCCCGCGCCTGAGCGCCCTTCACCCACCGATCAGCTTGCCAGCCCTTCTTTCCCCGCGCATTAACAAGCGTATTTGAACAGTAATCCCTTCCACAGGATAAGATGAGGTTTCACATCCGGAAGGTCGGGCCACGTTGATGGTTTATGCGGAGGACCAAGCCTTGGCTCCGGAGCTATTCGCCCTCCGCCAAGCCGAGCATTCGCTCGTACCTGTCGTGAAAGGCACGGATGATCGACTCCTGGTAGGCGGAGTAGATGACATATGGCGGCTGCTTGGTTTTGAGCCCCTTATGTACGTCAGGAACGTTCCCGCAGTCCTGATCGAAGATCCGCGCCAGAGTGCCGAGTTCGTCTGCGACGACCCACGGATCGTCAGGCTCCAGCATCCGAAGTTTGGCGGCCGGTGGCTTGGGCCTGTCCTTGGGCCAGGGAGCCAGCAGAATTGCCTCCATCAGGCTCTCATCGGGATTATTGCCGTGAGGCCGGAAGCGATAGACAATGCGCGCCCACCCGCCCCAAGGGCTGAAATTCGGGAAGAGGCTGTTGAAACTCTGCTCTCCCATCTCCGTGTCGGAAAAGTCGTCGACCTCATCCCCGATCATCACTCGCATCATTTCGCGGTTCACATCGGCGGCCATGCGGAAGGAGGCGAGAGCCTGTTCCTCGCTCATGATGATTCCGCGCTGCGCGCTCGAACCATTCGTATTGACGTGTCCGAGGCGCGACCAGTTGCCGAAGACATCGTAGCGGGTCTCGGCAAGATCGCCGCCGGCCAGCAGGAGCTGGGGATGCGTCGCAATCGAGTGGTAAGCCTCAAGGAAGGCCTCCATGATCAACTTCCAGTTGGCGCGGATCACCTTGCCGACATGGGCTTGCTTATAGCGCCTCTCCAGCCCTAGCTTGGCATAGTGCTCGATCATCGCGGGGCCGGCATACTCCTCGAAGGAGATCGCTTCGGGATCCGGGTTGATGAAGACGAAGCCACCCCAGTTGGCGACTTTCGCTTCGGGTAGCCGCGCCACGTCTTCGCGGACGCCAGGAAAATCCCACTCGCACGTGATTTCCTTCAGCGCGCCCTGGATATCCCAACTCCACCCGTGATAGGGACAACGGAACAAGGCGGCCTTCTTGCCCTCGTGATTGCACAGGCGACGGCCACGGTGGAGGCAGGCGTTGGGGAACGCCTTGAACGCGTCCTTGGCCGTGCGCACCACGATATATTCGAGCTGGCCGATGTTGTAGAGGATGTGATCTCCCACCTCGGGAATATCATCCTCGCGGCATGCCATCTGCCAGACCTTGCTCCAGAGATGCTGCATCTCCAGGTCATGATACTTGGGCTCGAAAAACCGCGCGACCGCCACCTTCTTGGGGCCGCCTGGATAGGGCGCGCTCTTTTTGTAGACCTCCGGAATACGGTCCTTGAACCGATCGTTCTCGAGGAAAAACTCCAACGGCAGATGCGCCGACGAGCGCACCCCTTCCGGCGTCTCCTTGCCGGGGTCGGGAACGTAGGGGGCGATGACCTTGGGACGCTGGGCATCCCCACCGCCGCGTCCCGGCATCATCGCAAAAGCGCTCATCGGGTTGAGATCGCCGACGGGCAGCATTGTCCAGAAAATGTCTTTCTCAGCCGGCAGCGTGGGACCGCCGATGTAGCGCAGATAATGGTAGTCGGCGCTAGTTAGGTCTCCCTCGATCCACTTTCCGTCACTCGTGAAGATGCCCCAGGTGCCTTTCGCCGGATCATCGACCCGGACCCGGCCGTCGCCCAGCTCCTGATAGATCGCGCCGCTGATAGGATGCGGTTCGCGCCGCAAAGTGCTCATATCGTCAGCCATCGTGGTCTCCCGAGTCTTATCTTCTATCGCGTTGTGCCTGCGGCGGTTCAGGCTTGTGTCTTTACCAGCGGCTTCCTGACACGACGGCTCGGCTCGGCGGGCCGAACGGAGCCGGATGCGCGTTCCCAAGGAGCGCTTCCGTTGATCTGCAGCGTGACCCGAGCGGCAGCACCTCGCAGGTGCTCGATGGCGCGCTCTACGTCGTGTCGGGACAATCCAGGCGCGAACCCACTGATAGACATCTCGTAGGCGACTTCGCCTTTGGGCGAGAATACCGGAGCGGTTATGTATGACACGCCCTGCCCTACAGCCTCAGTAGGCTCGACAAGCTGAACTTCCGCCTCTGAAATCTCGCTGACCAGTTGGGTCAGGCCCGCCCAGTAAGCCTCTTCACTTTGGAACCTGGCGGGTCGACTGGTGAAGCGCTTGAGAGCCCTGATGACCGGTCCGTCGCCTGCCATTCCGTAACCCCGGTCACGAAAGAGCTTTAAGCTCACCGCAAGCCTTTCATGAGCCTGGTCGTTTAGTGCGGCGGGCGCACGCGCCAGATAGTCCTTCTGGGTATCCTCATCCGCCCAAGCGATGAAGCTCATACCCAGTGGCGGCACAAACGGCCAGCGTTCCCCCACGCGGATGGCGGGAGCGAAGGTCGATGGGGTGCCCTCACAAGCGACCACAAGCATTTCGCTGCTGGCGATCGTCGCGGCAAGGCACTGCACCTTCAACTGAGCAGCAACGGCTCCTGCCTCTTGACGCACAAGCTCAACGTCCCTGTGCTGTGTCAGGGCAGCCTGGCCAATCGCTACCATCACCAGTCCTAATGAATAGGTCTTGTGCTTGGGATGCCGCGTTAAATAGCGAGCGTCCGACAAAGCCGTGAGCACTCTATGCGCTGATCCATTGCTCAAGTTCAGGCGTGACGCGATTTCGCCGAGCGAGAAAGACTCCGTGGGATGCGCGGCAAGGAAGTTCATAACTTCGATGACGCGAGCGTTAGGGCCTGTACTCTCTGATGATACGACCATGACGCCGCCAACCTTGAAGAATGGAATGGTCATAGGTTGTACGTTTCCACCAGGCAAGTGTTTCTTCCATATGTGGAATATCCGTGGCACTGATAGTCACCGGTTGCGCTGAATGCGGGATGCAGCGGCTGCGGCAATGTACGCTGTACCGTCGACAGTGACAGCTAAGGCAAGCAGCGGCTGCTTGGCTGCGGCTTCGCCCACGTGTAGCCATCGCGCTTCACAGCAACGGGTCTCATCGATGCTTCACGAGAACACCAAGCAACCGGGGCCTTCCGCAGTGGTGAGACGGCCGGGCGAGCGGCGCAGCCTGTCCCGCTCGGCCACGCGAGCGCTGGACGTGCTGGAGCTGTTCGGAGTGAAGGGTTGCCCGCTGCGCGCGGTGGAGATCGGCGGCATTCTGGACCTCACCCCCTCCTCTACCAACCAGATCCTGAAGACGATGGTAGACTCCGGCCATCTGGTATTCGATGCCCGACGCAAAACGTACCTGCCCTCGCCTCGCCTGACCAGGTTCAGCCGGTGGATCATCGAGCTTTACGGTTCTAACGCCCACTTGCACGACCTTCTGACAGACATTCAGCAACGCACCGGACTTGTCGCCACGGCGTCGTCGCCGAACGACTTGTTCATGCAAATCGTGGACGCAGCGATTCCCGAAGGGGCTGCCGCCGAGCGAGGGCTGCGTATCTCCATCTTTGGCTCGGCAATCGGCGCTGCGTACCTCTCCACGCTGGACGATGCCGATCTCGCCCGGCTCGCGGATCGGGCTCGCCTCGCCAAGGATCAGACCAGCGCGCTGCCTCGGCAAGTCGCCGCCGTGCGCGCCGACGGCTTTGCTCAAGGCCCCAGCTTGGACGGGCGTCTTTGGTCCGTCGCTATGGCCATGCCCAATCGTGGGTTCCATCTCCCGACCGTGATCGGGGTGGCCGGCGACTGCGCCGCTGTGCAGCGCGACATCCCCGGCCTTGTCGAGATAATGCAGCGAGCGATTGCGGAACGGTTCAGCCCGTCAGTCGAGAGCGGCGAGGAAGGATAGGGTCGCCGCCAGCACCTCGGGCGAGCCGGGCACGTCGCTGCCGCGCGTCACGGCGACATGGTCCATGCCCGCGACTTCAAGCAGCGTCGCCGACTGCGAGGCTTCGACGAGCCGGCCATGAAGCGCGCGTGCATCATCGAGCAGGACTTCCTCCTCCCCGACACTGATAAACGTCGGCGGAAAGTCGGTAAGGTCTGCGAGCAGCGGAGATGCCAGAGGATCGGTGGCAGGATGGCCTTGCAGGTACATCTGCGCCGCTTCCGTGGCCGCGTTTTTGGAGAACAGAGGGTCGGCGCTAGCGTTATTCTGGTACGATGCGCTCGACACGCTCAAGTCCAGCCACGGCGAGTGGAGGACGAGGCCTGCGATCGGGATGCCGTCTCGCGCGCACAATTGCATCAGGCTTGCGGCCAGCCCTCCACCCGCTGAATCACCGGCGACGATCAGGCGGGAGCCGCGTGAGGCTAATCGCCTCACAACCTGCATGGCATCATTCAGCGCGGCCGGAAACGGCGCTTCGGGCGACAAGCGGTAAGCGGGGCAATAGACTGTGGCGTTGCCTCCGCTTGAAAGCTTGGCGGCATAGCCGGCGCAAACTTCCGGTGCGCCCAGACGGAACCCCCCGCCGTGAAAGTGGACGATGACCGTGTCCGCGCAGTCCGACGAACCGAAGCGGATCGTGCGAATGTCGCCCACGATCTCCGTCGCCTGTCCTTCAGGCGCCGGTAGCGCTCCGCTCGCCAGAGCACCGGCCATCCCATCGCGGCGGACCTGCAGGTCTGGGGGAGCCGGATACCCTGCCCGTTCCGGAAGTGCGCTCTGCGAGGCCATGGATTAGGACTCCACTCCTATCGTCTTACCTTGTGGCGCGGGCAGCTTGGTGCTGAAACCGCCAGCGGCCATGTAGCCACCGTCCACCGCAAGCGTTTGCCCGGTGATGTAAGTCGCCATGTCCGAGAGCAAAAAGGCGACTGGGTTGGCAATCTCGTCCGTCGTGCCGCGCCGTTTCATCGGCACGTTCGCCATTCCCGCCGCCTCCCTTGCCGGGTCGCCGAGAGGGATGCGTGGGGTGACGACACCGCCGGGCGCCACGCAGTTGGCACGGATGCCGTGCGGCGCCCACTCCTGCGACATCGTGCGCACGAGATTGACCAGGCCTGCCTTGGCCGCGCCGTAGGAGCCGTGGTTCTGGGCCGAGCGCAAGCCATCGACGGACGCGATCGTCACCAGCGATCCGGGTCGACCGCGCGCGATCAGGCTGCGCGCGAATTCACGACACGCGACGAACACATAGCGCAAGTTGCGGTTGTGATCGTTATCCCAAATCTCCGTCGTCGTCTCGACAAGCGGGCTCCAGGCCGCCATGCCGATGATCGTGACCAGTCCATCGACTGGCCCGAACGTGCGTTCCACGGTGGCCATCGCCTCCACCAGCGAAGTCTCGTCGGTGACATCCGCCTGGACGGCATGAGCTCGCACGCCGAGCTTCTCGACGTCGCTCTTCACGCGCTCTGCCCGCGCGACCTCGATGTCCAGCAGCGCGAGGTCAGCGCCAAGGCTGGCGAGGAGGCGCGCGGTCGCCTCTCCCATACCCTGGCCGCCACCGATGATCAGAACGCGCCGTCCCTTGAAGCCGAACCGATCCTCTTGCATGTGTGCGCCCTTCACGCTGCTTGCTGGTCCCGCCCGAGCGCGCGCTCGGTTTCACCGATCTGCTGCTCAAGGCTGGCCGCCAGGCGATTCGCGCCGCGCTTCTGAAGCTCTGGCAACACGCGCGTTCCCAGCAATTCGATCGATTTCATCACAGCTTCGTGGGGAAGGTAGCCGAAGTTGAGGTAGCACAGCAGCTGGTCGACGCCGATCTCCTCCCAGCGCAAGAACTTCTTCAGGCACTCGTCCGGTGTGCCGGCGATCACCATGTCTTCCTGGTCGAAGCGCTCGATGTTGAAGTCGTTGCGCACTTTCGCTTCGAGCAGGGGGAAAGCCTGGGCTTTTTGCTCGTCGGTGAGGTGCGACATCTCCCACTTGAGGTGGAACTTGGCCAGACCTTCATACCACCACCACATTGACTCCCAGACACGGTTGGTAGCGAAGGTGTCGCGCGATTCCGCGCAGTGCACGAGAGTGTAGACGCCCACCTTGTTGGTGTGCACGCCCGTGAGCGGGACCGCATTCTGCTGCGCCTCGCGATAGGTTCTGATGATGGATGCCAGCTTGTCGAGCGGCTGCATGATCGAGAAGCACAGAAGGCCGCAGCCGTTTTCTCCCGCCATGACTGCGCTGGATTCCGTCGCGGCGGCCATCCAGGCAGGCGGGTGTGGGTATTGGTAGGGCTTGGGGGTGACCATGCGCTTAGGGAACTTGAGGTACTCGGAGTCCTCTTCGTAGTACTCCTGCTCCCACATGCCGACCACGGTGCGGGCGGCGGCCTTCATCTTGTCCTTGCTGGCGGGGATGTCGACGCCGAACGCGATCTGCTCCATCGGCGTGGAGCGGCCCATACCCCAGATAGCCCGCCCGCGCGACAGCACGTCGACGGTTGCGACCTTTTCGGCGATGCGGGCGGGGTGGATGAATTCGTGCGGCATCAGCGAGACGCCGAACCCCAGCTTGATCCTGTCCGTGATCTGGGAGAGCGCGCCCAGCACGGCCTCGTTGCAGGGCATGTGGCTGCGGTTCTCGCGAAAGTGATGTTCGACGAGCCAGACAGCTTCGAAGCCAACTTTGTCGGCGAGGACGATCTGCTCGATGTTCTCCTTGTAGACGCGACGTTCTTCGGTGCGCTGTCCCCACGGGTGCTCACCGGCCCAAGGTTGCGGCACATCGAATTCGTACAGAAGACCGAGTTCCATAATCATCTCCCAGAACAGCTATTGTTTGGATGTTGCTAGGACCCGATCATCTGAGCGTGCAATGAAAAACCGTCTTGATCGGCCAAATACATGATTATGCAAAAACATCTGCGTATATACGAATTTGATGCTGCAATCGGCCTCGGTGCAGACAAGTTGATTGACCATTCTGCATCATCACTGCAGCCTTGCGCGAAGAAACGACAAAGTGGTGGGAGGAAGCGCTATGTCCGCCAAACATGACTTCGATCAAGCAAGCTCGCAGCCGACCATCTCCGAGGCGTTCGCCCTGGAAGGCCGCACAGCGGTTGTCACCGGCGCAGCCTCCGGTATCGGACGAGGCATTGCGCAATTGCTGGCCGAAGCGGGCGCCCGAACAGTCATAAGCGACGTCAACGAAGCCGGTCTTCGCCAGACGGCAAGTCTGATCGAGCGCAGCGGACCGCCTGCGATCGCGACCTCTGCCGATGTCTCTCGTCGTACCGACATCGACGCACTGGCGGATCTTGCCGTAGCCGAGAGCGGCCGGATCGACATCTGGGTCAACGTGGCTGCTATCATCGTCAACCGCCCTATCCTCGAAACGCAGGAGGATGAACTCGATCGTCTGCTCGCGATTAACCTGAAGGGCGTCTACTGGGGCTGCGCCGCGGCGGGACGGCTAATGAAGGAGGCGGGAAGCGGCTCGATCATCAACCTGTCGTCCGGCGGCGGGGAAGCGGCCGTTCCGGGGCTCTCGCTCTACTCCATGTCGAAGGCCGCGGTGAACATGCTGACGCGCACAGTGGCCAAGGAGTTCGGCCCCTATGGCATCCGCGCCAATGCCATCGCTCCGGGCTGGGTCGATACGCCCATGGGTCTGCATAGCTTTCGAAACGAGGCAGGAGAGATCGATCCCGACAAACGCGCTGCAGGTCTGCAGCAGCGCGCCCAGGCATCCCCGCTCGGCATCACCGGAACACCACGCGACATCGCGCTCGCCGCGCTTTACCTCGCATCGGACGCCAGCCGTTTCATGACCGGGCAGATCCTTCGTCCCAACGGCGGAGTGGCAATGCCATGAGCGCACCCGGACAACGCCTTGCAGGCAAAGTCGCTCTCGTCACCGGCGGGGCACAGGGGATCGGCGAGGCCATCAGCCGCAAACTGCTGGAGCACGGCGCCCAAGTTTTGATCGGCGACATACAGCATGAAAAAGGCGCCGCGCTTGCGCAGGCGTTGGGCGGTAGCGCGCACTTTCTTCCACTTGACGTGACGGACCCGGAGAGTTGGTCGGCCTGCATCGAGGACGTGCTAGATCAGAGCGGCGGCGTTGACATTCTCGTCAACAACGCCGGGAACGGCACTGGCGGTCCTATCGAGCACCAGGATATCGCGAAGCACCGCGCAGTGGTGGCACTCAATCTCGATGGAACCTGGCTGGGCATTCGGGCGATCGTGCCAGCACTGGCTGCCCGAGGTGGCGGCTCCATCGTCAACATATCGTCAATTGACGGGCTCGCTGGCGTCTCGGGCCTGAGCACGTATGTCGCGACGAAGTTCGCGGTCACCGGCATGACTAAGGCGCTGGCGCTTGAACTGGGTGACCGCAACATTCGCGTGAACAGCGTGCATCCCGGCATCGTCGATGCCACTCACGACCGAAAAATGCCGTCAGCTTCGATGGAGCGCTTACGCAAGGCCATCGAACGCCAGCCCATCAAGCGCATGGCCAGAGTTGAGGAGATCGCCAACGCAGTGCTCTTCTTCGCATCTGACGAAAGCTCCTACTGCACCGGCTCCGAGCTGCTGGTCGACGGCGGGCACCTGGCGGGTCCCTACCGCGATCCCTTCTGATCATGCGCGAGAGAAGTCTGAGAGGCTGCTCCACCGCGTAGGCTGAGTGCCAAGCCAGCGCGGGCTACGATTCCATTGTAGAAACCGCAGTGACTGCCCGCCTGCACATCTTTTACGCTCCTGCCCGGCAAGCGGGATTCCCGGCATCGCGCAGTGCGACGAAGGTGATGGACTTCGCGGGAATCGAGACCTTCCCGGATGCGGAGATCGGGTTCAAGCCCGTCAGCGAGCCGTCGCTTGCGAGTGCGGGAGCAGTCCCGTTCACCGTCACTGACTTGCTATCGAGCGATGGAGCCTCAAGTCGCCAGACCTGCGCCTTGCCCTTGAACGGAATTCTTTGCGTATTGTCGCCAAGGTTTATCGCGGCGAGGCCGACGCCGCCGTTCACGTTTGGCAGGCAGTGAGCATATATACGCAACTGCGGCGAAGGCGACTCCGGCGAGGCTAGTACCGTCGTTCCCATGGTTCGGCGCCAAAGCACCGCGGCCCAGTAGTTTGGCCTCGGCTCGCGCGTTTCCTCTTCAATCAGAGAGTAGTCTGAAGCGGTGAGCGTGTTGTGGAACACCACGTCGACGCCTTTCTGCGCAAGCAGCCCCAGCTGGTTTACGTATCGGAAGCTGTCGACGAAGTGAGCCGCCCAAGGGCTCCCTCCGCACGCGGCCTGCGCCGTCTCAGTGACCCACATGGGGTCGCCCGGCTCGTACTTGTCGCGAAGAGCCGAATAGTAGCGCCAGTCGCGCAGCGTAAGGTCCAGCCAGGCCGGCGTCAGCGCGTCCGCGCGTTGCGCGGTGGTCGGGCGCCGCTTTGCACAGCGCTCAGACACTTCGCCGTAGAAATGGTACGACACCGCATCGACCGTGTTCGGACTTGCCTCCATCAGCTTATCCGTCATCAGCATCCGCTCCAGCGACGCGATGGGGATGGCGCTGAGATCCGCGCCCTCGCCTACGCCGCCCGGGCCGACGATCTTCATCGCCGGCGCCGCCGTCTTCGCCCAATCGCGGAAGATTGCGAAGTCCCGCGTGTAGTCAGCGACGGAGTAGTCCTTGGGCAGGTTGCCCAACGAGGCCGCGTTCGGTTCGTTGATGAACTCAGAGAAAGCGAGCTCGCCCCCCGCCTGCCGGGTAAGGTCAAGCAGACGCTGCGCCTGCTCTGTCTTCCAGGTGCCATCGGGCTGCCTGGAGCCTTCGCCCACTGCATAGCTCACGCCAATCTTGGCATCGACCGCGCGTGCGAAGTCCACCACCCCGCGCCACTGATCGCGAGTGAGGATCTGGTTATAGCCCTTTGGCGGAGCAGCAAGGTGCTCTCCTTCCGCTTCAAGGTAGGTCGAGTTCGCCCACGTGCCGCTGACACGCATGTAGGACGGCCCTAGATGCTTGGTAAGCGCGCGAAGGCGCTCGTCAGACAGGTCCTCTGGCGGTCGCTGGCGATACTGCTCATCGCCCGGTCCCCCATAGGGCGCCCAAAAACGGCCGCCGGTCACTTCAACCATTTCCACATTGTACGACTGAAAACGCTCGTCCACCTCAGCGATAGCCGGAAGCCGCCCGAACTCGTACTTCGTGTCCGGCTTGGTCGCGCCGATCAGACTGAGAGCCGCAACACTCGCCAGGGTTGCTACGCGTGACGTGCTTTTCATCAGTGGCTCTCTCCAAAGCGTTATCTCAACAGGACCTAATACACGATCCGAACGATCGGCAAGAGAGCGGCCGGCATTAATTGGGGCGTAAAGCCGGCAGAGGCGAAGTTCGGATCGCTGCCGAGCGAACGTGCGCTCTCCTCAGAAATATAGCCGACGCCTATGCCCACGCGACACACATTACCTTGGGCTACGACGTCCATGACCGGCTACCGGCGCGTCAACGCACATCGACTTCGTTTCTGGTTTCCCGCCCTCGCCTGGTGTGAAATGGATTGGGCATCGAGGGGCACGACCATGACAGAACCTGGCTGACGGGCGAGAAATCTGGATCACCAACGCTCACGTTGCCGATCGCATGCTCCTCATCGCACGCACCACGCCGCTAGAGGAGGTCAAGCGCAGGACGGAAGGTCTGACCCTTGAGGGCAAGGTCAATGCGATGGAACCAACATCGCTTCGCGACTACTGTGTGGGCATGACGAGATCTCGAGAAAGCGGCTCACGAGCGGTTCCGCGCAGCCGCCTATCCCGGTTGAGCACATTCGGGCGGCTTGCTGGCGGCGTGGCGAGCGGGATGCTGGCAGAAGGAGCACGCCGCATGGCTCGGGGCGAGCGTCCCCGGATCAACGACCTGATCCTAACGCCGGGCAACGCCGCTCGACTGGCGGATCGGCTCTCTCACCTGCGCGGCGCGGCCATGAAGCTGGGGCAGATGATCTCGATGGATGCGGGAGACATCCTGCCGGCCGAGCTTTCCACCATTCTGGCTAGCTTGCGCGACCAGGCCCAGCGCATGCCGCCAGCCCAACTCGATCGGGTGCTCAAACAAGAATGGGGTCCTGACTGGCGCCGCCGCTTCCGCCATTTCGAGGCGGTGCCGATCGCTGCCGCGTCGATCGGTCAGGTGCATCGTGCCACGTTGCCTGACGGGCGCGTGCTGGCGGTGAAGGTGCAGTATCCGGGCGTTGCGGACAGCATCGACGCCGATGTCGACAACGTGGCAAGCCTGCTGCGCATCTCAAACCTGCTGCCCGCCAGTATCAACCTCGCTCCACTTCTCGCCGAAGCTAAGCGCCAACTGGCGGATGAGACGGATTACTTGCGCGAAGGCCAGGAGTTGCGCCGTTTTGGTGAGCTGCTCTCCGGCGATGCGCGTTACGTGGTTCCGGACCTTGAGGAGAACCTCACCACCTCACGGGTGCTAGCGATGAGCTTCATCGAAGGTCGGCCGATCGAGGAATTGGCCGGGGCGGCACAGGCGGACCGCGACGCGGCCATGACAGCACTGATCGAACTGGTGTTGCGTGAACTATTTGCGTTCGGAGTCATGCAGACGGACCCGAATTTCGCCAACTATCGCTGGCAGCCGGAGACCAAACGGCTAGTGCTGCTAGACTTCGGCGCCGCTCGCCCGGTCTCCACGCATACATCGGACGCCTATCGCTCGTTGATCGAGGCAGGGCTCGCACGCGATCTCGGCAAAGTGCGCGAAACCGCAGTCGAAACCGGGTTCCTGGGAGAAAGCGCCGCAACCGCGCACCGGCCTGCAATCGACCGCATCATCTCAGCCATCGATGCGGCCATGAACCGGGAGGGACCGTTCGACTTCGGCGACCGAGCCTTTGTGCCGGTCGTGCGCGAGGAAGCCAGTGCCTTGCTCGCGGATCGTGCTGCCTGGCACGTGCCGCCTACGGACACACTTTTTGTGCAACGCAAGGTGAGTGGCACGGCGCTGCTGGCAGCGCGGCTTAAGGCACGGGTGATGGTGCGGGAGTTGGCCGCGGCTGCGATCACAGCGGGCGAGATGCAGGTTCCATGATGATCGCGGCGGCAGCGGCACTCACGCATGAAACCCAGATCAGCAAGGGCTGACAGATGACAGCCGACGCTGCGCTGCGCTGCGCCGCCGACGGAGATCGCAAGCGAACACATGCCGTTCAAGCTGAGCGAGGGTGTCGAGCAATGCCAGCGAGGGCTCCTCAACTTCATCGAAAACAGCCTTGAGCATCTCGGCGGCAGCGCGCGACGCCACGAATGATGACAGTTCGGCGATCTGTCTGAGGCGCTAGATCGCCGAACTGTCATCTTGCGTGCCTATGAGGCGCGCTCTTGCGCACGAGGGGGCGATGGAGCGTTGTTGCGACGTTATTGGGGGCGGTGCTGCCGCGGGGCACCCTGTGGTCGACTGGCAAGGCACTCACGCCGCGCTGGTGCGCTATCTGCTCGCGCGCCGCGTGACCAAGGATTTGGCTGAGGACATCGCGCAGGAAACGATTGCCCGTCTTGTCGTAATCTCACGTTCGCAGGCAATCGCCAGCGTATTCGCGTTGGCCTTTCGTATCGCCAACAATCTTCTTGTCGATCAGGCGCGGCTCCATAGCCGCAGCACCGCCGGGCTGGATGAGGACATGGTCTGCGATGCTCCTTCCCTTGACCGCGTTCTCGATTCTCAGAAGGCTTTCGAGGTCTTCCAGCGCTGCCTCAACCGTATGCCCCCGTTGCGCCGCGAAGTGCTCGTGCGCAGGCGGCTGCAACATCAGAGCTGCCGCAGCATTGGCGAGGAGCTCTCGCTCAGCGACAAGGCCGTCGAGAAGCACATCTCACGCGCTCTTGACGATTTGCGCCGCGGGATGACGCGGGCGGGACTAGATCCTGCAGGATGGAACCAGCAATGGTACTGAGGCAAGCAGACATCGAGCAGCACGCTGCCTATTGGATCGAGCGAATGCACGGCCCTGCCGTGGACAGCGAGACGGCTGCACGGTTTGACCAATGGATCGGGGCCGATCCTCGTCACATCGAAAGTTTCAGCCGCCTCTCCGCGCTCTGGAACGCCGGCGCTCTTTCGCGGGCCCTGGCGACATGTTGTGCACGAAACGACAACAATCCTTCCGAAGCCGGAGCGGTCTTCCCCCGCACACGCAAGGATCTGCGCGCCGCGTTAACAGCGCTGCGGAGGACATCTGCGGGCCGACCACGCGTTCTCGCACGCCGCGTGAGCCGCGCTCCTGCCGCAACAATGACCGCCGCAGGCATCGCTGCTGTCGTAGCGCTCATATTCTGCTTCCCGCTGCTTCGCGGCGCATTGGTGCAGGAGGCCGTCTATTCCACCCGCACCGGTCAAGAGCGCATTGTCACACTGCCGGATGGCTCGAGTGTACACTTGGGAGGAGCGACACGTTTGTTCGCGCGGATCACACCATGGTCGCGCAGCGTATCCATGAAGCAGGGCATGGCGTTCTTCGACATAGCGCACGAGCGGCTGCGTAGCTTCGAGGTGCACGCCAACGCGTCGCAAATACGCGTGCTCGGCACAGCCTTCGACGTCGAGCTGCTCGCCCGCAACGCCCAGCAAGTACGAGTCTATCGCGGGTTGGTGCAAGTTGAGGATGGCGGCAACTCCTGGCACCTACCGCGCGGAAGCGGTCTTTTTCTATCAGGTACGCTATTGCAGCGCCGTGATGGATTGGAGGGTGACCGTCCGGACTGGCTCGACGGCTGGTATGACGCCCATGACACTCCGCTCTCAAGCATCCTCGAGCGGCTCAACCGGATTTCACCGCAGCAGGTAGTGTTGGCACAGCCGGGGTTGGGTGAATTGCGCTTAAGTGGCCGATTGCGGGTTTCCGATCCGCATGAGCTGCTCGACATCATTTGCGCGGCGGAAGGGCTTCGCTGGCAGCGCAATGGATCGCGTATCGTCTTGTCTCGGTGATTAGCCCCCGAGGCAGCCGTCATATAACGATCCACAATACTGCGCGTCTAACATTTGCACCTTATCAAGCAATTATCCGATCCGCGATTAAATACGAAAATTTAAGTCTGTAATAGAAATCTCGTCAAAGTGAAATATTTGCATTTTTGAAAAAAACTTTGTCGGGTTTGTAGGCATCTCCCCGTCTATACCTCGATTGCTTCTTGGGGGTAGTAAACATGATCGGGATAATCAAAGCGCGCGCCGGTGTTTCGGCGCTAGCCGTTTCGCTTGCCTGCATTTCGTCGGTTGCGATGCCGACACACAGCTACGCAGCCCCGGCTCAAGCGTTCGACTTTGCCATTCCAGCGCAGGATCTGTCCGGAGCCCTGCGCCAGTATTCGCGCGTGACCGGCCTGCAGATCGCGGCTCCCGCCGAGGTTTTGCGCGGACGCCGCAGCCCTGGTGTGTCGGGACACATGGATCAGGAAGCGGCACTGGCGCGACTGGTTGCGGGCGCTGGCGTGGAGATCCGCCGCAGGGGGCGCGCGGTCATCGTCAGCCCGCGTCTTGCCGTTCCGGTTGCCGCTGTCAAAAGCATGCCTCGTCCCGTCCCGGCACCTGCTGCTCAACTCGCTCCTGAAGCAGAGGAAATCGTCGTGACCGGCTATTTCGCGGCGGTGCAGGAATCGCTGGAGAAGAAGCGGGAGACCGATGTCGTCTCGGATACGGTGAGTGCGGATGACATGGGCAAGCTGCCAGCCAACAACGTCTCCGAGGCGCTGGCGCGCATGCCCGGCGTCAACGCGGTGCGCAGCGCGACGACCGGCGAGGGTGACCGCATCACTGTGCGCGGCCTCTCTACCGAGCTTAACAACTACTCGATCAATGGCGTGCGGCTCGGTGGCGCCGGCTCGCGCGATGACGTGTTCTATCGCGGTGTCCGCCTGTCGGTCCTTCCGCCCGACGGCATAAAGGAAATTACAGTCTACAAGACGCTGACGCCTGACCGGGATGGCGATGCGCTTGGCGGATCGGTTGATATCTCCACCCCCACGGCTTTCGACCAAGACCCCACCTACTTCCGCTTCTCGGCCGAGGGCGGCCTGCTCGACAAGTTCGATCATAGGAAATCCGCACAGATATCCTCTGCTGCCTCGCGCCAGTTCTCGGAGAACTTAGGGGTGTTCGTGTTAGGCAGCTGGAGCCGCCGAAAGTCGCAGTTCGAGCAGAACGGCGTGGACGGCGATAACCAGCCCGACACCTGGTATGCCAACAGCGAGACGCTTGGCTGGGATCCCAGCCGCTTTGTTCTGCGTGGCATGAACCTGGGCTTTGGGGAGACCGAGGTGGAACGCTGGGGTGTCAATTCGAGCATCGATTTCCGCTCGGACACACATGACTTCCACCTGCGCGGACAGTACAATAAGTACCGTAAGAAGGAGTTCCTGAACCGGCTCAACTTCCGGAATGATACTTCACGCAATTCCACGCGCCTTTTGCAGGTGGATCGTACGCGCCGGGATCTTGCGCAGCCCGAGGATACCATCGTCGGCTTTGATGAGGATCTAGGCCGCATCTACGGCTATACGCCCGATCAGATCGTCGACCGTGACGATGATGGCATCATCACCGATGCAGACCGCTCGGCGCGTTCGACATACAGCCTCGTCGGCAGTTCGGGTACTTGGGACCCGGCTGGTTTTCGCCTGCGCCGGTTCTGGGAAGGTTCCAGCGAGACGGGCAATCTTGCTTCGGCAAACTTCGGCGGCGTGTCGCGCTTCGGCGCACTGACGCTCGATTATGACGTTTCCTACTCACAGTCCGAGGACAACCTCGATGATGGCTACGAACTGGAATTCCGCAGCGACAAATACGGCTGGCTGGGCAATCGCGGCGTCCTCTTCTCAGCAGCGGAAGACGCGCGGTTTCCCAAGTGGCTTCTGAACCCGACAGGACTCGCCAGCGTCCAGGACCCGTCTGAGTACAAGTTCAGCGGGCTCGAAGGCGAAGTGGGCGGTTCGAGCGAGAAGCTCTGGCAGGGCCAGTTCAACGCGCGCTGGAACGTCGAGGGGCCATTCCTGCAGTCCTTCAAAACAGGTGCCAAGTTCTACAACTCGCGCCGCCGTACCTACGAAGGCTCGTTCCTCGACCTCAATTTCGTTGGCACGCTTGCCGACTTCTCCGGCCTTTATGGCAAGGAGGTCACCAGCCTCTTCGGCGGCGCCTACTCAGGAGACTACCGGCTTGGTACCGTGCTCGACAATGAAGCGATGCTTGCCGAGCTGCAACGCGCGCAAAAGGGAGAGAGCAGCTATTTCGATGGCTTTGCGGTCGATCCCTCGCAAGCAGAGATCTCCGACGAGGACAGCTTTCGCTTCACCGAGCGAGTGATCTCTGCTTACTTCATGGGTACGGCACAGGTCGGCAAGGCAAAGATCATCGCCGGCGTGCGCATGGAAAACACGCGCAACACGATCGACGCCTGGAACCTCGATCCGGTGCTTGGCCAGCGCTACACCCGTGATCGCACCAGCTTCACCAACTGGCTACCGTCGATCCACGTCAACTACGACATCGATAACAAGACGAAGCTGCGGGGCGCAATCTGGACCAGCTTTGCCCGGCCTGACATTGCCCGCATGAGTTCGGCCCGCGAGTATGCCTATGACCGCGATCCTGACGGCGACGGCGTGGAGAACCCGACCTCAGACTGGATCCTGACCGGGATAGAAATGGGCAATCCTGAACTCAAGCCACTGACGTCCACCAACTTCGACGTTTCATTGGAGCACTACGCGGGTCGTACCGGGGCCTACTCGGTCGCGCTGTTCTACAAGCAGATCGACAATTTTCTGTTCCGCTCCTCCTCGTCCAACATTCGTAACGGCACTGCAGGCGTGAATGTCAATCCGGAAGGCGTGGCGGTAACGATGCCCAACAACGGCAAATGGGCCGATGTCTACGGCATGGAAATCAGCGCGCAGCAGCTCCTGCATTGGCTACCGGGCATACTCGGCTCTCTCGGAGTCAGCGGCAACCTCACTCTGCAGCGCTCGAAAGCGGAGACAGGCCTGTCATGGCACCCAGAAGGCTACACCCTGCCACTGATGGAAACGCCCGACACCATCGCCAACCTCCAGCTCTTCTGGGAGCGCGCTGGATGGGAAGTCTATGCCGCATGGAACTACCAGAGCAAGTTCATGGCCGGGATCAACGACTTCGGCAATGACCCTTACGAACAGCCATACAGCTTCGTGGACCTTACCTTGCGCAAAACCTTTTTCGAGAAGTCCTCGATTCAGTTGCAAGTTCAGAACCTGTTCGATTCACACACATATTGGCAGACCGTCTCCTCGGGTGACGGGGCGAGCCGTGCCTACATCAAAAACGGGCGCTCGATCTCGCTCGGCTTCAACGCTGTCTTCTAAGGAAAGGGACACCTTCTATGAAGACGATTTTCAAAGGCCTCTGCGCTGTTCTCCTGTCCGGCACCTGCGTCGTCCCTGTGGGGGCGCAGGTACCAGCGTCCGTGCTTGCCCCAGCAAGTGCGACGCCCGAGCGGATCATTCTCAATCTCACCTCCGATACCGCCCACGAGATGGCCGTGACCTGGCGCACGGCGCCGGGCCTATTGGGGCAAGTAGAATACGCCGTTGCCACAGCCGGGCCGGACTTCGTGAAGACTCCGATGAGAATGGCAGCGACCACCGAGAACGCCAGGGTAGTTACCGAGGAGGACCCGCAGTTCCACGCGGCATACCATTCCGCCATTCTCAAGGACTTGAAGCCCGACACTGTCTACGCCTACCGCGTGGGTGACGGCACGCGCTGGTCGGAGTGGTTCCAGTTCCGCACGGCGGCCGCAGAAGCCAAGCCGTTCCGCTTTCTCTATCTTGGCGATATGCAGAACCAGGTTCTCTCGGAAGCCTCGCGCACTTTGCGCATGGCCTTCCGCTCAGCGGGCGACGTAGCCTTTACGATCCACGCGGGCGACCTCATCAACCGTCACAACTCGGACCGTGAGTGGGGCGAATGGTTTGACGCTGGCGGCTTCCTTTATGCGCAGACCCCCCAGATGCCGACCCCCGGCAACCATGAATACGGGAAGGACGGAGCGGCGCGCGCAGGCTCCTCCGTCACCGGTCAGTGGCGCCACCAATTTACCCTGCCCGAGAACGGCCCGACCGGTGTCCCCGAAGCGACCGAGACGCACTGGTATACAGACTATCAAGGTCTGCGCCTGATCTCGATCGACTCGCCGCAGCTGGATCGTAACGACGAGGCCCGTGCGCAAACTATCGCCTGGCTCGACGCATTGCTGGCGGATAATCCGAACCGCTGGACTGTTATATTCTTGCACTTCCCGCTTTTCTCCAGCGACCCCGATCGGGATAATCCAAAGGTTCGCTCGGCGCTCAAGCCTTTGATTGACAAGTACAAGGTCGATCTCGTCCTCCAGGGGCACGACCATGGTTATGCACGGGGCGCGATCGGTGCCGCAGGCCCTACCGCAGATGGCGCGGGTGCAACTTACGTCGTCTCAGTGGCAGGTCCCAAGATGTACGATGTCGCCGAGCTGGCTTGGGCCCGCAAGACCGCAGCTCGCGCACAGGCCTATCAAATCATCGAAGTGGAGAACGACCACCTGCGCTATCGAGCATACACCGCCACTGGCGAACCTCTCGACGAGATGACGCTGAACAAGCCTCAGTAGCCCGCTGAACGAGCTTAACGTGGCACTAGAGCGGTTCCACACGAACTGATTCGATGGGGATTTCCTTCGCGGCGGCGTTGTGATTCAGACTTCCTGCTGGTGGCAGAAGGCGAGTATATGATCAAAGCAGACATCCTGTTCGCGATCACGGACTGCCCCCAACTGGTGGGCGGGCCTGAAATTCAACCTGCCGCCCCTTCGGCGCACCTCGAGCGTCCTTTGCGGACCAGAGCTTCAGTCATGCTGCCTGCGGCGTTGTTCGAGGATTTGGAATCGGCACGCGGAAGGTCACAAGCGGGGCTGAGACCGATCAGCCCGCGCGGAATAAGCGCCGGGCAGCAGTTCCTTTCTTTTGCTAGCCGATGAAGAAGGCGCTCAGATCAGCGCGTGCAGGGTTGATGCAACGCTTACTCCCGCCACCACTGCCCATGTGGGGATCTTCGCGAAAGATAACGCAACGAAACCCGCGGCTGCAATCACGACATCGGATGGCGCGCCAATTGCGCTAGGCCATACCGGGTCAAGAAAGGCATTGGCGAGGATGCCGACCACGGCCGCGTTCGTCCCGGCAAGCGCGGCGGGAGCCCATTGCGTACCGCGCAGGCAGTCCAGAAGGGCAGCACTCCAAGCAGCATCAGAAAGCCTGGCAGAAAGATGGCGACCAGCGCGATCGCAGCGCCGGTGGCACCGTTCGGCTCGGGGCCGCTCACTCACCGCGCCTAGATAGGACGCACAGGTGAAGAGCGGTCCGGGTACCGCCTGAGCGGCGCCGCAACCGGCAACGAACGCGTTCTCGCTGATCCAGCCGGGCGCCACGACTTCAGCCTCAAGCAGAGGAAGTACGACGTGGCCGCCGCCGAAGACCAAAGCTCCGGCGCGATAGAATGCATCGAACAGGTCCAATTCGTGTGCATCGTTTGACCAAGTCGCCACTGGAAGCCCCACAAGGAGAACTCCGAACGTCGCGAGGCACAGCAAGCCGGCGCGGCGGCTTACCCGCGATGTCATGGTGGGTCGAACAGTCACGCTGCCGTTCCGGCAGAGCCAGAAACCGGCTGCGCCCCCTGCCATAACGGCGCCAACTTGCCCCACGGAAGCCGGTACAAAGGTAGCGAGGAGCAGCTCCGCGACGGGGCAATGGCGGCGCGTGGCAAGTCCGGTGTGAGACTGCGCGCCATGCCCCAGATCGCGTGCGCGACAATCGGGACTGCAACCAGCTTCAGTCCGTGGATCAGCGCGTCCCCAACGGGACCGCTGAGCGCCCTCGTCCAATACGCGAATGCAAACAAGAGGATGGCGGAGGGCACTGTGAAAGCGGTCCAGGCGGCGAGCGCCCCCATGAACCCGGCGCGCTGCAGGCCGAGAGCAAATCCGACCTGACTGGATGCCGGCCCCGGCAGAAACTGGCAAAGGGCCACCGCCTCCGCATAAGCGCGCTCGTCCAGCCAGCGGCGGCGCAGCACCAGTTCGTCTCGAAAGTAGCCGAGATGCGCGATCGGTCCCCCGAACGAGGTGACGCCGAGCTTTAGGAAGGCCACAAAGACCTCGCGTGCGCTGCCCGCTTTCTGTGGCGTTTCACCCTCTAGCGGACGAACCGCATCATCCACGCTCGGGTCACGGAACTCGCCGCGTCGGCCAGAGCATGGCATCGATTGACCAGCGCCCGGCACCTGAGAGGAGAATGAAAATTGCCTTCATTAGCATAGCAAAATCGGTGCGCGTCTCGTGGGTCATGCTCAAGATCCCGTATCGATCGAGATTGCGGACCTTGAAAATCCCCCAATCCTCACCGAGCAGGATCGGCACCTTCGTCGTCAGGATCGCAACGAGCATGACGACAATCAGCGGCACGGCCGCCGTACGTACGAACCACCCGAGCAAAATCGCGGCACCGCATACAAGCTCGACGAGGCCGACGAAGGGTCCCATCACCTCGGCATAGGGAATTCCGATCTTCGTGAACCGACCAGTTCCAAGGATCTCAGGAAAAACCAGCTTCTGATAACCCTCGAGAACGAACACGAAGGCTAGGCTCAGGCGGATCAGGATCGCCCAGTCAAGCTTTCCTGGACTGCGCCACCATTCAATAGCTGTCTGCATCGCTCGCTCCTTGTGACTGCCGCCTCGGGTCAAGACACATAGGCGCCCGACAGACATGCGTAAACCATCGGGAGAAAACGATGGCTTGATCCGCTCGGATATATCGGTAAAAGGCGATGCGTGGAATCCGAAATGGCCTTGGCAGCGCTTGCTGCGCTCTCGCACCCAACCCGGCTGCTCACGTATCAGCTGCTGGTGAAGCATGAGCCGGAGGGTCTCTCAACCGGCCAACTCGTCGAACTCGTCGATCTGACACAGAGTACCTTTTCAACGCATCTCGCAGTGCTGGTGAAGGCGGGGCTGGTCGTGCCGGAGAAGCGAGGCCGCCAAATGATCCAGCGCGCCAGCATCGATGCGATGCGCGAGCTCATGCTCTTCCTTGCCAAAGACTGCTGCCAAGGCCGCGCCGAGCTGTGCGAGCCGCTGCTGGCCGAACTCACCTGCTGCTGATCGGAGCTAAAGCCATGCCCATCGACATCGTTATCTACCACAACCCCAATTGCGGTACCTCGCGCAACACTCTCGGGATGATCCGCAACGCTGGGATCGAGCCGCACGTGATCGAGTACCTGAAAACACCGCCCTCGCGCGAGATGCTGCTCCAGCTCATCGAACGCGCCGGGATTACGGCTCGGCAATTGCTGCGCGAGAAAGGCACGCCGTATGCCGAACTCGGGCTCGACGACGAGAACCTGACGGACGATGCACTTATCGATGCGATGATGGAGCATCCCATCCTGATCAATCGCCCGCTGGTAGTGAGCCCGTTAGGCGTGCGTCTGTGCCGCCCGTCCGAAGCCGTGCTCGACATCCTGCCGCAGCCGCAGGGGGGCGCCTTCGCCAAAGAGGATGGCGAACAGGTAGTAGATGCTGCCGGGCAGCGGGTGGCTTGATGGCGACGCTTGCCTCCGAGGCGCAGCGGCCTGCCATGAGCAGGTTTGAGCGCTATTTGAGCCTCTGGGTCGCCGCTTGCATCGCCGTTGGCATCGGGCTTGGGCACATTCTGCCCGAGGCGTTTGCCGTGATCGCAGCCGCTGAGATCGCCCGCGTGAACCTCGTGGTGGCTGTGCTCATTTGGCTGATGATTGTGCCCATGCTGCTAAAGATCGACTTTGCCGCACTGGGGGCGGTCCGCCAGCACTGGAAGGGCGTAGGGGTTACACTGTTCGTCAATTGGGCGGTGAAACCGTTTTCCATGGCGGCGCTTGGCACTCTGTTCCTGGGATGGCTGTTCGCACCGCTACTGCCCGCCAGCGAGATACCCTCGTATATTGCTGGCCTGATCCTGTTGGCCGCCGCGCCGTGCACGGCGATGGTCTTCGTCTGGTCCAACCTGTGCGACGGCGAGCCCGCCTACACGCTCAGCCAAGTCGCGCTCAACGATGTGCTGATGATCTTTTTGTTCGCGCCGCTCGTCGGACTTCTGCTCGGCGTCGCCGCAATCACCGTGCCTTGGGACACGCTGCTACTTTCGGTGGCGCTTTACATCATGGTGCCGGTAATCGTTGCACAGCTCTTCCGCCGCGCGGTGCTTGCCAACGGCGGCCAAGCGGCTCTCGATGGGCTGCTGGCATGCCTCGGACCAGTATCCCTCGTAGCGCTGCTCGCAACATTGCTTCTGCTGTTCGGTTTCCAAGGCGAGCAGATCCTCAGTCAGCCATTGGTGATCGCGCTTATCGCGGTGCCGATCCTCATTCAGGTCTATTTCAACGCCGGCATCGCTTACTGGCTGTCGCGCCGTTTCGGGGTTGCCTGGTGTGTGGCGGCGCCGGCTGCATTGATCGGCGCCTCTAACTTCTTCGAACTGGCGGTCGCCGCGGCCATTTCGCTGTTCGGCCTGCAGTCCGGAGCAGCGCTCGCCACGGTGGTCGGCGTGCTGGTAGAGGTGCCTGTCATGCTCTCGGTAATTTCCATCGTGAAGCGCACGCGCGGATGGTATGAACGGGGGGCAATGGCATGAACCGCCTGCGCACCCTTTGCGATCCCGAGGTCCTGCCTGCACTGGACCCTGCTCATGTGCTGCGTCAGCCAGCTCAAGGGCTGGGCCCAGATCAGCCTTCTCCGCGTATCCTGCTCCTATACGGTTCGCTGCGCGAGCGGTCTTTCTCAAGGCTGGCGACGGAAGAGGCCGCCCGCTTGCTTCAACTGTTCGGCTGCGAGACGCGCATCTTCGATCCTGCCGATCTGCCCTTGCCGGACCAGGTAGCAGGCGACGACCACCCCGCCGTACATGAGTTGCGCGAGCATGCGATGTGGTCAGAGGGCATGGTATGGTGCAGCCCCGAGCGTCATGGCCAGATCACAGGGGTCATGAAGGCGCAGATCGACCATTTGCCGCTCGAGATGAAGGGAATGCGCCCAACGCAGGGCCGCACGCTGGCGGTGATGCAGGTGTCGGGCGGATCGCAGTCGTTCAATGCGGTGAACACATTGCGCCTGCTTGGGCGATGGATGCGAATGTTCACGATTCCCAACCAATCTTCGGTCGCCATGGCGTACAAGGAGTTCGACGAGGCCGGTCGCATGCGGCCGTCCAGCTACTATGACCGCATCGTGGACGTGATGGAGGAACTCGTGCGATTCACTGTGCTGCTCAGCCCCCAGGCAGCGCAGCTGGTCGACCGGTACTCCGAACGGAAGGCGAGACAAAGCGCTCTGGGTGAAGACCATGCTGCGGTTGCACTACGCGCTCGCTCATGATCCCATGCTTGCCCCTGCTCCGCCTCAATGATCGGTATTCGCGCTGGCTGCTTGCGATGCCCACCTATGCTCAAGGCAAGGACCGGGAGCCGTGTCGCCGCTCCGAGATCATAGAGACCGCGATAGCCGCCGGTCGATGAGCTCAAGGCACAGCCTGATGCGGTCACAGCCCATGTTGGTGCCTAACCGCACACCTCAGGTTATGAAGCCGTGCGAGTGCTTCAGCGTAACAGCAAGATAGCCGCGGCTCCAGATCCAGACTCACTGATCAGAGCCAGAAGACGGTGGCGGCAGCGGACAGGACTTGAATCCAGAGCCGGGTTGGCCGGAAACACCCGCCTTTCCGAACGGACTACTTAACCATCAATTCGCCGATACGCATTGTAAGTGCCTCTATAGTGAAAGTTTAGTGAGTATTTCCATATCCGGATCAAGATACTGATCACAGATCACTGCCGCTTCCGCGTAGCCGGTTATAAAAAGCGTCGTCAGGGCAGGGACGGACTGCGCGATCTCCCTCAGCCATCTGTCGCCCGTTCATGCCGCCGGGCAGTCCGACATCAGTGATGAGGAGATCAATTTTCTCCTTCGAGCGCAGCACCTTCAGCCCTGAGACGCTGTCGGCGGCCTCAGGAACCGCATAACCATGCTCCCGCAGGACATGAGCGACCAACATCCGAATGGTTTCTTCGTCATCCACCACAAGCACCGTGTCGCCACTAAGTGCGCGCGGTTCCCGCCCTTTAGACTAAAAGTCATCCGTGCTGGTCACCAAGCCCTGGTTTCGGGACACATAGAGTCGAACCGTGGTGCCCTTCATCCACGATGGAATGAATGCGCGTTTGCCCGCCCGACTGCTGCGCAAAACCGTAAACCATAGATAAGCCGAGCCCAGTGCCCTGACCTACCGGCTTCGTGGTGAAGAACGGCTGAGACACGCGCGCGAGCACGTCTGCCGGCATACCGACCCGGTATCACTGACGCTCAGGATCAGGTACTCACCTTCAGGAAGCTCATAGGCGCGCGCTGCCTTGCCGACTATAGTTCGGTTTTCGGCTTCGATCGCTATACGGCCACCGTCGGGCATTGCGTCGCGCGCGTTGATACACAAGTTCAGCAGCGCGTTCTCAAGCTGACTTGCATCGACGAGAACTGACCAAAGGTCTGGCGCGGACTTGATGTCGACAGCGATGCTCGGACCCACTGTTCTCTGAATGAGTTCCCCCATCCCGCTTACCAGTAAACTTACATCTGTAGTCCGGGGGATCCAACGTCTCGCATCGCGAAAAGGCGAGAAGGCGGTGCGTAAGAGCAGCGGTGCGCTTGGTCGCACCTTGAGCTGCCGCCATATACTTGTCGACTTCTGTGAGCCGGCCTTGCGCGATACGCGTATCCATCAAATCCAGGGAACCCGAGACGCCTGCCAGCAGGTTGTTGAAGTCGTGCGCCAAGCCGCCGGTAAGCGGCCCAACCTCCTCCATTTTCTGCAACTGACGGAGCTTTCTCCTCCGCACGCATCAACTCGTCCGTGCGTTTAGTGACGCGCTCCTCAAGGTTTTCATTGAGGGCACGTAGTTCAGCGATAGCTAGGTCGCGTTCGGCCTGCATCACACGCCGCTCTTCAACGTTGATGAGGACGCCGGGAAAGCTCAGAGGAGTGCCGTCCGAGGCGTGGTCTACGCAACCGTTCGCCTCAATCCAGTAGTAGTGGCCATCGGATCGCCGCACGCGGTACTGGTGAGCGTAGGAGGCGCCGCGAGCGATCGTCTCGTTGATTGCTTTCGATAGCGCCGCCTGATCTTCCGGGTGGACCGTAGCGGTGATCTGCATGAGTGGGAGACCTTCTCTGCCAAGCGCCGGCTCAAGACCGACGCGCCCGCGAAAGCCTCATCAATGGTAAACTGATCTGTCGGCAGGTCCCAGTGCCAGGTACCGATAATCGGGCCGGCTTCCAGGCCAGCTGTACCCGCTCAATGTCCCCTCGGGCCAAGGCCTCGCTAGCTCGCAGGCGCTCCTCCGCCTCACGGCGTTGCGTCACATCATTGAAAATTATCGCTATCTGTCGATCTCCAGGACCTCCCACTCGGACGGCCCTCCCATCGAACTAACGCTCGAAGGCTTGGGCGTGATCTTCGAAGTTCGCGGGCTCCCCTGTCTTCGCGACATGCCCATACGTCTCGAACCAGGATCGCACTAGGTCGGGTGTGTACTGGGTCACCCACATGCCTTGTAGATTTACTCCGGACTGACGCACGAAAGCTGGATTGGCTTCTACAAAGCGGTAATCAATCGGATAATCATTTTTGTCGAACTTTACCTCGACGGTGGCGAACGCAGCCTCAACGGTATCGAAGATCGATTCATAGCGCTCCTGCGCTTTTCTAAGAGCGGAACCCGCAAGATGCTCCTCTGTGCGATCGCGCAGGATCTTTACAAACCCAGGGTGCTGACCGTCGTCGGTCAACAGCGGCATCGTTTCGCCCGAGGCCCAGAAACGCTCTCCATCCTTCCTTAGATGCCAGCGCTCGTCCGTGAAGCGTCCTTCGCAGAGCGCTCGATGCATCTCCCGTTCGACACAACCATCGTCCTGTCCTCGGGGGTAAAGAACCGCTCAGCACTATCACCGCAGCTCAGCGGCAGTCCATGCCATCACGTGTTCCGCGCCACCGTCCAGTCTGTTAGCACGCCCGCGGGATTAGTGACGACGATCGCAAAGTCTGCGGCGCTTTTGAACATGGCCGATAGCGAGCTTCACTGTTCGGCACGGATTTCGCACGAGTTAGTGCTACATTGAAAGGCTCAGCTGTCTTGTTCGTTGCCTCAAGGGAAGCACTCTCGTTTGGCGCGCGGCTTTCCGCCTGCTCCAGCAGAGCACGCAAACGTTTATTCTCCGCTTCAAGCTCCTCCGATCTCGTCATAGATGCACGCCTGCTGTTTGATTCTTAGTAGTATATAAGACGCTAACGCTCCGGCGCGCTGTCGGATGCAATCGACGGTCTGTAAGGCCCTCTTGCTACTATGTTATTCATCTGCGCAGAGACGCGCACTTCGATAGCATTTCGGCAAAACCGACGTACAGGGTTGGACACGGTCGCCAACAGCACAGGAACCATCTTTACCAACGCCCGTGCACTGCTAGTCGCCGGCGAGGTAGGGTAGGTTCAGCAACCGTGGAATGGAAGCTATCCGCGACGGCAGCCAGCTCCACGCGGCAATCGTCCGGGAAGTCTTGTGTGGGCCGTATTCCCTGGACGCATCACACCACCGCAAACCGGTGCGATTGACGAAGATGATCCCGCTCAGAGCCCGCCGATCCCGCGGAGCCTGCATGACATCGCCCTCCACCAACCGATCAATGGGTCCTGAGCCTAGCACTCCAGTTGCGCAGATCCTGCTTCAGCCTGTTCTGCTGCAGCAGTTCGCCGCCAAGGTTGGCGCGCTACGTGAGACCCTGGACGATGACACGATCAGAGCCGAGGCTTGCGAAGCTTTGGACGTCTTGATCGAGAGCGCGCCGACTACCCTGAAGCGGGCGATGGTCCGGCAGCAGAAGTGGTGGCAAACGTCGCGGATCTTACGGCGTATGCCGTAAACGCAGCCCTGAGAGGCGGGGTGTGGAGTTCTATGGCGGTGGTTGCGGGGGTAGGATTTGAACCTACGACCTTCAGGTTATGAGCCTGACGAGCTACCGGGCTGCTCCACCCCGCGTCACCGTGTGGACTGAGAGTTTCAGTCCAGTAGCAGTTGTTTGGTGCCTGTTTCGACTGTGTCGATCCGGGCGGCGGGCTGCTCCACCCCGCGTGATTTGTGTGGCTGATGGTTCAGCCGGGTTGCGTCTGCTGGAGACGCGACGAGGGCCACGTGG
>NZ_JBEWLY010000015.1:0-9838 GCF_040534015.1 Novosphingobium kalidii
GTTGTCCTCGGACACGTAATCATCAAGCGAGGCAGGCAGCAAAAAATCCTGCCGGCGGTCTTCCCCTTGAACGAAACGGCCCATTCCAAAGCCTCACGCAAATGCGGGAAAACTCTAGCACAGCCTCGCGTTCTTACACAGCCTCGGGCGTAGAAAAGCCTCTCGCAGCTTCAGCTTCCGCCTCGTTGGCGCCGTTCAGCGTCGCAGCTCTGGCTGGTGCGAAAGCCGCTCTCCTTCCAGGACGAAGCGGCGAGCACCTGGAAAGTACGACGAGCATCCGCTCCCGAACGCCCATTTTCACGTGCTAACCGCCCTGCGAGGTGTCATGCGCTCCATACGTCCTGTAGCCTTCGCGAGCGCCGAGTGGCGCGATACCGATGCATCCGGGCACCCCGGTCGAAAACGATCTTCCCCATAACTGACCACGTTTTTTGTGATCGCTCCCGAAAGCCGCGTACGACGAACTGTCACATTCTTCCGCCAGAGGGCCTCGCATCGGTCGCACGAATCCAGACCAAATCCTGAACAGGGGAAATGATGCGCAAGTCTATCTTGGTGGGCGGCACGGCCGCCGCTATCTGCACGCTCGTTGGGAATCCGGCCCTTGCGCAAGGTGTAGCTGCACCGGCGTCGCGCACTACGCCTGAGAACATAGCGGCAGGCGAGAGCGGCCCTGCGGGATCGGAGATCATCGTCACCGGCACAGCGCGCGGGCAACGCCGCTTCGACGCCTCCTACGCCATCAACACGATTAGCCAGGAGGCTATCGAGAAGATTGCGCCGATCAACTTCGCCGACCTGATCGGCCAGTTGCCGGGTTTCCAAACAGAGATCACCGGCGGCGAGGTGCAGAACATCTACCGCATCCGGGGCTTGCCCAACGATGGCGGCTTCGTCTCTTTTCAGCAGGATGGTCTTCCGCTGTTCCACGAGAACGACGGCGTCTTCTTTCGCGGCGATGCGATCCTAAAGCAGGATCTCATGACGCAGCGCCTCGAAGTGGTGCGCGGCGGCCCGGCACCGGTTTTCTCCAGCTATTCGGGTGCGATCATCAACGCCATCACGCGCGAGGGCCAGGACACCTCAAAAGGCGCAGCGCAGGTGACGCTGGGCGATACGGGCCTGTACCGCCTCGACGCGTATCAGTCCGGTCCGCTGGGCAATGACACCTCTTACGCCATCGGCGGCTTCATCCGCCATCACGACGGCTACCGCGATAACGGCTTCCCCAACGACCGTGGTGGCCAGATCCGCGCCAACATCCGTCACGATCTGAGCAACGGCTACGTCAAGCTGAGCGCGAACTACGTCAACGACAAGAACGTCTTCTACCTGCCGATCCCGATCGCCGACCCGCGCGATCCTTCGGTCAGTCTCGATCCGTACATCGACTACTTCGAAGGCACGATGAACTCGCCAGCGTTCCGCAATGTCGCGATCCCGTTTCGGAACGGGCAGGGGCTGACGGAAAGCCGCACGACCGACCTGGCTGACGGACGGCACATGCGCATGTTCAACGTCGGCGCGCAGTACGAAGCGGATTTCGATGGCTGGCTGGTCTCCGCAAAGGTGGGGTATACCCAAGGTAAAAACCGCTTCACCGCGTTTTACTCCACCACCAATCCGGCCGATGCGGACACCTTTGCCGCCGGGTATCGTGCCCGCGCGACAGCGGCCTTTGGCCCCGTGAGCTCCTTTGGCTACACGCTCGCCGGGACCAACACGGCTTACAATCCCGACAGTGCTTCGGGTCTCGTCATGCAGGGCCAGTACCGCGACGTGGCCTCCGATTTCTATTCGGGGCAGGGCAATTTGTCCGTCGCCAAGCGGATTGAAACCGGTCTCGGCAGCCACGACCTGACCGTAGGTCTATACGGCAGCTTCTATGGCCAAGATCGTTTTTACGCCTATCAGAACTACCTGATCGAGGTCGCCGGAACCCCCCGCACCCTGGATCTGGTGGCTTATGGCCCAACCGGAGCCGAACTCGGGCGCGTTACGGACAATGGCGTGCTGAACTATGCTGCCACGCTCAACCAAGGCGACTCCGACGCATCGATGTTCGCGATCTACGCCAACGATACATGGGAGATTGCTCCGGGTCTGCGTATCGATGCCGGCATTCGTCATGAGCGTTATGACTATCAAGGATGGGGCGCGCTGACCGAGCAGGTCAATCTGGGCGACGCCACCACTCTGGCCGATGATGCGACGCGCGGCTTCACTGGTGTAATTGTCAACCGCGATCTCAAGACTGAGGCGACCAACTGGACAATCGGCGCCAATTACGACTTCAGCAACAGCATTGGCATCTATGCCCGTGCCTCGCACCTGGAAACGCCGCCCAACGTTCAGTCGGCAATGGATGTGAACCCGAACCCGGTCTACATCACCACCATTGCCGATCAGTACGAAGTCGGCTTGAAGCTGGCGAGCGGTCGTTCCTATCTTTACGCTACCGGCTTCTATTCAAACTTCGATCCGCTGAACGCGTCATTTCTCGCTTTCGACCCCACCACGGGCCGCAACGATGTCAACGTACCCTTCATCGGGGAGGCGCAAATCGTGGGGGTCGAGCTCGACGGCGCCTTGTCGGTAACTCCCTGGTTCACGCTGAATGGCGCGCTGACGATCAGCGACCCTAAGTACAAGAACTTCGCCAGCGCAACGGGCGCTGACCCCGAGCAGGTTGAAGGCAACCAGATCGTCCGCCAGCCCAAGGTGTACGGCAATATCCGCCCGTCCTTCGACTTCGTCACCGGTGAGACCGAAGTGTCGATCTATGGCCGCTATACCTACATGGGCAAGCGCTACGTCGATCTCTACAACAACACCGCTTTGCCCGCTTACGGCACGGTTGGTGCCGGCGTCACGTTGAACCGGGGCGCTTGGAAGCTGCAGGTCGTGGGTGATAACCTGTTCAACCAGAAGGGCCTGACCGAAGGCAACACCCGCACGGACTCGCTGGCGGGGCAAGGAAGTTCGGAGGCGATCTACGGCCGCCCGATCTTTGGGCGCAACTTCCGCTTGGTGCTGGGCTTCGATTGGTGAGCACGAGCTGGTTTGTAATGCAGGCGGCGGCACTCGCCGCCGCCTGCGCCATGCCGTGCGCCTCGGCGCCCTCGGGGATGGCGCAGGCGACCCGGTCAGCGGCAGTCGCTGATACCGCTCTGGGCGCCCTCTCGCAGCGTTTGTTTCCTCTGTTTACCGCCTTAGGACGTGATCGGACTGCGCTGATTGCGCTGCTGGGCCGGCCCGCGGTGCGTGAACTGCTGTCCGCCCGCGCTGAACGGCTGACCGGCTGCCAGGAGGAGCCTGGCTGCGTTGCGCAGGCGCTACTGTGGCGGGATAGCGAGATCGCGGCTCTTGCCCATGCTTTGCCCGCGGGCTTGCCCGTCTTCGACGACGGCGTAGTCGCGCAGGCCCGGCGCGAACTCCAGGGTGCCAATGTGATCCTCGGAACGTACGGTCTGGGTCAGGTGCCGGCGTACGCCACGATCGACGGCGCAGGCACCATCAGCCCGGCCGAACGCCGTAACTGGCTGCAGGCCGCTTTTTGGGTGTCGAAAGCGCCCCGCCTCGGCTCGGTTCAGCCGTTCGATGTGTCTTTCGACTTTGCACTGGCCTTGCTCGACGGCAGCACCCGCACCGATGCGATCGGCTTCATGCCGCTGAACAGCGGCATGAACGCAGATGCCTTCGCCCGCGCTCGGCGGACCAACTGGGGCGACTTCCGATACACTGCGCTGATCGTCACCGGCATTGGCCCGGAACTGGACGGGATGCCGCTCAGTCCTGGAGGCAAGTATCACTTGCGTCTTGCGGCACAGCAGTTCGCCCGTGGCGAGACGGCTTTTATCATCGTGTCCGGTGGTCGCGCTCATCCCTTCAACACACCTTTTGCAGAGGCGGTGGAGATGCGCGCTGCGCTGATCGACCGCTATGGCATTCCGGCCGACCGCATCGTCATCGATCCGCATGCCCGGCACACCACCACCAACATGCGCAATGCGGCCCGGTTGCTTATGGCGATGGGGGCACCGCTCACGCAGGACACCCTCGTCGTCTGCAATCCGATACAAAGCAAAAACATCGCCAGCCCCGCATTCGTCGCCCGCAACGAACGCGAACTTGGCTACCAGCCCGGCGTCGCCGGCGCCCGGATTAGCCCCACCGCACTTGAATGGCGCCCCGCCGCCAGCTCTGCCCGCATCGACCCTCGCGATCCGCTCGACCCATAAGAATAGGATTTTCACATGCGCCGCCTTCTCGCCGCCGTCGCCGGACTCGCTCTCCTCGCCCCCCATGCAGCCCTCGCCTGGGGCGCGAGAGGTCATGCAGTGATCGATACGGCGGCGATCCAGGCCATACCCGAAGACGGGCCGGTCTTCCTGAAGAAACATGTCGACTATATCGCCGCATCGGCATCTCAACCGGACAGCTGGCGCGGCAATGCCGAGGGATTTTCCAAAATCATCGAGGATCCCAATCATGGCTGGTTTCGCGAACAGTTCACCTTCCTGAAACCGATCCCACGCAGCCGCTACGAGTTCGTGCTGGCGCTGTACGATCGCCACCAGCAGATTAAGGACACTAACCCCCAGGCGGCCGCCCGTACCAACGTGCGCTGGACAGGTACGCTGCCCTATGCCGCTATGGAAGCGTACGACCGGATCGTCGTTTGCATGCGACAGGTGCGGCAACTTGCCTCCCAAGGCAGTGATCCAAAGTTCGCGGAGCAGAATTGCGCGTTCGATGTGGCACGTCTCGGTCACTATATCGGTGATGGTGCGAACCCGATGCACAATTCCATTCACTCGGATGGCTGGCGCGGCGACAATCCTGAGGGCTTCACAACCGACCGGACCGTACACGGACGCTTCGAAAGCCTATTCGTCGACAAGATCGGCCTTACCCCCGCCGACATCCTCCCGCGGATTGGCGCTCCTGCCCGGCAGAAGGGTGACATGTTCGATCTCGTGCTCGCGTACTTGGATAACTCCGGTGATAAGGTGCGCCGGCTTTACCAGCTGGAACGGCGCAATGGCTTTGCTGATGCCGCTGACAGCGTGGTGCGGGAGATGGTCTATGAGCGCACCGCAGCCGGGGCCGCAATGTTACGGGACATGCTGTATCGAGCCTGGACAGAAAGCGCTCACCCGCCCATCGAAGTGAAGCCCGCACCACTCGACTTCGACAATCCCGCTTTCAACCCGGCGACCGGGTCTGCGCCGGCTGCACGTCGCTAACTGGTGAGCCGCCGGCGGCTTCCGCAATGCGGCGCTTAATTTGGAGCACCCCCACGACCGCTGGTCACCATGAGATTACGTCAACTGCAGAAAGACGTGAGCCGCGGCGAAAAAGAGGGCGAGGCGCTGATCCCACGCTAAACAACGCCAAGCGGGTCAGACGGCCAGAGCGGGACCGACGATGTGGAGAGGCTTGCGCTTCACCCGGTTAGCGGCGCGGTCCCAGAGGAAATCGCCCGAGAACGCAATGTGCTCCCATCCAACTGGCGAAGTATGGGCGAGCAATTCTGGTGCGACTGTCTTGCTCGAGGCAGCGAGGTGCCGGACGGCGTCAGCGATGTCGACCTGACCAAGGAAGCACCGTAGGCGCTTGCCCTTAGCGCTTCCATCTGCTGCATAGTGAGGGGCGTCGATGTCGACGAGCTCGCGAGCAAAGAAATCCGTGAACGTGCGGTTAGAAAAGTCCAGAACGTAGCCCTTTCCATCGCCGCGAAAGATCTCGTCGATGAGGATCAGCTCGACTGAAAAAAGCGTATTCATATTGGAACAGGTGCTCGACGGTAGATGGGCTGATGTCCGCAGGTGTCAGCGAATTTGCACGACCTTAACGCCCGTCTCGCCGGCAACCAAATTCCACTGCGTGTCGCTTGTCCAGGCAGGCAGTCCGTCGCGATGGGCAAGGGCAAGGCAATAGCGATCGCCGAGCGAAAGCCCGGCGCTGGAGGTAACCGCGCGCAATCGGCCGGCGATACGCGAGATATCTCGGTCGGCCGGTATGATCGCGATCGGCAGCGGATCGAGCATGGCATCGATCGCGGCCGGAGGCATGCCGAGGTGAGAATAATGGCTGATCACTTCGGCGTAGTTGACCGCGCACATCCGCGCCGACGCGATCCCTTTGGCAACTTTTGCAGCGCCCTTCTCCTGCTTGAGCATCGCGATCAGCGCCGAGGCGTCGAGGACGAACTCGCTCATTCGCCGCTGTCCTCGCGGCGCCGTGCCAGAAAGGCATCGACGCCGGCTTCGGGATGACTGCCGGTGTACTGTCTGGCAAGCGCCTGCGCCCGTGCTACGGCTTGGGCAGCTGTGCGTAGGACCACGCCGTCGTCGGTCTCTTCGATGAACACCGCGCCGCCGCCTGTGAGACCCAGGCGCTTACGGATGTCGGCCGGCAGGCTCATGCGACCATTGGGTGTGATGTTGACTTGAAGTGCCACTTGGACCTCACAGGTGATAAAATGGAAACATGGTAGATCATATCGCATCTACCTCCCGAATGCCACCATAGCCAGGCTATGACACGTTCGCAGGTCTATGCGCCATTTCGAGGATCAAGCCACAACTCCTCTTTTACGATAAATGTGATTCTCGTAAAAACCTTTTGGCGCGGGTGAGCGGGTAATTGGCGCCGTCACCCACCTCGAGCGCTGGCTTGAAGCGGCGCGGATCTCCAGCGGACCCGTGTTCGTGAAGTTTACGCCGCAAGGGCGGGTCGGCACCAAAGCGATGTCCGATCACGGCGCCGCGCTGGTCATGAAGGCTGCGGCCGCCGCAGCGGGGTACGATCCAGCTGCGTTCTCCGGTCACTCTTTACGCGCCGGGTTCTTCACCGAGGCGGCAAGCCAAGGCGAGGACCTCTTCCGGATGAAACGCCAGAGCCGGCACAAATCCACCGACATGGTGGCCGAATACGTCCGACCCCACGACGACTGGGTCGATCACGCAGGGCGTAGGTTCTCGTAGAAGGTATGCGTCCGGGCACCGCCGTCCAGCGGCGCGCCCCACGTTCAATGACCGCTTTCAGGTTGTGCCCAGAGCCGATCTAATGGCGATAGCTGGTGGCTAGCCGCCGTTCCACATTTCCGCCTTCAAATGCAAAAAGACGCTATCGCACCATTTTCCGCCGATAAGGCCAGTTTCCTCGGCGCGGCCAGTTTCAACGAAGCCGAGGCGGTTAAGCAGTCGCAGCAAAGGGTCATTTCGAGGATCAACATCCGCCTTGATCAATGGCAAGCCATGCTCACGAAATGCCCTATCGATGACGGACCGGACCGCCTCTGACGCAAGGCCTCGCCCCCACACATCCGGGTGAAAGATGAAGCCAATCGTCGGAAATCTCCGCATCCCAACCTTGCCGATCAATGCCTCCCCAAATTCGACTGCGAAGTCCTCGCCGCTGCCCGGATCGATGCCAATCATGTCGTCCAACCAAGCCTGCGTGACCGCGACGTCTTGATGAGGAGGGCAGTACCAGAAGGTCATGGCCCGGGCGTCACTAAGCAAGGTGTGGAACCCGCCAAGATCGTCCTGACGTGCTTTTCGGAGCAGAAGTCGATCGGTTCGTAGCTCAACCATCACTATTTGTAGCTGCGACGCGATCTGGTTTCCACTTCCACAATGGGAGCGGGACCGGAATGGTTCAGATTGGTGGAGAGCCGCCCTACGCTTCTGCCGTGGCCAGCAGCGGCCACGTACTAAGCCATGCTTTGGAGTGTATCCGCTCCTCATAGATCGACCGCTTCTCCTCACGGAAGCGCGAGGTTGGACGCAAGATGAGATTAAGCAGATCATCTAGCCTAAGGGGGGCAGCAATCTCGCAGCTTTCGGGTCCGCTTCGCCTTGCGGCTACCGCTGTCGCCGTTTCAGGCCAGTAACGCATGGCTTCGACCGCCGAGGGGTAGGGAGCATCCCCATTCCGCATATGCATCCGGGCCTGGTTCTTCACCGACCAATCGACCGCCGGTTCCAGTGCCCGCAAACTGCCCTCGATATCTCGATCCTGAGCTGCGTCGGTACACTGCGCATTGTACCAGATCACATCGACGTCGCCGATCAATGGCGAGCTAGATCGCTCGTGAAGGTGATCCCACACCGCATTCCTCACGAAGCCGGCGCCAATCCAGCAATCTGGTAAGTTCAGCGCATACACTCGGCCGAGAAGATGCCAGCGGACCGGATCGGCGCGGAGCACTGAAGATATAAAGGGTACGGCCATCACCTGAAGAGGGTAGCTCCAACTGCACCCGCTGAAAACGGCAACTTTGGGGGCGGGAGTTGCCTCAGCCCAGTCCGTCAATGGCCGCTCGGGTTTGGCAGGCAAGCCAGTCCACAAAGCCGGCAAGGAGGTCTCCGACATCCCCTCGCCGCGGGATGACCGCAACGTAGCCGGCCCGACGGACCTGAACCTGCGGCAGCGGCGTCATTAGCTTTCCGCTAGTGATATCGATCTGAAGCATCGGCATCGGTCCGATGCCAAGACCAAGGCCGTCTTCCACTGCCTGACGCGTCACATAGAAGTGGTCAAATATTTGGCGAGGATGAGCAGCAAGGTGTCGGAGCCCCGCTACCTCGAGCCAGTCAGCCCAGTCGCCCGCACGAGTCTCGCTCGCGAGTAGCACATGCCCTTCTAGGCCGTGAACTCATAAACGCATCAGCGGATGGTCGTCGGGCCGTCCGGTAGGGAAGTGAGGTAATCTGCGATTGCACACGCTGTGGTGGCAGCGGCGTCGGGGTCTACGACCGATAATCCCATATGATCGGATGCGATTCCGACTAGGTACGTTGTTGCTTCGTCTTTCGAGCTATCGTGGCAGAGCATGCTGACGACGTGCAGCAGATAGCTATCATATTCGTCGGCGCATCCTTCGCCACAAGTGCCGTGCTCATCTGCCAATCCGATCGGATCCCAAAGCTTCCAACCGATGTCGCGCAAACGGGAGAGCTGTATTTTCGGGTATAGCGCCATGCCGGAATCCTAACATCGCAAGCGGCACTCGACCATCTGCCCTTTCCATTTCGCCCGTTTGCTGATTCAGCGTCGGCATGAGCCGATATGATCTGACCGACTTCGAGTGGCGTGTGATCGAACCGCTTCTGCCCAACAAACCGCGAGGGGTGCCACGTGTCGATGACCGCCGCGTGTTGAACGGCATCTTCTGGGTACTGCGATCAGGTGCGCCGTGGCGTGACCTGCCTGAACGCTATGGTCCGCGAACTACCTGCTACAACCGATTTATACGATGGCGGAAGGCGGGCGTATGGGACCGGATGATGGACGCCATCACTGCCGCCCACGACGGCGACCTTCAGATGATCGACAGCACATCAATCCGGGCGCACCAGCAGGCTGCGACGGCAAAAAGGGGGATCGAGATCATTGTCTCGGTCGCTCCAGAGGTGGGCTCACGACCAAAATCCACGCGGTCGTCGATGGGCAAGGTCTCCCGATCCGACTGAGCCTTACCGCTGGACAAAGCCATGACGGCCAAGCCGCTGACGATCTGCTAAGCCATGTAGGTGCCGAAGCAGTCGTGCTGGCGGACAAGGCCTACGATGCGGATCGCATCCGGGCGTCTCTCCGCGAGAAAGGAGCGTTCGCCAATATCCCGCCAAAGGCCAACCGACGGTCGAAACCGTACTTTAGCACTTGGCTCTACCGCGAGCGCAACCTGATCGAACGCTTCTTCTCCAAGTTGAAGCACTTCCGCCGAGTTGCCACCCGATACGACAAGCTGGCCGAGAACTTCCTCGCAATGGTCCAACTTGCCTCAATGCGCCTGTGGCTACGGATTTATGAGTCTACGGCCTAG
>NZ_JBEWLY010000016.1:0-7088 GCF_040534015.1 Novosphingobium kalidii
ACGAGCCGCGCCTTTAGCAAAAATCGTGCACAGCCTGTCACCGCACTAAGATCCGACACCTCCGCCTCGGCGCGTTTTTACACAGCCTCGGTCGATCGACGTCGATGCGCGTGCCCCACTTAAACGGCAGCTATCACTTCTGGCTCACCAAAAGCGGTCAGGGCAGGTTTCCACCAGACCTCGCCATCAAGCGGGCCTCCAGCGTAATCCGAAAGCGGACGCGGACGGTCGTGACCACACGCTTACCTGCATTCGACAGGTTAAGGACGGAGCCTTAGCGTCGCGCCATCCTCTTGTTGGAGCTAATCGTGCGAACAATAGGCGGAAACCTGCTGCGTGATCCTGTTCGCGCTCTCTGCCTGCGACGCACGCGAGCAGCAAAGCACCCGCACATCATCGGGCGTTGTGCCGGCGATAGATGAACCGCCGTCGGGGCTTCAACCGCCTTCGCCCCGGCCTTGGATAAGGACTCAATCCGGAATGACCGTGGTTGTGAACGCCAAACCGCCCTACGATCGAGAAGAGATCATTTCACGCGCGCCGGTCGGCTTGAGACCGCTCATCAGATTTCAGGCCGTTGGCCGAACCCGCGCTGAGATCATTGAAGACACTAACAGCCTCGTCGCCGCCACACGGTGGGCCAGCGTGGAGTGGCGGCTATGTGGCGGATAAAGATACCTTCGAGCTTTTGGTTGCTGATGCCCCAGACGCTGAGCGTCTGCGGGCTATGATCCCTGTTAATTTGGCTTCGGAAACCATTGTCAGAACTGGTTCCCGGATCGCTGAGTAGATTCCTGACGTATGCCTCCTAGTGTAGCGCTCGCGGAGACGTGCGGGAGAGCTCGAGGCACGCCGTGATCAGCAAATCTGATGACGGGTACGCGACTAAGGCGAGCGGTAGGCACTGGAGCGCTTGTCGCAGTTCAAGCACATTGACCTTGCTGCTGCCGAAAGTTGCTTCGGTGACCACTTTGGAGCCTTTCAGCGTAGGTACGGGTGAGGGACACAGCCTCTGTCCTTGTCTCACGCGCGCCCGAGGGAGGCAGGGAGCGCGATCCAGACCTGCGAGATCCTCGGATCGATGCGGCAATTCTTGATGCCGGTCAATTATCGGAGCCCTTTGGTGAGGCGCGGGTTTCCTTCCGACCGGATAAGGAACGTCAGAGCTGCATTCGTGGGGTTAATGCATCGCGTATGGAGTGCGGTAAGCCTTGCGCGGCCTTGTCGCGTGTGTCCGGCGTCTTTCTTTTTGCCCTTGGGCTCTCAGTCGATGAACGACCAATATAGAAGGAACCAGAACTATGCGATTGCTAGTGTTGTGCGCGGCCCTGGCGGCAACGCCACTCGCCGCCTGTCAAGACGCAGAAGTAACCGAGGCCGAGGCGCCGGTGGCGGTCGATCCTGTGGATACAGGATCAGAAGTGGTGACCACGGACCCCCCAGTTGGGACCAGCGCTGGCTGGGATACCAACAATGATGGGAACTTCGACCGGAATGAGTTCACCGGCTATCGTGATACGGGTTTCCTTGGGTGGGATGATGACAAGGATACTCGCCTAAGCCGCACCGAGTTTGAAGCCGGTTGGGCCGAGGCAGGCTGGCGCGACCCCGGGACAGCCTTCACAGCGTTCGACGACAACGCGGACACTTTCCTCAGCGATGACGAGTTCTTTGGGGAAGATGAATTCTCGGAATGGGATAAGAATGCCAACGGCGTGCTGGAAAGGGGCGAGTGGAATTTCTGATATCAGCTAAGAAGGGCGGCACCGGGGAAGATGTACCCAGGTGCCGCCGAAAGTTAGCGCAGCATACGATTTCCGGAAGTATCTACTGTGTCGTCGTTACACGCAGCTTAAAGGAATCCTGGCAGCTCCTCGCGTGATCTTTGTCTAGGAATTCGCCGATTGACCCGTCGTCTGTCCGCGGCCAAGGACCGCCTGATCCGGTTTTTCTCTCATGAGGTGCTCTCGAACAAGTGGTGCGGGCAACAGGCAGTGCGCCGCCGCAAGTCACCACGCCCGAACGTACAGGTTAGCCTCTCCACCATCGCGCAGGGGACTAGGCTTGCAGAATTCCTGAACTTTTGCGCGGTCGTTCAGAATGACTTTGCGGCCCCGAAGAACCAGCCCATGCTCCCTCACGATTTGAAGCGCACGGGAAAGGGTTTCCGGCGTCATCCCAAACGCGATGCCAGCGTCTGCTTCGAAATGAGCACCTCTGAGTTACGGGATTCCGACTCCTCCGCTATACGAAGAAGGTAGGCGGCCAGGCGCTGCGGCGCCGATCGTGTTTTCACGTCCTTGATATGGCGCAGCAGTACTCGCGTTTGGCCCGCAAGCAAATGTGCCAGACGGCACGCCAGCTTAGTGGATCTCGCCATTTCGTCTCGCACTACGTCGGCGGGAAGAAGCAGAAGTTTGGAGCGCTTCATTGTGCGGGCTGACAGAAGGTAAGGCTCATTGACGAGCGCAGACGCGGGCATAAAGGCGTCGGATGGGGAGAGTATGAGAATACTACACTCCTTTTCACCTATTCGCGTAAATGCCTCGGCAACGCCGGAAAGAACGATGTGGAGCGCTTCTGGAGTCTCCCCCTCCTCGAACAGTTGCGTTTTTGGGGGATAGGCTCGCAGCGTGGCAGCCGCAGCAAGTCGTTTGATGCAGTCGAGCTCAATGCCTTGGAACAATGGCATGTTTTCGAGCAACGAGACATCTGCACCTCCAGCCATTTAGTTCTCCAACAGACTAGCCCTAACCCCCGCACGACAAACTAGGGGCAGCTGGTTCCACCGCTAAGAATACATCATATGCAACTTGCCAGACCCGCCTGGCGAGCGATAATTCCAGCGTGCAGCACTGATGGTGTCACAGAAAAGCTGGTGCCCCCTTGTGCCGTACTCGCCGCGGCGTTCGCCCAGGTGGAGGCGCTGAGGCGCTCATAATTGACGCTGATCAAATCTGGAAACGCCTGACGCTCAGATCGGTTACCGACCTGTCTGCTGAGTGGTTTTGCGAATCCTCGCCACGAGGCGGACAACTCCAGTGTGGTGCGGGCGTGCCGGGGCGGATGTTCCGGTGCGCCCAATCCTGGCTCGGAAACTGTGAAGATCGCTTGGCGAAGATGCTGACTTAAAAGAGGCTGGAGCGTTTCCGCCGCGCCGCGTGGGGCAGTCGAGCCCAAATCGAGGTTGTCAATCTGCGGGCAGGCAGATGGTGAACTGCCGGAGCAAGGAACGGTCGCGTATCTGGGAGGAATTCTTCCTGCTCTGGGGCACGATGAGCTTGAGAAAGGCAGGCAGCCTTGCATCCGTATCTTCGACGCTCAGGCGTGCACCATCTGAGTAATGAAAGATTCAGGTTGCTAATTCCTGTACTATACCTCGCGGATATCCTCCAACAATGTGATGCATCCCGCACTTATATGGCATTATCGGGAACAAATTGAAGCTAAATATGTTTAATTGTCATATAGCAAACAACAGGCAGTATGTATCATGAAAAGTAGTATTGTATTCGCAGCCTTCGCAGCCGCCACCGCAATTCCGGTCGCAGCAGCGGCTGAATCACCTCCTTACAAGGCAGAATCACCTGTCGTTGTCGAGCGAGCTGCAAACGGACGCGCCACGGCAGTGCGTGCAGATGGGAAAATATATCCCGTTTGCACGACCGAGCGTCAGGACAGCTGCATCCAGCCACGCGCCGCGAAGCTTGGCTGGGGCGACCGCCCGCTGAAGTACTGGCCAGGTGAAAAGGATTTCGCCGCCCGCCGCGGAACTTAAGCTCCTCGTGGGCGCTGCAAGACACTCGACCGGCCAGCATCTGACCGAGAGCGGAGGAATACCCGTCCGGCTACTTCCAGTCGCCCTTACGTTCCATGCAGCTGTTGGTCGAATTGCAGCGGCGCTTTAGCGGCACCGCAGCATCATCGAGCATCAACAGGGAGGCGCGGAGAAGGTCGTTGTGGCGACCGCACGCGCCTCCAAAGGCCGCTTCGTCGTCAGCAAAAACGTTCGAAAGCTCGGAGTGGATCTGACCAAAACAGGCGCTCATGTCTTGGCTGTTTTCGTCACTGCGGAGAACATCATGAGCAAATTCCGATGGCTTGGTCTCGCTGCGGCCCTGGCCTCCAAACCTGCATTCGCTCAAACTAACCTGCCGTCCGAGCTTACTGATGGAATGTACATCACCCTCGCGGAGATCCGCTCCAATAGCATGGATGCGTTTGAGGTATTTGCAGGCCCTCAGGGTGGCCCTATCAGCAAGCAGCAATTTCTATCACCAGGGTTCCCGAAGACGTTCTGGAAAACAAGCCTGAGCGGCCCCTTCTGGCGGTTGTTCACCGCTATGGACGCGAATGGCGATGGGCAGGTCGCACTTTCAGAGTGGAGGAGCAGGACTGAGCGCGACCTGCAGTTCGCAGACGGCAACGGCGACGGGCGGGTTACGCTAAAGGAGCTGGCAAACGCCCGAAAAAGCATGAGCTTCGGAGAATCTCTTGGGCTGATGTTCTAACGCCAGCTCGCTTGGCGGGGCCGGTGAGGCCATGGCGTTGACGGTGGAGCGTGTTGGCTGGCCGATCGGAATTGCTTTGCTGGCCGTTGCACACCGGTACCGTCTATGTGCGGGCGTCGAGGGCGCGCGTGAAGCCGAATTTCCCCCTGAAACGTCGAACGCAGGAACGCCAGTCGAGCAATCGACACCATAAGGAACCGGGTGGATGACGGAATCGTCTTTGGATCAGCCGGGGTCTTACGGGACTCGCTCACAACAGAGGAACATGCGCTATGAAGAAGATCGCTACTGCTATCGTCTCTTGTGCCGCTCTGGCGGTGTCCGCCTGCGGCGACGAGACGGAGCCGGCTGACGCGGCCGTCGCACTGCCCGGCGGCACTGTGGTGACCGAAGACTAGGCCGACGCGGTCGACGAGACCACCGAGGGGCTTGAGGAAAAAGTGGTAGAGTAGTCGATCAACTGAAGAATGCCTGGCCGTCCGGCAGACCGTCACGCCTTTGCGACAGCCGCGCCTACTTCACGGCCGGCGCACGTCTCGGGAGTGTGCAAAGTTTTCCAGCGAATCCTTTTTGCCGAGCGGATGGCAGCTTCGGGGGGACGGACATCTCCATCGCAATTTGATCGCTCGAAATGGACACTAGCTGTCCTTTCGGAGTTCGACGCGAGCGCCGACCCTCTCAGCCACGAAGCACGCACCGGAATTGGGCGTCGTTACCGCTTTGCTGCCCGGCGGCGCCCCGTAGCTGAATGGCCATCTCCGCGGCACAACTACGGCTCTCCCGGTGCGCGGTGCGTGCGGCAGCTACTTGCGGTAACGCTCCATTGTTCAACGATAGATGAGAGAAAAAGTCGGATGTTTCCTGTGCGACTTAAACAAGTTGCCTCACCACCCGGTAGAGATCATCGTCTAAGGTCAAGCTGTTCGGCCGACAAAACACTGCGTAAGAAATTCACATTGTGGCGCCCAAGTTGGAACTCTATACCTCTTGAAAGCTTTTAGAGACTGAAACGTACTGAGAGAAGGAGCAATCCAATGAAGAAAATTGCTATGGCAGCCCTTGTACTCGCTGGCTTTGGCACGACTGGCTGTGCTGCGTTGCTCGGCGCGGGGGCGGGCGCCGCGGCGGTCGCGTGCACCGCGGACGATGTCAATTGCCCACCTACGAAAGTGATCAACGAAGCCGAAGACGTCGTGGACTAAGGATATCCGCTACAGATAACTCGGGATGGCAACAACACGGTCGTGCTAGTCACCTGAAGCTGAAGTTCGCCTCATTGTTTTCTGGCAGAAGCGTTTGACAGAGGCGAGGATCTCGTCGGCGGACTTGGTCTAGCGGTAGGGCTTCGGGTTTCCGTTGTGCGCCTCGATGAAGGCGATGATGTCGGCTTCGACCTAGGCCGTGAACTCATAAACGCATCAGCGGATGGTCGTCGGGCCGTCCGGTAGGGAAGTGAGGTAATCTGCGATTGCACACGCTGTGGTGGCAGCGGCGTCGGGGTCTACGACCGATAATCCCATATGATCGGATGCGATTCCGACTAGGTACGTTGTTGCTTCGTCTTTCGAGCTATCGTGGCAGAGCATGCTGACGACGTGCAGCAGATAGCTATCATATTCGTCGGCGCATCCTTCGCCACAAGTGCCGTGCTCATCTGCCAATCCGATCGGATCCCAAAGCTTCCAACCGATGTCGCGCAAACGGGAGAGCTGTATTTTCGGGTATAGCGCCATGCCGGAATCCTAACATCGCAAGCGGCACTCGACCATCTGCCCTTTCCATTTCGCCCGTTTGCTGATTCAGCGTCGGCATGAGCCGATATGATCTGACCGACTTCGAGTGGCGTGTGATCGAACCGCTTCTGCCCAACAAACCGCGAGGGGTGCCACGTGTCGATGACCGCCGCGTGTTGAACGGCATCTTCTGGGTACTGCGATCAGGTGCGCCGTGGCGTGACCTGCCTGAACGCTATGGTCCGCGAACTACCTGCTACAACCGATTTATACGATGGCGGAAGGCGGGCGTATGGGACCGGATGATGGACGCCATCACTGCCGCCCACGACGGCGACCTTCAGATGATCGACAGCACATCAATCCGGGCGCACCAGCAGGCTGCGACGGCAAAAAGGGGGATCGAGATCATTGTCTCGGTCGCTCCAGAGGTGGGCTCACGACCAAAATCCACGCGGTCGTCGATGGGCAAGGTCTCCCGATCCGACTGAGCCTTACCGCTGGACAAAGCCATGACGGCCAAGCCGCTGACGATCTGCTAAGCCATGTAGGTGCCGAAGCAGTCGTGCTGGCGGACAAGGCCTACGATGCGGATCGCATCCGGGCGTCTCTCCGCGAGAAAGGAGCGTTCGCCAATATCCCGCCAAAGGCCAACCGACGGTCGAAACCGTACTTTAGCACTTGGCTCTACCGCGAGCGCAACCTGATCGAACGCTTCTTCTCCAAGTTGAAGCACTTCCGCCGAGTTGCCACCCGATACGACAAGCTGGCCGAGAACTTCCTCGCAATGGTCCAACTTGCCTCAATGCGCCTGTGGCTACGGATTTATGAGTCTACGGCCTAG
>NZ_JBEWLY010000017.1:0-131591 GCF_040534015.1 Novosphingobium kalidii
CTATGTTGGCGACCGTCCGACAAACCGCTGAAGCAGCGTCCCCGTCCGGTGAAACGGCATATATGGACCACCAACGAGTCGGTCAAACCCTTTTTCAAAAAAAGTTCACACCACAAAAGATGGCCTCCGGCGGCTCGGCATCTCGATAAGCCGGGCGCAGCTGAACCTTCAGCTCTCAGATCAGGCAAGCCGAGCGATCATCACCATTCTCACCAGTTCTGAGAGGGTTCGAGCACCAAGCTTCGTCATGACGTTGGCTCGATAGACCTCAACTGTTCGGGCGCTGATTCCCAGGTCATAGGCGATGACCTTGTTAGCTTTGCCGTCCACCAGCCCGTCCATCACTTGCTGCTCTCGAAGGGATAAGGTCGACAGACGTTCTCTGATCCGTTTGCGCTCACCTTCGAGTTCGCCCCGCCCCTGCTCGGCAGCAATTGCACCCGCGATCGCCTCGAGAATGACCTCGTCGCTAAACGGCTTTTCGATGAAGTTGGTAACGCCGGCGCGGAGGGCCTGAATGGCCATCGGAACATCAGCATGCCCGGTGATGACGATGATGGGGCTTGTCACGCCCAACGCCTTGAGCCGCTCTACCAGCTCGACGCCGCTGATTTCGGGCATGCGGACGTCCGTGATAATGCAGCCGCGCTCTAAGCTTCCAACAGCCTTCAGGAACTGAACGGCTGAAGGGTACGTTCGCGTGGTGAGGCCATGGCAGTCCAGTAGGAAAGCCAGCGCATCGCGTGCTGCGTCGTCGTCGTCGATGATGTGGACCACCGCGTCGGTCGCCGGCGACTCATTCGCCATCGTGGAACTCCTCACTTCCGACCAAAGGTATAGTGAACTTCATGGTTGCCCCTGCGTCCTCCCGGTCCTCTGCCCAGATGCGCCCTCCGTGCGCTTCAATGATCGTCCGGCAGATAGAGAGGCCAACACCCATCCCGGTCCGTTTCGTCGTCACGAATGGGCGGAATAACTGCTGACGCACCTCGGGATCAATTCCGGGGCCGGTATCGGCTATGGCAATCAGCGCCATTCCGGAGCCTTCCTCATCGACTGTTATAGTCAGCTCCCGGCGTTTACTGTCGGTCATAGCGTCTACGGCGTTTCGAACGAGGTTTAAGATTACCTGCTGGATCTGGACTTTATCGACTACGACGACATCCACCTCCGGCTTGAGGTCGTACCGCACCCTCACTCCCAAATCCTTCGTTCCGATTAATGCCAGTGCGCTCGCCTCCTCGAGCAGCTTGGGCAGGCTCTCCAGCCGCCGTTCGGTTTCGCCGCGCGAAACAAAATCACGCAGTCGGCGGATAATTTCGCCAGCCCTCAGCGCCTCCTGGCCAGATTTTTCGACTGCTTCCCGGACGCGATCGAGTGGCACGTCCTCGCGACGGAGCAAGGTCTTGCTTCCCATGAGATAGTTGCCGATCGCGCTGAGCGGCTGATTGAGCTCGTGCGCGAGCGCTGATGCCATTTCGCCGAGTGCAGTAAGACGTGAGACATGCACCAACTCACTTTGCAGCTCCTGCAGACGTATCTCCACTCGTTGTCGCTCGGTGAGATCGCGCACGAAGGCGGTAAAGAAGCGTCCTCCTGCAAGGTTCATTTCCCCCACGGAGAGTTCCATGGGAAACGTAGAGCCGTCCTTCCGTTCACCCTCCAGGACCCGCTCATTGCTGATCACTTGCCGTTGCCCTGTTCGACGGTACTGGGCGAAGAAGTCGGCGATCACCTCGCGGTAGGGAGGAGGCATGAGGATGTGAACATCTCGTCCAACGACTTCTTCCGCTTTCCAGCCGAACTGCTCCTCTGCCGCCGCACTAAAGTCCCGGATCGCACCACCTTCGTCGATCACGATCATGGCATCCGGAATGGTACGCAAAACTGAACTAAGATGGGCCTCACGCTGGGCGAGTTCTCTGGTGACTTCGGCTTCGCGCATGCGTGCCCGATGGAGCCACCCCCCGCCCATCGCAACTGCTAGCCCCATTGCGATAAAGACACTTGCGGCAACAAAGTCGCCCAGGATCAGATCTCCTGCGGAGGCATCCGCCCATAGACCCGCCAAACAAGCGGTGACCGAAACGAAAATTGCCGACCTGAAGCCGCCAAGCCCTGCTGCGAGAACGACGCCCGGCACATAAAAGATGAATGTGGCTCGGTGCATTAGCAGCGGACTCAGCGCGAGCCGAAGAGCCAGCCCGGTAGCGACCGCCAGCAGCCCCCATGCGCTCGCCTGGATCGCCGTCATGCTGAAACGCTCGCCGAGAGCCACGCGAGCAAACGGTAAGGTTAAGCCCAGTCTGCCGACCCTGTCACCTCCGATATTCCCCCTAGGATTATCTCCCAAGTATTCTCTCCGGCTGAATAGAGGCAGCGGCTTACGACACGTCGAGCGCACTACCAAAGGAGTAACGGGCCAAATGCGAGCTTTGGTGGCCCTGTTGCTGATAGAGGACCAAAGTCTTCAAACTGCCATTCGTTTCGCGTTGGATATCGATGGTATCGAATCTCGGGTTTGCACCGACCTGCCGCAGGTCCCTAGCCAAGCCGACCTCAAGAACGCGTGCCTTGTTATCGATCAGGGGCAGGATGGCAGTGAGACGCTTCGCACCCTTCGTCGCGTGAGAGCGCTCAACATTGAGCTACCTGTGATCGTTCTCGTGAGCACCCCACCAAAGTTGCTGTCCGACGCCATATCCCAGTTGGGCGCCGTTATCATAAAAAAACCGCTTCTCGGCGACGAGCTGGCACAAACCATTCGGGCACTCACGGCCGAGCCGCCAACGCGCGCGCTCTGATCGCGATCGAAAAGCCCAGTCCAGTTCTTGCGCCAGCGTCAAGGCCGCCATTGCCTCGGTGCGCTCGACGACGCAGCGATCATCGACAGCGAAGCTCGACCGGTCATTCGCGGTTGCCTGCGGGCACATGACGTGTTCGCCTGGACTGGCAAACAGCGACTAGCTGCCATATGGCCGCCACTCCCAAACGGAGATACGAGACAGTTTTGCCGAGCCTTGCACACCATGTCGCCCACATTCCGAAGCAGCCCCTCCTCGGCCACTTGGGCTGGGTACGCGGAGCACTGGGCGGCACCATCGGCATAGCAGTCGCCGGCATCCTTGGCGCTGCCTTCCTTGGTTCTGCCGATCCTGCGTTGCCTTGGCTTGTCGCACCTACCGGCGCTTCTGCGGTTCTCGTCTTCGCAGTGCCCGCAAGCCCCCTCGCCCAGCCTTGGCCGGTGATCGGAGGAAGTATCTTGTCAGCGGTGGTCGGGCTTCTCGTGGGCGAGTTACTGGGAAATCCCCTTATGGCGGCCAGTTTGGCTATCGGCCTTTCCATAGGGGTCATGAGTCTTGCGCGCTGCCTCCACCCTCCGGGTGGCGCCTGCGCAGTTCTCTATGCGCTGGGTGCTACAGGTCTGGAGGCATGGGACTGGCGCCATCTGCTCGCCATCGTTGTAAACGTGTTGGCGCTCGCGGGGGCCGGGTGGCTCTACAACAACCTGAGCGGACACCCTTGGCCCCACAAGCCCGTTCACATTCCAGATGTTGTCGCCTCAGGATCGCGGTCGGCAGAAGTCCACGATGCCCTAACAGCCGTGCTGGCTGAATGGAACGAGGTGATCGATGCTGACATCGACGATCTGGACGCGATATTTCAAGCGGTGGAGCGGCGCATCCGCTCACGTGAGCAAGATGCACCGCCAGCCGCCAAGATCTAGAACAACGTGTCGTCGAGGGCCATCATTGACGCCTTGCCCGACTTGATCGCCAGAAACGCAGCTGTCGCCTGCGGCAAGATGCGGTCAAAGAAGAAGCGGGCCACGGCGATCTTCGACTTGTAGAAGTCGGTTTCGTCGGAACCCATGGCGAGTTGATCCTGCGCGATAAACGCCGATTTCGCGAAACAGTAGCCCATAGCCACGAGGCCGAGCAGGCGCGTGTAGTCGTTCGCCGCTGCGGCTGCTTCCTCCGGATCACGCATGCCCTTTTCCGCGATTGTCGCAGTCGAGAGCTGGAGGGCGCCGAACGCCTTCTCCAGACCTTCAACCATTTTTCCGAGGTTCGCATCGGCCTTGTTTGTCTCGATGAAATTTGAGACTGGATGGAAGAAGCTGCGCAAGTAGCGGCCCATGTGGGCGGGCAGCTTGCGACCGACGAGATCGAGCGCCTGAATGCCGTTGGTGCCCTCGTAGATCATTGCGATCCGAGCGTCTCGCGCATACTGCTCGACGCCACTCTCGGCTATATAGCCGTGGCCGCCGTAGACTTGCACCGCCAGGTTCGCACTCTCGAAGCCGAGATCGGTGAAGAGCGCCTTCACGACCGGCGTCATCAGCGCAACGAAGTCTGACGCGCACTGCTTCACTTCAGTATCGGTGGCGTGCTTTTCAGCATCAAGCGCTCGGCTCACCCAGCCCGTAATCGCGCGACAGCCTTCGTTGTAGGCGCGCATCGTCATCAGCATACGGCGCACGTCGGGATGGACGATAATCGGATCCGCAGGCCCGCCGGGGTTCTTCACGCCCGCAAGCGAGCGTCCTTGGAGGCGGTCTTTGGCGTAGTAGACGGCCGATTGGTACGCTGCCTCGCCAACACCGAGCCCTTGGATGCCCACGGAAACCCGCTCTGTGTTCATCATGGTGAACATTGCGGCCATGCCCTTGTTAGGCTCTCCGACGAGCCACCCAACTGAGTCGTCAAAGTTCATCTGGCACGTGGCCGATGCCTTGAGCCCCATCTTGTGCTCGATAGCCGCGACGGAAACTCCGTTCGCTGGGCCCGGCGTGTTGTCGTCCTTCGGCAGGTACTTGGGAACGAGAAACAGGCTGATTCCCTTAACGCCCGCAGGTGCGTCCGGCAGTCGCGCAAGCACCAGATGAATGATGTTTTCGGTTAGATCGTGTTCACCAGCGGAGATGAAGATCTTGCTGCCAGTCACCTTGTAGCTGCCATCGTCCTGCGGCACCGCCTTGGTGCGCAGCAAGCCAAGATCAGTCCCGCAGTGCGCTTCGGTAAGGCACATGGTGCCCGACCACTCGCCCGAGACCATTTTGGGCAGGAAGCGCTGCTTCAGCTCGTCGCTGGCATGGCCCTCGATTGCGGTGGTGCCGCCATGGGTAAGGCCGGGATAGAGACTGAACGACACGTTGGCCGCGCAGATCATCTCTTCCGTCATCTTGTTGACCTGCTCGGGCAAGCCCTGACCGCCCCACTCTGGATCGGAGGCAAGCGCGCACCAGCCACCTTCGCGGAACATCGTGTAGGCCCGCTTGAAACCCTCGGGCGTGCGAACCACTCCGTCCTCAAGTGTGCAGCCCTCTACGTCGCCGATGCGGTTGAGCGGCAGGAGGATATCTTGCGCGACTTTGGCCGACTCTTCCAGAATGGCGTCGACGAGGTCCGGCGTAAATTCTTCAAGGGCTTCGAGATCACCGAAGCCGTCGTCATTGTGAAGTTCGTGGAGCACGAACTTCATGTCGCGAAGGGGTGCTTCGTAGACTTGCATGTCACTCTCCTGGAGGGCGCGTCACGCGCGCCCTCATGCGATCAGTTGCGCAGCGGCTTTCCGGTTTCGAGCATGTGCTCGACCCGCGCGATCGTGCGTTTGTCGCGTACGCGCTGCATGAATTGCTGACGTTCCAGCGTGAGCAGGTCCGCCTCGGTAACAGTGTCGACATAGTCGAAGTCACCACCCGAAAGCACAGTTGCCAGTGAGTCCGAGACCACCATGTCATAGTCGGTGGCCATGCCTCGCTTGCGGAAGCCCTCGGCCGCCATATTGAGCCCGACGCGCCCGCTCTCACCCGGAAGGCGAAAGGTCGGCGGCTCGGGAGGCTGGTAACCGTCCGCAAGCGCCAGCGCCTTCTGCTTAGCGTCGAAGAGCAGACGGTCGCGGTTCATGGTGATGCCGTCCTCAGGACGTAGGAACATCAGCTCCTTCGCCTGCTGGGCGGACTTCGACACGGTCGCGGTCGAGACCATCTCGAACACCTTTGCGACCGCAGGCATCGGGCCGTTCGGCATACCTGGTGCCTTGCGCCAGCGGTCGAGCATCTCACCATTGCCGCCCCAGCCCGGGATCAGGCCGACGCCACATTCGACCAGACCTGTGTAGAGCTCGGCGTGAGCCTGGATTGCGTCAGAGTGCAGCAAAATTTCGCACCCTCCCCCGACCGCCAGCCCGGCCGGCGCACTGACCACCGGGAACGGCGCGTACTTGAGCGCCTTGTAGGCCATCTGCCCGCCCGCAACGAGCTTCTCGATCTCGCTCCACGCAGCGATGTTCACTGCGAAGACGGCCAGGCCAAGGTTGGCGCCCGCGGAGAAGCTGTCGGCATCGTTGTAGACGACAAGAGCCTTGTAGTTCTGCGCGACCAGCGGGATGGCCTGCCCGATCAGTTTCATGACCTCGCCGTCGAGAGCATTCATCTTGCCGGTAAACTCGAGGCAAACGACGCCATCGCCCACATCCCAGAGCGCCGCAGAAGCGTTCTTGAGCAGCGGTTTGGAGCTGAGTTTGAGATCCGCCAAGCGCAGTACGCCCTCTGCCCGCACGACATCGTGGTACTCGCCGTCAAGTCCAAGGAACTGGCGCTTGCCGCTTTCGATGCGGTAGAAAGTTCGATCACCAGCGGTACGCAGGACTTCCGGAACAGCCTTCCCCTCGGCCTCGAGGCGATCGACGAGGTACTTGGCGCCGAGCTTGTCGATCATCTCGAACGGCCCAGCCTTCCAGTTGTAGCCAAGCTTCATCGCATCATCGATGGCCACCACGTCATCGGCGCCTTCAGGCACCAGAGCTGCGGCATAGGCCAGCGTTCCCGAAAGCACGGCCCACGCATAGTCACCGAGCTTGCCTTTGGTCTCTGCCAAGGCGCGCAAGTCGCCCTTGCCGGCTGGACCTGCGGGAGCATAGGCCTTGGCTTTCGGCCGGTACTCGCCCGTCTGAAGGTCGACCGCCTCGAGCTGCTTACCTTTCTCGCGATTCATGCGGTAGAAGCCGCCCTTGCCCTTGCGGCCGGTGTAGCCCTCGCTGATCATCTTCTCGATCAGCGGGATGTCGCGCGCGATCGCCTGGTAGGGATCGTTCTTGGGCAGTGTGCTGGTGAGGCTCGCCTTGAGGTGCGGCATCAGGTCGATGCCAACCAGATCGACAAGACCGAAGATGCCGGTCTTGGGAACGCCCATGGGCGCACCGGCTACAGCATCAGCCTGCTCGACCGTCAGGCCGAGATCGATCGCGTTGTTGATACCCAACTGGATCCAGTAGGTGCCAATCCGGTTCGCAATAAAACCAGGTGTGTCCTTGGCCCGCACGACGGTCTTACCCAGCGCAATGTCAGCGAACGCCTGAACTTTGCCGACCACCCCAGGATCGCTCTCGGGCCCAGCAACGATCTCGAGCAGACGCATGTAGCGCGGTGGATTGAAAAAGTGGGTGATGAGGAAGTCTCGCTTGAAACCCTCCGAGCGTCCCTCCACCAAATTGGCAAGCGGGATCGTCGAGGTGTTTGACGAAACCGCCGTACCTGCCCGCTTCACCGCCTCGATCCGGGCATAAAGGTTCTGTTTGATGTCGAGCCGCTCAATAACCGCTTCGATCACCCAGTCGCACTCGGCGATCTTGTCGAGGTGATCCTCGATGTTGCCGGTCTCGACCAGATTCGCTGCGCGAGTGCTCATGAACGGCGCAGGGTCCGTCTTGAGCATCTTCGCCACTGCACTCTCGGCAATGGCGTTGCGGCCACCTTCCTTGGGGACGATGTCGAGCAGCAGCACTGGAACGCCGGCGTTAGCGACCTGGGCAGCGATGCCGGCGCCCATGGTGCCGGCGCCGATCACGCAGACTTTCTTGATAGTGTCTGTCATCAGTCAACCGCCTCCAATACAGTGGCGATGCCCTGCCCGCCGCCAATGCACTGGGTAGCGAGCGCGTACTTGCCGCCCTCCCGCTTCAACAGCGAGGCCGCTTTGCCGACGATCCGCGCGCCTGTGGCGCCGAGCGGATGACCCAGCGCGATCGCGCCGCCATCGATGTTGGTCCTGGCCGGGTCCAGGCCTAGGTCGCCCATGCAGGCGAGCGCCTGGCTGGCGAACGCTTCGTTGAGTTCGACTACGCTGAGATCCTTTACCTCGATGCCAGCGCGCTCCAGCGCCTTCTGGCTGGAGAGAATGGGGCCAAGTCCCATGGTTTCAGGCGCGCAGCCGGAAATGCTCACAGACTTGATGCGCGCCAGAATCGGAAGCCCATGGGTCTTGGCATACTCCTCTGTCGTCACGAGCACGGCCGCAGCGCCGTCGGTAACGGGGGAAGAAGTGCCTGCCGTAACGGAGCCCTGCGCGTCAAAAGCGGGCTTCAGACCTGCAAGAGCTTCGGCCGTGGTTTCTGCACGAATTGCGCCATCTTCGCTAACCACACCTGCCTTGGTTTGGATCGGCACGATCTCGTCAGCGAACTTGCCATTATCGCGCGCAGCGGCGGCGCGCTTCTGACTCTCGACTGCGAATGCCTCCTGCTCATCCCGGCCGATCTGGTACTTGGTCGCGACATTCTCCGCAGTCTCACCCATCGACATGTAGGCGCTGCTTTTTTTCGCGAGCTCAGGGTTCGGTAGCGGGTTGAAGCCCATCATCGGCACGCGAGTCATGGACTCGACGCCAGCACAGATGAACGCTTCACCCGCACCGATTGCGATCTGCCCCATCGCGATCTGGACCGCGCTCATCGACGATCCGCAAAACCGGTTCACGGTCATCCCACCGACACTGAGCGGCAGATCAGCCAGTAGCGCGATAAGCCGCGCCATATTCAGGCCCTGCTCGCCCTCCGGAAAGGCACACCCGACGATTACGTCCTCGATGTCTGCAACCTCGACGCCAGTCCTCTGGATCAGGCCACGAATAACCTGCGCGGTGAGGTCGTCAGGACGAACTCGGGCGAGCGCGCCCTTGTTCGCAAGATGGAACGGGGAACGGGCGTAACCCGCGATTACGACACTTTGCATGCACTCTCTCCAGCGGCGTTGCCATTGATGGCGAAAGCGCGAGTCCCGCGCTTGAACCTCTCACTCTAAAGGTGCGCAGCTTTCCCTATACGTCAAGCATATTTTGCGCTAAACCGATTCCCATGCTGGCCTTCATGGGCGGATTCCTCGGGAAAGAGGAGGCGCGGCCGGCCACTAGGAGAGCGAAGGGAAAGGCATGAGAATCACTATACCAACGACGCTGGCATTAGTTGCAGCGGCGTTCGTCGGAACGCCCGCCGTGGCAGCCGGACCGGATTCGGTGCTGGGCCACTGGCGAACTCCCTCGAAGAACGGCCACGTTGAGATTACCCGCTGCGGCGAGTCTGTCTGCGGGCGCCTTGTGGATTCCGACAACATCCGGGCCGATCCCGAGCTTCGCGATCTCAACAACAAGGACGCTTCGAAACGAAGCCGCCCCTTAAAGAACATGCAGATCCTCAGCGGGTTCAAAGGTGACGCCAAGCAGTGGAGCGGTGGATCGATCTACAACCCCGAGGATGGCGGCACTTATAAGGCGACGATCACGCCTGCTGGGGCCAATACCCTCAAGCTCAAGGGCTGCATCGTGTGGCCCTTGTGCAAAACCCAGACGTGGACGCGCATCCGTTGAGGCTGGTCGGCGTTTCTACATCAACAACAAAGAATTTTGCAGGAGAGTGGACATGAACACCAGCAAGGCTCGGATCTTGATCGGAGCCGCGACCGCGGCGATATCGTTAGGTGCGGCGGGATCGGCCAGCGCACAGGGCTTCTACCTTCAGGAACAGTCGGTACGTGGCCAAGGTCGCGCTTTCTCCGGCGAGGCTGCGGACACCGGCGTGGACTCTCTTTGGTGGAATCCCGCCTCTATCGCACGGATGCAGGGCGGTGAGGCTTCGGTGAGGGCCAGCGCCATCATCCCGGATGGTGACGTGGTGGATCAAGGCACCGTAATCGTGCGTCCGGGCTCAGCCCCTGCCCCTATCGGCGGTGACCCACTTGCGAAGAACCCGATCAACAATGGTGTGGTGCCATCAGGCGGCGTTGCGTACGGATTTGGGCGGGTCGCGGTTGGCCTTGCGCTCAGTGCGCCGTTCAACTTTACCACCGATTATGAAGCCGACAGCTGGGCGCGCTACACTGCGGACAAGACCAAGCTTCGCACTTTCGACATTCAGCCAAGCGTCGCCTTCGCGGTGACGCCGGAGATCAGCGTCGGTGCCGGCCTCAACATCGAGTATGCGGACGCTACGCTCAGCAACTATCTCCCCAACCTCTCTCCTGCACTCCCGGACGGTTACCAGAAGCTCTCGGGTACTGGCTGGGACGTGGGCTGGTCGGCCGGCGCACAGTATCACACGGGGCCAATCGCCTTGGGTCTGGCATACAAGTCGAGCATCAAGCACAAGCTCGATGGGTCTATTGAGACCACAGGGCTGCTGGGTCCACTGGCAGCACAGAACCGTGAGATCGAGACCAACGCCACTTTCCGCACGCCTTGGCAGGCAATCGGCAGCATTCGCTTCAAGGCGACTCCGCAGCTCACCCTGAATGGACAAGTTGTTCGCGTCGGCTGGAGTGAGTTCGATGCGATCCGTCTCGGCGCGCCGTTGAACACGGCCATTCCCGAGAACTACAAGAGCATCTGGACTTATGCGTTCGGCGCCGACTATGAAATGTCCCCGCAGTGGACGGTCCGAGCTGGCGTTCAGCACGGCAAGACCCCCACGCGTGACGGGGAGCGGGACGCCCGGGTCCCCGACGCAGATCGGTGGAATTTCTCAGCGGGCACAAGCTACGCCATGGGTAACCGCTTCACCATCGATGCGGCCGCCAGCTACATCGACTTCAAGGATGCGGCCATCGATCGCAGGACTGCGGCTTACGCGGGCACTGCCGCGCAGACGCCCATCCTGGTGAACGGCGAGCTTCAGAACGCCTCGGCACTGGTGCTCTCCCTCGGCGCACGGGTGGCGTTCTGATGGGGGCCGCGGAGCGAAACGCCGGCACCGGCGGGCCGGCAGAGACCTCGACGCCTCCCGACACTATGCCGGCGTTCGCGCCGCGGCTGCTGACAGACCTGCTCGACCACGCGGTCGAGCGGCATGGCGGGTGGCCGGCTGTCGACTTCATGGGCCGGAAATGGACCTACACCGAAATCGGCGATCTTTCCCGCCGCGCGGCAAGAGGGTTGCAAGACCTTGGGGTACGGCCGGGCACGCGTGTCGGGCTTTGCCTGCCCAATACCCCCTATTACGTCATCTGCTACTTCTCGGTTCTGCGGATCGGCGGGGTGGTGGTGAACTTCAACCCGCTCTACACCGAGCGGGAACTGGAGCATCAGGTCACTGACTCCGGAGTGAGCGTGATGATCGCTTCGGATCTCGCCTTGTCGCTTCCGAAGATCGAGCCGCTGATTGGCAAGACCGCTTTGGAGCGGGTCGTTGTCTGTCCGATTGCCGATGTTCTGCCGACGCTGAAGCGAAACGCGTATCGCGTGTTCAAGCGCAAAGATATTGCGCACGAGCCACACGATGTACGCTTCGTGCGCTTTAGCGTGCTGACTGCCCGCGACGCCGACCCAGACCCCGTCGAGCGCAATCCCCACGACCTCGCGGTCCTGCAATATACCGGCGGGACGACAGGTGTGCCGAAAGGGGCGATGCTGACCCACGCCAATCTGGCAGCGAATTCAGCTCAGATGATCGCCCATGTCGGGCACATGCCGGATCAGCAGGAACGAACTTTGGGCGTGCTCCCGATGTTCCATGTGTTTGCCCTGACCACCGTGCTCAACTACTCGGTCGAGACAGCCGCCGAGATGATCCTGCTGCCCCGCTTCGAGATGAAAACATTTCTCGAGACAGCAAAGCGGACGAAGCCCACGCAGTTCTTCGGTGTTCCCACCCTCTACACGGCGCTGAACGGGGTGGAGTTGCACGGCGAGTTCGAGCAGGTGCGCGTCTGCATCTCGGGCGGAGCGCCGTTGCCTCTGGAAGTGCGCCAGAAATTTGAAGCCAAGACTGGCGTGCGCGTAGTTGAAGGCTACGGCCTTTCAGAAGCGAGCCCTATCATCACCTGCAACCCGCTTGAGGGAGTGGTGAAAGACAACTCATGCGGTCCCGCGTTCCCCGGTACGGTCATTGAGATTCGCGATCGCGAAGATGTCCACAAGGTGATGAAGCAGGGCGAACGTGGCGAAGTCTGCGCTCGCGGTCCGCAGGTCATGGCCGGTTATTGGAACCGGCCCAAGGAGACTGAGGACGTCTTCATCTACGGGGCCCTGCGGACGGGCGACGTCGGCTACCTTGATGAGGACGGCTACCTGTTCCTCGTCGATCGGATCAAGGACCTGATCCTGTGCAGCGGATACAACGTCTATCCACGCACGATCGAAGACGCTCTATACGAGCATCCAGCCGTCGCCGAAGCGGTGGTGATCGGCATTCCGGATCCTTATCGCGGCCAGTCTCCCAAGGCTTTTGTTGCCCTGCATCCCGGAGGTATCGTCAGCGAGGAGGAACTCCGGGAATTCCTGCGTGATCGCATCAGCAAGATCGAGATGCCTTCCGAAATCGAATTTCGTCCGAGCCTGCCTAAGACAATGGTCGGCAAGCTTTCGAAGAAGGAACTGGTGGCTGAGGAAGCTGAGCGCCGCTCCAAGGCCGGGGATCCCTCGTGACCGTGGAAACAGCGCCCGCGGCAACGGAAGACGCCAGCGAACTGCTGGGCATTCAGGAAGCTGCGAAGTCGCTTGGCGTTACCATGCGAACCTTGCGGTTTTACGAGGATAAGGATCTGATCGCGCCGCAGCGGGTCGGCACCATGCGCATCTACTCACGCCGCGAGATCGGGCGGATGCAACTGATCCTCCGTGGTAAAAAGCTCGGCTTTAGCATACGTGAAATCAAGGAGTTCCTCGACCTTTATGATGTCGACCCTGAACATCATGCGCAAGTCAGCCAGTTGGTCGTCAAAATCGGCAAACGCATGAAGGATCTTCGTCGGCAGCGCACCGCGATCGAGCAGACTCTTGAAGAGCTGCGCACGATCGAGTCCCAGGCCAAGGCTTGGCTGGCGAAGCACCCTCACCCCCAGACGAACCCATCGGAGCTCCCTCATGACTGATGAGGTGAACGCGCTTGCCCAACTCAAGCGCCTTCTGGTGGTGGAGGAACTCGACACCGATTTGTACAGGGGCATCTCAAGCCCGCAGCTGCAGGGTCGGGTGTTCGGCGGACAAGTGATCGCGCAGGCACTTGCCGCCGCCTCTGGTAGTGTCGGACCGGAGCGAGTCGCGCATTCTCTCCACGCATACTTTCTGCGGGCTGGCAACAATGCCCGGCCCATCATCTACCGCGTCATCCGCGACTTCGACGGGGGGAGCTTCGCCAACCGCCGGGTCGTCGCCCTCCAGGATGGCAAGCCGATCCTGAACCTCGCGGCCTCATTCCACCGTCAGGAAGAAGGGCTTTCGCATACAGCCAGAATGCCGGCGGTGCCCGGCCCTGATCACGCGATGCCGATAACCCGCATCCTTTCCGAACTCCGCGCCGAACTGCCGGCGTCCTTGGCAGCCCTGCTCAAGGCCTTCGACATGCGCGCCGGTCAGCCAGACTCCCAGGGGAACGGGCCGCTGGGGATGCCCAGCCAGCATTCATGGTTCCGCCTGGATCCCGTCCTCGGGCCCGAGCTTGCCCGGATTACTCTGGCCTATGCGAGCGACTTCGCGTTTGTCTCGACCGCCCTCCTGCCCCACGGAATCCAGTGGTTCTCGCCGGCCATCCAGGGCGCAAGCCTGGACCACGCGATCTGGTTCCACGACGATCCACCTCTCGGCGAATGGCTGCTCTATGCCATGGAGAGCCCATGGTCGGGCAAAGCGCGCGGCTTCTGTCGAGGCTCGGTCTACGACCAATCGGGGCGTTTGATCGCCAGCATGGCTCAGGAAGGCCTGATGCGTCACCGACCACCGACCTGAGCACAGTCTTTGCTGCAGGTAGGCTCAGCTAACCTCGGGACAGAACGCCTCACGAACCTCAGCTAGCAATTCGGCTTCCTGGCCTTGGTAACGGGGGGAGAAATGGAACGGCTCGACCCGCCGAGCGCCAGCCAGGCGCGCTATTTCGCCGGCAGCGCGCGTGGTCAGATGCGCTCGAGCGGCTGCGAGTTCCGCGTCCGCTGCCGCGAAGGAAGCGTCGATGAACAAGGTGTCCGCACCCGCGCAGAGCTTGGCGATCGCCTGGCGGTTGTCCGCCGTGTCTCGCACGTCCGTCACGTAGCCGAGTGTCTGGCCTGGCTCCACGCTTACCAAGTCGCGCAGTTCACCGAGCGGGTTCGTCGCACCGTCGGGAAGTAGCACCGGCCATTGATCAGGAAGGTCATCGCGCACAGCCTTCTTCAGACCCTTCAGCCAAGGCCCGACAGGCAATCCCGCCTCCTCCACGCGATTGCGCCAGACGTTGACGTGGATCGGTTCAGACACCGCAAAGCCAAGGCTATGCCCATGATGCTCCAGCAAGGCTGCGCGCACGATGAAGTCATTGGCCTCCAGCACCAGATCGTCTCTCAGTGTACGTTCACCGAGATCCTCACGTGCAAACCTGGTGGCTAAGTGAAAGCGGGCTTCGCGCAACAAGCCTTCACTCACTTCATAGACGTGGAACACCAATGCTTCGGCATGTCGGCCCGCGAGATCCCAGGTGTAGCCGCATAACTTGTGACCGATGCAGGCAATGACTCCGGGCGGCCCCACAAGTCTGATCGTCTTCGACCGACCTACGTTCACACGCAACAAGCTATCGAAGCCGATGAAGTGATCCATGTGCATGTGCGACACAAGAACCGTTTCAATGCGCAGGAGATCGCGACTGCTTAAGGCTGCCAGGTCGCCCAGATCGAACAACAGCGCCGCACGAGCATGCAGCCGCTCGACGAAGATGGCCGCATCACCGAAGCGACCGTTGACCAACTGCGCGTGAAATGTGGGTCGCATGGCTTAGCCGCAGCCCCGAGCGGTTGTTTCAGAAGTGCCCTGCCCGCCGATACGCGTGAGCAGTCTCATTCTACCGAGAAACGAATCGCGAGAGCGCGGGTTCCCGGCTGCCGCCTTGCCTCCACTTAGCGCCGGGTCGCCAAGACCGAACTATCTATCGCAGACACCTCGGTGCACCCGGTCAGCGCCATCGCCAGCTCGAACTCGGCACGCAGAATGCGTAACGCATGCGCTACGCCAAGAGCGCCCGCGGTTGCCAAGGCAAAGACGTAAGGTCGACCTAGCAACACCGCTTTCGCGCCAAGCGCAAGAGCGCGAAGAACGTCGATACCGCGACGCACCCCACCATCCATCAATACGGGAATACTGTCCCCTACAGTTTGGCAAACGGCAGGCAGCAAGTCGATGGCGGCGGGAACCCCGTCCAGCGCACGACCGCCGTGATTGGAAACGATGATCCCGTCTATCCCCGCAACAACGGCACGGCGGGCATCCTCGGGGTCCACGATACCCTTCAGGACGATCGGCAGCCGAGTCTGATCACGCAGCCATTCCAAATCGCGCCACACCGCCGCCGAGTCCGCCAAAGGCGTACCAAACAGCAAGGCGCCGGGCTGTGGCGGCGGCAAGCCCTGCATCCCCTTCAAGTTGATCGCTTCCACGCCCGGCGGCAATGCAAATCCTGCGCGTTGCTCCCGATTGCGCACGCCGTTCACGGGAGCATCGACCGTGACGACGATCGCACGATAGCCTGCCTGCTCGGCTCTTTTTACAAGTTGAGCGGTGAACGCCCGATCCGGCTGAACGTAGAGCTGAAACCACAGTGGGGCAGTTGCGCACTGCGCGATCTCCTCCAGCGTGACGCTCGCTTGCGTGCTGACCACCAGGCCAGTTTCTAGCGCCCCTGCAGCCAATACGGTTGCAAGTTCTCCATCTGGATGAGCGAGACGCTGGAACGCGACCGGGGCGAGCAGGATAGGCGCCGCGAGTTCGCTTCCGAACAATGTCGTGCGCGTGTGCCCGCTCGACAGGTCGCGCAAGGCTCGCGACTGCAGGGGCAAACGCGAGAAGGCGGCGACGTTTTCCCGCAATGTCCATTCGTCGCCGGCACCGCCTGCAAAGTAGGCCCAAACCTCCTCCGTCATACGCTCACGCGCAAGCATCTCATAGTCCGAGAGCGCCGCCACTCGGGCAGGGATGATGTCTAGAGGAGGCAGCGTCATCCGTCTTGTCTTTCCGCAACCGTCACCTTGCTCAGCCGGCAAACCGTCCGGAGCACATACGTCAGTCCTGATCGAGATCGGAGCTCTTTTCCGATATGCCGAATGTCGCCCACTCCGAGCCATTGGGAGGCGAAGGCGGCTTGATGTCTTCGACCTGCGCGAGTTCCGACTGGCCGGTGTGCAATCCGTGGATGTATGTCTTGGCGATCATGTTAGCTGAGATTGGCGCCGTGATGAACAGGAAGAGCGCGATCAGTAATTCGTGAGCCGTCCAGGGCAGGCCATGAACCGGGAAGTAGGTCATCGATGCGATCAGGCAGCTTCCGACGCCAAGGGTCGTTGCCTTCGTCGGCCCATGCAGGCGACTCATCAGCGATGGCAGGCGGTTCAGGCCCCAACTGCCAATCAGTGCAAAGGCGCCGCCCAATACCAGAAGAGCGGCGATCAGCACGTCCAGAGCTGTTGAAACCGCGCTCATTCCACGATGTCTCCACGCAAGAGGAACTTGGTGTAGGCCACTGTTCCGACGAAGCCGACCATCGCCAGCAGCAAAGCGGCTTCGAAATAGACGCTACTTTCTTCCAGCACCCCGAAAACGATGATGAAGGCAATCGTGTTGATCAGCATGGTATCTAGAGCCAGAATGCGGTCTGGGGCCGTTGGTCCGCAGAACAGACGGTAAAGGTTGAGCAGTACGGCCAGCGTGATGCAGCCCAGCGTGACGTAGAGAGCCGCAGTTATCATCGAAAGATCTCCAGCAGCCGCCGCTCGTAGCGGGCCTTCATCTTCTCTACTTCCGCCTGAGCATCGTCGGTGTCCAACGCATGGACGAGCAGATATCGCCCGTCGTTTGAGATGTCGGTGGAGACTGTGCCTGGCGTCAGGCTGATCGTGGCGGCCAGCACGGTGATGGCTTCGGCTGAGTGCAACTCCAGCGGCAGCACGAGCCAGCATGTCCGCATGTCACGATTGCGGCGGAACAGTATCAGGCGCGCGACATGGAAGTTGGCGACGACGATATCGCCGATCACAAGCCCGATGTAGGCCAGCAATGGAAAGCCCCACCGCATCAACGGCCGGTCCGGCCAGAACGGCGCGGTAAAAAGAGGGACGAATATCGCAAGACCGACACCCAGCACAAGCCAGCCAAAGCTGAAGGCGTTCAGCATCAGCATCCAGATGATCAGAAGCAGCAGGCTCAGGCCGGGATGGGGAAGTAGACGCCGCATCCTAGTCCTCCACCTCGGACCCGAGGACGGCATGCACATAGGCATTGGTATCGAAGACCTGGCGGCTCGTGGCCTCCATGTACGCCGTGATCGGCCCTGCGCCGACAGTCAGCGCAACCAGCGCAGCGACAAGAAACAGCGACGGGGCAGATTCCCAAAGGGGTGCCGGCTCGCCGCGTCCCGCCGTCGCCGGAGTGCTATCCTGCTTCCAGAAAAGCGTACTGCCCGCGCGGGAGAGCGCAATCACGGCGATAAAGCTGGTTCCCAGAACGAGAGCCCAGATCGCGACCGCCCAAGATGACGTCAGCGCAGCATCCAGGATCAGCAGCTTGCCGATGAATCCTGAGAGTGGAGGCAACCCCGCCAAGGCGACGCCTGCTGCCAGGAACAGGGCCCCCAGCCCAACCCGGCCAGAGTAGGTGGGCGTCGGAACCATGGCGTCGCCCTCCACGCAGCGCCAGCGGATCACAAGGTCGGTCAGCAAGAACAGAAGCGCTGCGGAAAGGGTCGTGTGCGGAAGGTAGTAGAGCCCCGCTGCCAGCGCTCCTGGTTCGAACAATGCGACGGCCGCGAGCAACGTCGCCGTCGATCCGATCAGTGCGAACGCCGCCATGGAGCGCAATCCTCGCGCAGCAAGCATGCCCGCAAAGCCCAGCAGCATTGTGGCCAGTGCGGCAGGGAGCACATAGTCGCCAGCCTGTACGCCGATGACCAGCGGGCCTGTGCGAACGATCGCATAAGCGCCCACTTTGGTCATGATCGCGAACAGGGCAGCCACCGCGGGCGCTGCCCCCGCATAAGCACGCGGCAGCCAGAGGTGGAGCGGTAGCAACGCCGCCTTGAGCCCGAAAACCACCAGAAGAAGCAACCCCGCTGCCCGAAACAACCCTTGATCGCCCGCCGGCAAGTCTGCCCCGCGCACCAGCACATCGGCCATGTTGAGCGTGCCCGTGACGCCGTAGAGCAGTCCCAGAGCAATCAGGAAAATAATGGAGCCGACAAGGTTAACCACCACATACTGCACGCCGGCTGTCAGCCTTCGTGCGCCCTGCCCGTGCAGCAGCAGGCCGTAGGACGCGATCAGCAGCACCTCGAAGAACACGAAGAGGTTGAACAAGTCGCCTGTAAGGAACGCGCCATTCACTCCCAGCAACTGGAAGTGGAACAATGGATGGAAGTGCCAGCCCTTACGATCGAGCCCGGTCAGAACGGCATGCACGATCACTGCCAGCGCCAGCACCGCTGTGAGCACCAGCATCAGGGCTGCAAGACGGTCGAGCACCAGTACGATGCCGTACGGAGCGGGCCAGCCGCCCAGATCGTACGCGATGATCTCACCTCGCATCGCCTGCATTATTAGAGCGATGTCGGCCAGCAACAGGAGCGCGGTAGCAAAGATCGAAATTCCCGCGCCGATCAACCGGCGGCGGCGGCGAAACAAGAGCGCTGCAGTCGCGGCAAAGGCCGGCAGCAGCAATGGAGCGGCGATGAGCGCTGTCATTTCCGATCCGCAGCCTTCCGCTTCGTGTCCTCGTCGGGAATCCCATCGACCTGATCGGTGCCGGTCTCAAGGAAAGTTCGCAGGGAGAGCACCACCGCCAGGGCCGTCATTCCGAACGAGATAACAATGGCCGTCAGCACCAGTGCCTGCGGCAGGGGGTCCGTATGTTCCACCACATCCTTCGCGTAGAGAGGTGGACGGTCGACCAGAAGCCGCCCCATGGCGAAGAGGAACAAGTTGATCGCATAGGACAACATGGCCAAACCGAGCACGACCGGGAACGTCCGTGCGCGCAAGCACAAGTAAATGCCCGCCGCGGTCAGCGCGCCGATGGCGCTTGCGACAAGAAACTCGATGCTCATCGCCCGCCCTCCAGCATACGCGCGGGGTCGATGTCCATCGGGCTATCGTCGCAGGGACCCTCCTTATGGGCTCGCTGAGCGATGTGACTGAGTTCCGCAAGCGCCAGCATCACTGCCCCGAACACCGTCATCGCCACGCCTATGTCGAAGAGCATGGCGGTGGTCAGCTCGAACTTCCCGATCAAGGGGAGGGTGAAGTACCCATAAGCGCTGGAAAACAGGGGTGCGCCAAACGCCAGCGAGCCAAGCCCCGTCAGCGCCGCGATGATGACGCCCAGGCCGATCACCGGATGCTCGTCAATACGACGGCGATTGTCTGCCCACTCAAAGCCTGACGCCATGTACTGCATGAGCAGCGCGATCGATATCACGAGCCCGGCGATGAAGCCGCCTCCCGGCATGTTGTGTCCGCGCAAGAAGATGTAGAGGCCGACCATCATGGCCAAGGGCAGCAACAGTCGTGCCGCCACTGCGAACATCATGGGATGCCGCTCAGGAGAGTGCGGCATTACCGCGATCCACTGCCGCAAGCGCTGGCCGGAAGGGCCGCGGGTGGCTGGCTGCAGCAGCGCAAAGATCGTGAGAGCGGCAATTCCAAGTACGGTAATCTCGCCGAAGGTGTCGAAGGCGCGGAAGTCGACCAGTGTCACGTTGACGACGTTCGTACCGCCGCCGGCCGCGTAGCTGCGCTCCCAATGATACGAGGAGATGGGGTCATTGGGGGGGCGGGTCATCACCGCCCAGGCTACCCATCCCGCAGCTCCGCCGCCTGCAATCCCGAGCAGTCCGTCGCGCAGCCGTCGGGCGTTGCTGGAGATGCGGCGCGGAGTTTTCGGCAGCAGATTAAGAGCGAGCAGCAGCAGCAGGATGGTCATGACCTCGACCGAGATCTGAGTAAGTGCGAGATCGGGTGCGGACAGGTAGATGAACGCGAGCGACACGACGAGGCCGATCACGCTGATGTAAATGAGCGTGAGGTACCGCTGCCGCTGTGCCTTCACGACTGCGGCGACGCCCGCCAGCAGCAGGACCCAAGCCACCACTGCCACAGGAGGCGCGGGAATGGTTTCCCTGGCGCCAGGTGCGTAGCCCCCAATCCGGATCGCCTCGATGCCGAGTACGACCGAAACGAGGAATAGCCAAGCAAGCTGCCGCTGCAACGACCCATTGTGAACGAAGCCGGAAAGCTTGCGGGTGCTCTCCACGAACAGTTCGATCCCCTGGTCGAACAATCGCTTCGCCTCCGGCAGACCGATTGCATCCCAAATCCGCTGAAGCCAGCCATGCCGCCACAGAGCGAAAGCGCCGCCGAGGATCGCGACGATGCTCATGACTAGGGCGGGTGTCAGCCCATGCCAGAGCTTCGGGTGGAACACTGGCGCCGACATTCCTGTCGCTGCAGCCACGGCAGGAGCGATAAATCGGGCCGTCAGCGTGGTTGGAAACAGCCCCACCAGCACGGTGAGCGCAACCAGCAGCGCAGAGGGAGCCCACATGCCGAACGAAGGATCGTGTGGCTTCGCCGGACAGCTATCTCGGCGAGACCCTAGATAAACGTGGAAGATGTAGCGGAACGAATAGGCCATAGAGAATGTAGCGGCGAGTAGTGCGACCAGCGGAACCGCCCAAAACCAGCCGCCCCAGGCGGTATGCGCCGCCTCTTCCAGCATCATCTCTTTCGAAAGAAAGCCGCCAAACGGGGGCAGCCCCCCCATTGAGGCGGCAGCGATGATCCCGACGGTCGCGGTGATCGGCATCAACCCCGCCAGTCCGCCCAGCAAGCGGACGTCACGCGTCCCCGCCTCATGGTCGACAATCCCCGCGTTCATGAACAGCGCTGCCTTGAAGATCGCGTGATTGAGCAGATGGAAGACGCCTACCATCACGGCTGCGGGGGTGCCAAAGCCGAACAGCATCGTCAGCAGCCCCAGATGGCTGATCGTGGAGTAAGCGAGGATCGCCTTGAGGTCGTACCGGAACAGCGCGATCACAGCGCCGATCACCGCCGTGATGAGACCGGTGGTGGTCACCAAATAAAACCACAGCTCCGTGCCCGAAAGAGCCGGCCACAGTCGGGCCAGAAGGAATACGCCTGCCTTCACCATGGTGGCCGAATGCAGATACGCGCTGACTGGCGTGGGCGCAGCCATGGCGTGAGGGAGCCAGAAGTGAAACGGGAACTGCGCAGACTTGGTGAAGCAGCCGAGCAGAATGAGGACAAGCGCAACGGGATAAAGCTCTGACGCGCGAATGGCGTCGCCGCTGGCAAGAATGTCGGCAAGCTCATACGAGCCGGCTATCTGCCCCAGCAACAGCAGTCCACCGATCAGGGCCACGCCTCCGCCGCCCGTAATCGCAAGGGCCATCCGCGCGCCCTGCCGCCCTTCGGCCTTGTGGTTGCTGTAGCCGATCAACAGGAAAGACGAGAGGCTCGTCAGCTCCCAGAAGATCAACAGCAACAGTACGTTGCCGGAAAGCGCGATTCCCAGCATGGCCCCCTGGAAAAGCAGCAAGAGAGCCAGAAAATACCCTATGGGCTCGTCGGCCGGCATGTAGAACCGCGCATAAACGATGATCAGCGCGCCGATGCCGAGGATCAGCCCTGCAAACAGCAGAGCGAGACCATCTAGACGAAGACTGAAATCAAGACCCAGTGAAGGAACCCATGCGACCCGGAAGACGCTTACGGCTCCATCCAGCACCGTGGGAGCCAGCATCAGCAGTAGCGCGAGAGCGGTCAGCGTAGACGTGAGAGCAATTCCCGTCTGCCAGTTTCTCTCTCCGTTTCGCTGAGCCAGCAGGCACGCGGCACCGAAAAATGGCAAGAAGGCCAGCAAAACCAACAACAACAAATCGTCTCCTTGCCGCCGGGGCTGCCTACGGCGAACGTGCGCACGTGCTCAAAACGCAGGATCGTTCTTCACGCTCCTTGTCAGAGAGGCAACCCCGAACCGTGACGAGGACACAATTGATCCGGACAGTTGCCCGCACGCTGCGCGATCGAAGGAACCCGGGACGCAAGCAGTGAAGCCGGATGGCGGGATGCCAGCTTCGACGCGGTCACCTCTTCCAAGTGACCGCCTCCACTCCTAGACGGCTCAAAACTTGTCGCGACGACCTCTTACTACTTTTGCGAGTACAGCACTTCATGCTCACCGGAGAACGCAGTCGCTGGACGGTCTATGCGACGCTTGTGCTGGTCATGACGCTGTGGGCAGGCAATTCGATCGTGGCGCGGGCAGTTCACGAACAAATCGGACCCTACTCGCTCGCCTTCTGCCGCTGGCTTGGGGCCACGTGCGTGCTGATGCCCTTTGCCGCTCGGGGACTCGTGGTGGACAAGCCGGTCATCCGCGCACACTGGAGGCCCATACTGCTCCTGGGACTGGTCGGCGTCGGCGCCTTCAACACCCTCCTCTACTCAGGCCTCCAGTACACGACCGCCACCAATGGCTTGCTGATACAGGCCGGTATCCCCGCGTTTGTCCTGATCTTCGATCGTGTGCTGTTCGGCACCAATGCGCGAGCCGCTGCAATTTACGGCGTTGCGCTGAGCGCAGTTGGCGTTGTCACCATCATCTTCCGTGCCGATCCCCGCGCATTGCTGGCTTTACACTTCGGATTGGGCGATGCTCTCATTCTCACCGCGGTCCTCGCGTGGTCGCTTTACACCGCTTTACTGCGCACCCGTCCACCCGTCAGAGGCACCAGCTTCCTGGCTGCCACGTTCCTGATCGGCGCGGTGGTCATGTTCCCTTTTGCCGCATGGGAGTGGACGGTAAGCCCGCCCCGCTTCTCGCATGAGGTTGTCCTCGCGATCGCGTACGTCGCGATACTTCCATCGACTGTCGCCTATTACCTCTTCAACCGCGCGGTTGCGGAGATCGGCGCAGCGTCTGCCGGCCACATGATCAGCCTTCAACCCCTGCTGGGCGCGATACTGGCCGCGCCAATCCTTGGCGAAGACCTGCACGGCTATCATGCGGCGGGCATGTTGCTGATCTCCACAGGCATCATCGTGTCCTTACGCGGCAGAGCCGCGAATACCAGAGCCGGTTTCGAGCAGGAGAGCTAACGCAACCAGCTGTCGATTGTGGCGGTGCAGCGCTGGACAGATCGGCGGCGCCGTCGCTACCGGCGCGCGATGAGCATCATCGCAACCATCATGAACACCGTCACCGGCCGGCCCATCCAGAAGATGACGTTCGGCCGCATGCCCAAGCCATGGGCAAGCTTCAACCTCGAATCTGGCGAACTCGTAACTGCAGAGCGGATCGACGTGGGCAAGCCCGCCCCCGGCAAATTCTCCGCTCCGGTCGATGTCTGGGTGACACTCAAGCCAAAGGATTAAGGCGTAATCTTCCGCTATGGCCGCTGTTCCAACGCTCAGAGTTGCCCGCCCCACGGTCGACATCAAGGGTCTGCTTCCCTTCTACCGAGACGGGCTTGGCCTTGAAGTCCTGCATCAGTTCGCGGATCATAGCGGCTTCGACGGCCTCATGCTTGGGCGTGAGGGTGCGCCTTATCACTTTGAGTTTACGACAGCGCACGGCCACCCTGCAGGGCGTGCGCCGACTCAGGACAACCTCCTGATTTTCTACCTGCCTGACCACGAGGAATGGCAGGCAGCAGTGGATCGGATGGAGGCTGCGGGCTTCCCAGCCGTTCCGTCATTCAATCCTTATTGGGATCAGCACGGGCGGACCTTTGAAGACCCTGACGGCTATCGGGTTGTTATCCAGAATGCAGCGTGGAACGTGTGACGGCTGCCGGCTCGTGGATGAAAAGCGGCCATTTAGTCGAGGACTGTGCAGCTGAGTTAGAAGCCAACCTTAACGCCAACCATCGCACGATTGCTCGGCACTCCAGAGATTTGAGCATACTCGGTATGGAGGTCGATAGTGGCGTTCTCGCTCAGTCGAGCCTCGGCCCTCGGCAGCCCTTCTGGACGACTGTCAGGCAGCGCTTGCAGGCGATTCCGTTCAGGGTCTGCGGCGCAAACGATGATTTCACCGACCTTCCCAGCGGCACAGGAAGGCCGGACGATGCTAAGTGCCCTTCTGGACTTTGCGTCTGCGGCAGCCTCGAACTCATCCGCTACGTGCGGAAGCTCTATAGCAGGCGGCGCGTCGGGCAATGGCATTCGAGTTCTGCCTGCAGCTGAGCGGTCGTATTAACAGCTCGATCAGGGCGATAATGTGGCAACATCTTCGGCCACTCGTGGGGCGTCTGCTGCCGAGCTAACCGCCCCCACGTCGGCCCTCAACTTCCACGATCGGTTGCCGTTTAGCCAGCCTGCGGACGATTTGGCAGCCAAGCCAAAGGAACATCACAACCGTGTAGGCTCCCCCGAGAAGGACATCTGCTGCCAACATGACCGTTGACCAGTACCGAGTTAGTTCAACGCCAAAGAGGCGAGTGAGAAACGCGGCGAATGAGAATGAGGATCGCCAGCACCGCGCGTGCCCGCAACCGGGCTTAAGCTGACAGGCAGCTTTTCGAGTGCTCCATGTGGATAGCCGCCCGTCTAAATGCAGGGCCCGCGAAACCTACCACGCCTCGGGCCATCGTTTCATCAGGGCCTCACGGGGAGCGATGCCGACCATATGTCGGGCGAAATGCTCCAGCTGGATACACGTTGAGTGCTTCCAGCTTCAATTCAAGGAAAACGCTTCAACAGAATGGTAGCGGAGGAGGGACTCGAACCCCCGACACGCGGATTATGATTCCGCTGCTCTAACCGGCTGAGCTACTCCGCCATCCTACCCGCCGCTTGGGCGAGGCCACTGCATCTCTGTGCAGGCCGCGTCCCTTAGGGGCAGGATTAGGTTCGGTCAATCGCAGAGTTCACCTTTTTCATCCCCGGAAGGGAAACGTCCGGATCGGCCGCCACAGACCTTCCTCGTATGCATAGAGGCCGAAGCCGTAAAAGCGAAACGCGCGATGCTCCAGCGTCGGGCCGAGCTCCGCCTGTAACGCCCGCGCGGCCTGACTGGTGACCTTGTTCTGGATCGTAACGTGAAGCTTCAGCGGCAGCGCGTCGTGGTGCGTCAGCAGACCGTGCATGCGGTCGGCGATGGCGCCGTGTAGCGCGACGAGCGTGGGACTATCGACTTCCAGTGCCGTGCCCCCTCCAAGCTTCATCAGCCCGGTGATGCGCGCGGGGGGCGGGGGAGCCCCAGCGAGCTGCGCCAGGCACTCCCGAAGCTCTTCTTCGACAGACGGCGGTAGCGCATGAAACAGCGTCACGTGAGCCTTTAGCCGATTGCGATCGGGAGGATAGTGCGCCCGGCGCATCGCATCGGCCCAGGCCAGCACGTCAGGGGGAAGCTCTGCCGTTATGAGCAGGGGCGCCCGCCTCGCAACCGGCTCCGGACGACCGCCGCCCGGCTCCGGATCCGGACTCTTCAACCTTGGTCCGTCCGCAACATCTCGAGAACCTTCTCCGGCGCGCTGGCGCCGTAGGGATCGTCGTCGGCGCCGCAGTCATTAATACCGGGCTCCTCGAACCATGCGGTAATCTCATTGTCGTCCACGATCATGGCGTAACGCCAGGAGCGCTGACCAAAGCCGAGGTGATCCTTGTTAATCAGCATGCCCATGCGGCGGGTGAACGTGGCGGAACCATCGGGCAGAAGCTTGATCTTCTCCAATCCCAGTTTCTGGCCCCATTGGTACATCACGAAAGCGTCGTTCACGGCAACGCAATAGACCTCATCGACGCCCGCCTCGCGGAATTCGTCGTAGTAACGCTCAAAGGCCGGGCACTGCTCGTTGGAACAAGTCGGCGTAAAAGCGCCTGGCAGGGAGAACACTACGATCTTCTTGCCTGCAAATTCATCCCGTACATTAAGATCTTGCCACCGAAACGGATTGTCGCCGCCGACACTTTCATCACGCACCCGCGTCTTGAGCGTCACATCGGGGATCTCACGATCTAGCATGGCTGTCTTCCTTGGTAATCTCGCTGTCTAGCGCCTCTGAGAAGGCATCAGACCGGCCATTGTTCCGCCGGTCAGACGCTTGACCCTGCATGGGACCTCGCTCGCCCTCCCCCCTGTATCAACCTTTAGGCAATACGAGCCGGTGATAGCAGACTGCTCTTCCCAAACTGCGCGACCGCCGCTAGTCCCCTGCAATGCAAGGAGACTGTTTGATGATACAGGCTGCCAAGGGACGTACGGCGCCCTTACCGGCACAACTCTGATGGCGCGGCGTCGAATCCTCGTCGTGGACGACGAAATGCTCGTGGCCATGATGCTCGAGGACATGTTGGCGGATCTCGGCTACGAAGTCGTCGGCCCCTGTTCGACGCTTAACGAAGCGCTGGAGTGTGCGTCCACCGAGCAGCTGGACTGCGGTATCATCGATCTAAACCTCGGGCGAGGCGTGCTCTCCACACCCGTGGCCGATGTTCTGAACGCCCGCGGCGTGCCCTTTCTGCTTGCCACCGGCTATGGCGCGAACGCCCAGACCGACGCACTTGGCCACTCCGGCCTATTGGGCAAGCCGTTTTCCACAAGCGACGTTGAAGCCGCTCTGAAGTCTCTGCTGGACTAACTCACCCCCTCGGTCCTGCGAGCCGGCTGCCAACGCATTGGTGGCGCGGAGCCGGCTCGGTATCTGCAGACCTGTAACTGATCGGGCATTCAGACGTCGAAAAGGTTGCGGTACTGGCAAGGCTGAGAGCGCAAGTACTGCGGGGGCGCCTGGACGCGTGCACCAAGGTGGGCGGCAGCATGCCAAGGCCACCGCGGATTGTAGAGCAGTCCGCGCGCCAGTCCGATCAGATCGGCATCGCCCGTTCCGACAATTGCCTCCGCCTGTTCGAAGTCGGTGATCAGCCCTACCGCCACCACCGGCAGTTTCGTCGCCTGCTTCACCGCCCTGGCGAGAGGAACCTGGTAGTTCGGACCGACAGGAATCCTTTGGTGGGGATCCAAGCCTCCGCTCGATACGTGCGCTACAGCGCAGCCCCGACGCTCAAGCTCTTGGAACAGCGCAATCGTTTCATCGACATCCCAGCCACCTTCCACCCAGTCGGTTCCCGACGCACGAACCGACACCGGCCGGTCCGCAGGGAACGCAGCACGCACGGCTTCGAAAACCTCAAGCGGGAAGCGCATGCGGTTTTCCAGGCTGCCGCCGTACTCGTCCTCGCGCCTGTTCGACAGCGGCGACAGGAATTCATGCAGCAAGTAGCCGTGGGCCATATGGATCTGGATTGCCGCGAGATTCAGCCGGGCAGCGCGTCGCGCTGCGTCGGCGAAAGCATCGCGGATGGTTTTCATCTCAGCCTTGTCGAGCGCCGTTGGCGAATTCTCCCCCTCCGCGAACGGCAGTGCTGAAGGGGCGACGGTCTGCCAGCCGTTCGCGTGACCGGGCGGCAATTGTGCGCCCCCTTTCCAAGGCAGGTCCGTAGAAGCCTTCCGCCCCGCGTGTGCAAGCTGGATCGCGATCGGCATGTCCGAATAACGTCGCACGCTCTCCAGTGTGGCCGCCATGGCTGCCTCCGTGCGATCGTCCCAAAGACCGACGTCCGCGTAAGTGATGCGCCCTTCCGGCACGACCGCTGTGGCCTCGATGGTGAGCAGCCCGGCACCTGACATAGCCAGCTGCCCCAGATGCATGATGTGCCAATCCGTCGTGCAGCCATCCACGGCCGAGTATTGACACATCGGGGCGATGACGATCCGATTTGGAAGTGTGAGACTGCCAATCGTGAGGGGTTCGAAGAGCTTGGGTGACGACAACGCGGCGCTCCTTTGCAAGGCTGAGCTCAGGACAAGATCGCTCGGATTTGGTCACTGCCCCTTCTGAGTACAAGCAAAGCTCATTGCAGATTCACGCGATCAGTGTTGCGCCTAGCGACCGTGCCGCCAAACAAAAAAGGCGGCGCCTGTGGGGGCGCCGCCTTTCCGTAGTTCTCGAATGCTAAGAAGGATCAGGCCGCAGCCGCCGCTTCGACCTTCTGGGTGGACCCTTTGTAGATTTCGTCGATCGCTCCGCCCAGTGCTGCATCGAATTCCGCATCGCTCATCTGCGCACGGAGATCTTCCAGCAGCGCCCGGCTGAAGCTGGCGATGATGCCCTTGTTCTTGGCAAGCTCCGCACAAGCTTCGGGGCGTTTGTAACCACCGGAAAGGGCGACCACCCGCAGCACCTTGGGATGGGAAACCAGCGGATCGAAAGTGCCGGGCTTTACCGGCAGGGAGAGCTTCAGCATCACCTGCTTGCCCTCAGGCAGTTCGTCGAGGTTCTTCAGAATCTCTTTTAAGAGGATCTCGTCGCATTGGGCGCGCGTTTCGCTCTTGATGTTCACTTCCGGCTCAATGATCGGCATCATGCCGTGGCCGAGCACTTGCATGCCCACTTCGAACTGCTGCTTGACGACAGCGGCAATGCCTTCCTCGTTCGCCGAGTTAATCACCGAACGTTCCTTGGTGCCGAACACACCAAGCGACTTCGAACGCTCCAGGAGCAAGTCCAAAGTCGGCATCGGCTTCATCAGCTGCACGCCGTTGGCCTCGTCTTCCAAACCCTTGTCGACCTTGATGAAGGGCACCACGCCCTTGGCGATGAGCGCCTGGGGCGTCGGTACACCGCCGACCTGACCTTCCATGGTGCGCTCGAAAAGGATCGCGCCAATAACCTTCTCGCCTGTGAAAGCTGGCGAAGAAATGATCCGGCTGCGCATGTCATGGATCAGGCCGAACATCTCTTCTTCGGTGCTCCAGGCGCCCTCTTCCACGCCGTAGCCCTTCAGGGCCTTGGGCGTTGAACCGCCGCTCTGATCAAGTGCAGCGATGAACCCTTTGCCTTCGGCCATCTTGGCGGTCATTTCGGAGGTCTGCATGGAATTCCCTCTGTTGGTTCGCGTACTAATGAAAATCTCTATCTGCCGGTGAATCTTTTCGCAACTGCGGCATCTATGACGTTCACGGATTCAAGCGCCTATCGGCCCGACGCCAGGCGCCTCCCGTCGCAGAAGAGCGGTAAGGCGCCTCCGCAGCGGCAGATCGAACCAGCGGACCGCGGCCCATGATGTCACAAGCATGATCGCCAGGAACAGCGCGGCGGCGGGGATTGGCTGCAGTCGGAGCGCGCGAACCGCTGAGCGCATCGGCTCTATGAAGGACCAGTGCACCGCGTAGAGCGCGTAGGAGACCTCGCCCGTGAATGCCGCTAGCGGCGCTGCGAAACGCACCGGTTCACACCGGCTGCCCAGGAACACCAGCAAGGGCGAAAAGAACAAGATGATGGAAAGGTCGTAAGCAGCGGACCACTCAGGGAGCACTGGCATCGCCAGCAGAACGCCTATGGCCGCGATGCAGACGATACCGAACCAACTTGGAGCGCGCGCACCAACGCCCTGTTCGCCTGCGGCACCGCGCCCCCCCATGGCTGGAGAGGCCCGCTCCGGCAGCATCGCGATGATGATGCCCAGTGTGAACGAGAAGGCAGTACGCATCAGCGCGATGCTGTGCTCGTTCCATAACGCACCGATGTTGCCTGACCCATTGGCCACGACGATCGGCACCATCCCGCCGGCTGCGACCACACAGATGATCGCCAGAGCCCATCCCGGCAGGCGAAACAACAGCACGATTAGGGCGAAATTCGCGATAATCTCGAAGAACAAAGACCAGGAGGGTACGTTGAGGGGATAAAGAGGCAGACTTGCCGGCGATGGCAGCATCAAACCATTAAACAGCAGCGCCGCGGCGACTTCCCTGGCCGGCGGGGCCTTGGGATCGCCAGCCAGCAACTGCTGCACCGCCAGCAGCACGCCGAGCAGCAAGCCAAGCAGGAATAGAGGATACAGCCGGGCGAGGCGTTGAACCATGAAGCGGCCGATCCCAAGTCCCTCACGGAAGCGGGGCAGATAGCTGCGGTAGAGCACAAAACCCGAAAGAACGAAGAAGAAGTCCACCGCGACATATCCGTGCGGCATCAGGTAAATGTCAAAGTGGAACAGGGCCACCGCAATGGCTGCGAGGCCGCGCATGCCATCCAGTGTCACATAGCGCCCCAGACCGGCGCCACTAGGACCCGGCCGAGCCTCAGGCAGAGCCTTCATCGTCCTCATGGCTCCTGTTGTCGTTCAGGCCTCAGGCCTGAAGCGCCGCCACACCCGGAAGCTCCTTGCCTTCCATCCACTCGAGGAAGGCGCCGCCTGCCGTCGAGATGTACGTGAAGTCCTGTGCGACCCCTGCGTGGTTGAGCGCGGCAACAGTATCACCACCGCCGGCAACTGAAATCAACGAGCCCTCTCGCGTGAGCGCGGCCGCAGTCTTTGCAAGGGTGACGGTGGCTGCGTCGAACGGCACCATTTCGAAGGCGCCCAGCGGACCATTCCACACCAGCGTCTTACAGGTCTTGAGCACATCCCCAAGCGCTTCCGCCGCCGAAGGGCCTGCGTCGAGAATCATCTCATCGGATGCGACCTCGTGTACGTTGCAGGTGCGCAAGCTAGCCGGGTTGGCAGCGAACTCCTTCGAGACGACGACTTCGTAAGGCAGATGCACGGTGCAGCCCGCACTGTCAGCCGTCGCGAGAATCTGGTTCGCTGTATCAGCAAGGTCATGCTCGCAAAGCGACTTGCCAACGTCCACGCCCTTTGCCGCCAGGAAGGTGTTGGCCATGCCGCCGCCGATGATGAGGTGATCGACCTGCGTTACCAGGTGCGTGAGAACGTCGAGCTTGGACGAGACCTTCGCCCCGCCTACGACGGCGGCGACCGGCTTTTCAGGAGTTCCAAGCGCCTTATCGAGCGCCTTCAGTTCCGCTTCCATAGAGCGCCCTGCGTATGCCGGCAACACTCGGGCGAGACCTTCTGTCGTGGCGTGAGCGCGGTGCGCAGCCGAAAAGGCGTCGTTGACGTAGAAGTCCGCGTTGGCAGCAATGGCTTGAGCAAGTTCGGGATCGTTCTTTTCCTCACCCTTCCAGAAGCGGGTGTTTTCCAGGATGGCAATATCTCCGGTGCGAAGGATGCCGACGGACTGCGCAACGACCGGCCCGGCAATCTCGGGCACGAACATCACTTCCTTGCCCAGAACCTTCTCGACCGCCCCAACCACCATTGAGAGCGACTGTGTCGACACACGCTCCCCTTTGGGCCGGCCGAAGTGTGCAAGAAGAAGGACCTTAGCGCCCTTCTGGGATAGCTCGAGGATCGTCGGAGCGGCCGCACGGACGCGGGTGTCGTCGGTCACCGCGCCGTCCTGCATCGGCAGGTTGAGGTCGACGCGGACCAGCACGACTTGACCATTTACATCACCGAGGTCGTCCAGGGTGTTGAAAGTGCTCATTTCTCGATCCTTATCTCGTCGCCCACGGCGATCATGCCATCCGATACCACTCTGCCCAGCAGTCCACCCCGCCAGTCCGGCGTCAGGGCAGCTTCAAGGCCGGGGTAGAGTTCTTCCATGCGACCACACGGGTCGCATTCCAACGTAATCCAGATGCGAAGGCTTTGGCCTACCGCCACGATATAGCCGTCTTCCCTCGGAAAGCGCAGCCCTTCAACGAAGAAGTTCGTCCGGCGCGTGTGCCAAGGGAGCTTGTCGACGCCTTCCAAGCCAAGCTCGGCCATGGCCGCGTACCAGCTCTCCGCCTCCAGAAACGAAACCTGCCGCCGCCCCTTCCCGCCAGGCCGAATACGGCCACGGAAGTCGCCATCGAGGCCTCGCTCCTGGGTGACGAATGCAGTGTCGAGCAGTTCCATGGCGCTGCGCGACCTTGATCGTCGCGCGATGCCGATGAGCCTGCCCGATACTTGCATCCCTCAGCAGTTTTCAATCAGAGCAGCTTGCCCATCACGCCGGCTGTATCGACCATGCGGTTCGAGAAGCCCCACTCGTTGTCGTACCAGGACAGCACGCGCACGAGCTTGCCTTCGAGCACGGCAGTTTCGAGGCTGTCGATGGTCGACGAGTGCGGATCGTGGTTGAAGTCGATCGAGACCAGCGGCTCTTCCGTGTAACCAAGTACGCCTTTCAGCGGACCTTCGGCAGCGGCCTTGAGCAGCTGGTTCACTTCCTCGGCGCTGGTGTCGCGCGCAGGCGTGAATACCAGATCCACCACTGAGACGTTCGGGGTCGGTACGCGGATCGACGAACCGTCGAGCTTGCCCTTCAAGTCCGGCAGAACCTCACCAACAGCAACGGCGGCGCCGGTGCTGGTCGGGATCATGTTCATCGCAGCAGCGCGAGCGCGGCGCGGATCCTTGTGGATTTGGTCGAGGATCTTCTGATCGTTGGTGTACGAGTGGATCGTGGTCATCAGGCCGCGCTCGATCCCGATCGCCTCATGCAGAACCTTGGCGAACGGTGCGAGACAGTTGGTCGTGCACGAAGCGTTCGAAACAACGAGGTGATCGGCGGTGAGCTTGTCGTGGTTCACGCCGTAGACGACGGTCAGGTCCACGCCCTTGGCTGGAGCCGAGATCAGGACGCGCTTGGCGCCAGCCTCGATGTGCTTGGATGCGCTCGCCTTGTCGGTGAAGAAGCCGGTGCACTCCAGCGCGATGTCAACGCCGTTGGCGGCGTGTGGAAGGTTCGCGGGATCGCGTTCAGCGGTCACCTTGATGCGGGTGCCGTTGATGATGAGGTCGTCGCCGTCAACTTCCACGGTGCCGGGGAACGTGCCGTGCACGGAATCCCGCTTGAACAGGAGGGCGTTGTCCTTCGCGCTGGCGAGGTCGTTGATCGAGACCAGTTCCAGGCCACAGTCGGGCCGCTCGAGAATGGCGCGAGCGACGTTGCGCCCAATACGTCCGAAACCGTTGATCGCAACCTTGGTCGCCATGAGAAGTACTCCTCGTTAGGTGCTGAGTTTATCCAAAATCTTGGGTACAATGGAATCTGCGGTGAAGCCGAAGCGCGCGAACAGATCCTTGGCCGGAGCCGAGGCACCGAACCGGTCAATGCCGATGTTAAGACCGTCCGTGGTGGTGTAACGCTCCCAGCCCCAGGTCACGCCGGCCTCAATCGAGACGCGCAGGATGTGCGCAGCGTCAGGCAGCAACTCGCGCTTGTAGCTATCGTCCTGCTGCTCGAACAGTTCGAGACAAGGCGCCGAGATCACGTCCGCCCCGATGCCCTGGCTTTCCAGGCGCTCGGCCACTTCAGTGGCGAGCTGCACTTCGGAGCCTGTCGCCATCAGTATGACCTTGCGTTCTGCCTTGGCGCTCTTCAGGCGATAGGCCCCGCGCGCGCTCAGCATACCGCCTTCATGGCGGAGCTGTGGCAGGTTCTGGCGAGTCAGGGCCAATACGGAAGGCGTCTCGGACGACTGCAGCGCCAGCATCCAGCACTCCGCGGTCTCGATCACATCGGCCGGACGGAAGACGTTGAGGTTGGGTATCAGCCGCATCGACATCACCTGCTCGATCGGCTGGTGCGTGGGCCCGTCTTCGCCAAGACCAATCGAATCGTGCGTCAGCACATAAACTACGCGCGTCTGCTGCAGCGCCGATAAGCGGATCGCGTTGCGGCAGTAGTCTGAGAAGATCAGGAACGTTCCGCCGTAAGGTATCACGCCGCCATGCAGCGCCATGCCATTCATCGCCGCTGCCATGCCGAACTCACGGATGCCGTAGTAGACATACCGTCCCGCGTAGTCGTCCGCGGTTAGCGGTGCCTGGTTCTTCGCCTTGGTATTGTTCGAGCCGGTCAAGTCGGCCGAGCCGCCCACCAGTTCGGGAAATAGCGGCACCAGCACGTTGAGTGCGTTCTCGGAGGCCTTTCGTGTCGCGACATTGGCATCACCGGCAAGCCACCCGTTGAACGCTGCCATGGCGTCGTCCTCCGCGGCAAGCTCACCCGCCATTCGACGCTCGAACTCGGCGGCCTGGGGATCTGCGGCGAGACGCGCTTCCCACTCTTGACGCGCTTTTGCGCCCCTGTATCCGGCCTCGCGCCAGTCAGCCAGCACATCCTCGGGAACGATGAAAGGCTCCGAAGTCCAGCCAAGCGCAGTACGCGCAGCGGTGATCTCTTCGGCACCCAAGGGAGCGCCGTGAACGTCGTGTCCGCCCTGCTTGTTGGGAGCGCCCTTGCCGATGATGGTGCGGCAAGCGACCAGAGACGGCTTTTCCGACATGGCCGCTTCGGCCAAGGCGCGCTCGATATCGGCATAGTCGTGGCCGTCGCACTCGAACACGTCCCAGCCCGACGCACGGTAGCGTGCAGGTATGTCCTCCGAGGTCGAAAGCGCGGTATCGCCGTCGATGGTGATACGGTTGTCGTCCCACAGCACCTTGAGCCGGCCAAGCTTCAGCGTACCGGCCAGGCCGATAGCCTCGTGGTTGATGCCTTCCATCATGCAGCCGTCGCCAGCGATGACCCAGGTCTTGTGATCGACCAGATCGTTGCCGAAGGTGGCATTCAGATGCCGCTCGGCGAGCGCCATGCCTACCGCCATCGCCAGCCCCTGACCGAGCGGTCCAGTGGTACACTCGACGCCTGGGATGAGGAAGTTTTCTGGATGACCAGCGCAGACAGAGCCCATCTGCCGGAAGTTGCGGATGTCGTGGATGGTTGGGCTCTCGTATCCCGTCAGATAGAGCAGGGAGTAGATCAACATCGAGCCATGGCCGGCCGAGAGAACGAAGCGGTCGCGATCCGCCCAATCAGGCCGCGAGGGATCAAAGCGGAGAAACTTCGAAAACAGCACGGTTGCGACGTCAGCCATGCCCATCGGCATGCCGGGGTGGCCGCTGTTTGCCGCCTGAACCGCATCCATCGACAGCGCACGGATGGCGTTCGCCATCGGCGCGAAGCGTGTGGGATCGGTGCTCATGATAGTACTCCGCGCGGCACGGCCGCGATTGGACGATTCGATTTCGCCGCTTCCTTCGCGGCTCGACGACTTCACGTCAAGTTCGCGCCCAGCCACGAGAGCCTGAGGATGAAGACAGTCATTCACAGCTTTCTGCGGCAATCGCTTGTGTTAACGCGATTGCGCGCTAGCCAGAGCGCATGGATGAGGGAACACTCATCGGCTCTTTGGACCGGATCGAGGCCGCGCTTGATAGGCTTGAAGCCTGTGCAGCGAAGATCGCTGCGCAAGAGAGTGGCAGACCAGCCGCTCCACCCATCGACGCCGATCTTGAGCAGCGCCACAGCGCGCTACGGTCGTCGGTCGAAACAGCGCTCGCGCGCATCGACACCCTTTTGGCTGCGAGAGCGGAATGAGCAATGTCGACCTCGTGATCGGCGGCAGGCGTTACACCATCGCTTGTGCCGATGGAGAAGAAGGGCACATCGCTGAACTCGGCGGGATGATAGACACGATGGTGTCCACCGGAAGCCTGCGAGCACAAAGCGAACAACGCATGCTGCTCTACGCGGCCCTGATGCTGGCTGACGAGTTGCACGAGGCAAGGGACGCACTAAAGCGCGCCGCACCAGCTAGCGATCCTGCAGAGGCAGCAAAGATCGAGCAGCGCGTGGATCAGATCACCATTCGTCTCGAAGCGCTCGCACAACACCTTGAGGATCGGCCTACGATACCCTAGATAAGGGAAGACGGGATCTGCCCGGCACGTGCCGTTCGAACATCCCTGAGGCTATAAGCAATCCAATGGGGGCTGTCCCTGGTCGGATCCTGGTCCGACACACATGGTCCCCACCTGACGTCGAGGCGTCAGAGGATTTCTAGGAAACGACCCACGGTGGACCCGTCACCCCCGAATTTCGGATCAAGCGCTGAGACCAAGGCGCAGCTGCGCAAGCACTTCCGTGCTCTACGACGAGAGCATGTGGCCGCGCTGCCTGACAGTATGCGGGCACTGCTGTTCCTCCGCCCGCCCGCCCCGCTTGTTCGCATGATCCCGGAGGGCGCCTGCGTCGGGCTGTATCACCCTCACCCGCACGAAGCCCCCACCGAGCCCTACGCACGCTGGTTGCACGAGAACGGGCGCGGACTGGCTCTGCCCCACTTCGCCGACAGAGATGCCCCGATGACTTTCCGGGCTCTGTCCAGCCCGTACGATCAGGAGACGCTGGAGCCGGGACCCTTCGGTGTGTTGCAGCCTGGCTCTGAAAGCGCTGTAGTCACCCCGGCTGTGCTTTTCGTGCCATTGCTCGCGTTCACTGCTGACGGTACTCGCCTTGGCCAAGGTGGTGGTCACTACGATCGCTGGCTGGCGGAGCATCCGGACGTGCTGGCCATCGGGCTTGCTTGGGACGGGCAGCTTGCGGAAGATCTGCCGGTCGAAGCACACGACCAGCGTCTCGCCGCAATCGTCACCCCTACTCGCCTCTACAAAGGAGCAACATGATGCGTGAGCAGCCGACCTGGAGAATCCCTGTCGGAGTGCTCGGCATTGTGCTGGGGCTCGCCATCTACGGAATCGTCATTGCAGTGCTTATCGCGCCATGGATCGGCGCATGGCCGGCTCTGGCACAAGCACCCGTCTACCTCGTGCTCGGTGTCGCCTGGATTCTGCCGTTGCGACGCTACCTGATCTGGATGGAAACCGGCCGCTGGGGTTGAGCCACTCTACGCTAGAGTAAGCAGACACCGAACTGAAGCGAACTTCGCTGCGGCCCCTTCGCCCGAAGGCGAAGAGCTGCTTCCGACGTCTTTAAAGGAAAATTCCCCAAGTGGCGCGAGTGACGGGACTTGAACCCGCGACCTCCGGCGTGACAGGCCGGCGCTCTAACCAACTGAGCTACACCCGCGTTCTCGACGTTTATTTAGGCGTGCACCCCTTGGGGAGACGCGCCTCTATGTCAGGGCGATGAGGCTGTCAACAGCCCAATCGGTGAGACGACAAAATTCCTTCAACAAAGATCACACCGCGTCCCGACCATCGGGATCAACCACCTTTTCGCAAGTGCTGCTCATAGTGATCCGCCGCCCGGGAGCAGTCGGGCGGGATGTCGTTTGGCAATCAGGGCACAGGTAGTCTCTTGGCGGTGCTGGCCGCATGTCGCCTTGCCTCAGGCGAGCTCCGCAGGCTTAACGCCCGTAATCCTCGTCACCACTGCAAGCACGGTTTGTGGAGCGTGTACGAGCCGGGACCGCCCCAAGCTCGAACCGCAGACAATCTGATCCGCGAAGAACGAGGCCTCACGGCGAGGAACCGGTATAGATTTTCCGGTAATGATGGGTTTGTCGTCGCCCCCTCTACGCACCATTATCGCTTACCAAAGCAGCGCCTCTGACGAGCAGGAGGTCGGCCTTTTGCGCTTTAAGCGCGGCTAATCGATGTCTGGAGCATTATGCACGTCTTGCGCACCCAGCACAGCATCAGCCGACCAGCAGCAACGCCGGAGCCTCGATCAGCCGCCTGAGCGCCTGTGCGAAGCTGGCGGCATCCCAGCCATCAACAACCCGATGATCGCAGCTCATCGAAATGTTCATGAGCTTTCGCTTCTCGACACGCTCCTGGCCGTCCGCACCGGTGACGAACATCGGCCGTTCAACGATCCGGTTGGGCCCGATGATCGCCACCTCCGGCCGGTTGATCACGGGCGTCGTCGCCACGCCGCCCATGGGGCCAAGCGAGGTAAGCGTAATCGTCGAACCGGAAAGCTCCTGGGACTTGGCAGTGCCGTCACGAGCCGCCTGGGCCAACCGTGAGATTTCACTGGCGAGTTGCCACAGGTTGCGATCCTGCGCGTCACGAATCACCGGCACCATCAGCCCCGCGGGCGTCTGCGCGGCCATGCCGAGATGGACGGAGCCATAGCGAGTCACCACGCCCGCTTCGTCGTCGTAATGCGCGTTGAGCATCGGGAACTCGGGCAGCAGACGACAGATCGCGGTGAACAGAAGCGGCAGCATGGTGAGCTTGGGCCGCTCGCCCCGCCCTGCATTGAGTTGCGCGCGTGCTTCCTCAAGCGCGGTGACATCATACTCCTCGACATAGGAGAAATGCGGGATGTTGCGCTTGGAAGCCGCCATGTTCTCTGCGATGCGCCGACGCAGCCCAATCACGCGGACTTGCTCATCGACACCCCGGCGACCGGCGGGCTGGAAGCCGCCGGAAGCATTGTACGCGAGGAAGGCGTCGAGGTCGGAATGGCGCACGCGGCCATCGTCCGCAGGGCGAACTTCGCCCAAATCGATGCCCAGGTCACTGGCTCGCTTGCGCACTGCCGGGCTGGCGAGCACCTTCGCACGCGATGCGCCACGCGGATGCGGCGCCTTGGTTCCCTGTGCGGCTGGCGCACTGTTGGACCCGCGAGCGGCGTCAGCCACAGCAGGAGCCGAGGCCGAAGGCGTCTGCTCTGACGGTACTGCTTTGGCCGCGGGCCCCGGGTCTGCAGCCATCGCGCGGTCGGCATCGGCGGGATCCGGATTTTCCGCTTCAATTCGCTCCTGAACCACCTCAGCCTTTGGTGCAGGCGCGGGCGCGACTTCGTGAGTAGGTCCTGAATCGGCCTCTTCCGCTTCGCCTTCGGTTTCGATGACCACCAGAGGCGATCCGATCGCGATCACGTCACCCTCTGCACCGGCGACCTCAATGACCTTGCCGGAGACGGGGCTTTCCATCTCTACAGTGGCCTTGTCCGTCATCATGTCAGCCAGGCGGCCGTCTTCCTCCACCATGTCCCCCACTTTGACGTGCCATGCGACGATCTCGGCCTCGGCAATGCCCTCACCGATGTCGGGCAGGCGGAACGTGTAGCGACCCATTGGATCAATCCTTCAAGAGCCGATCGACCGCCTCGCCAATGCGGACGGGACCAGGAAAATAAGCCCACTCGAGGCTATGGGGATAAGGCGTGTCGAACCCGGTCACGCGCTCGACTGGCGCCTCGAGGTGATAGAAGCAGCGCTCTTGCACGAGCGCGGAGAGCTCGGCCCCAAAGCCGGAGGTCCGGGTCGCCTCGTGTACCACCAGGCATTTGCCGGTTTTCTCCACCGACTTTTGCACAGTCTCGATGTCCAGCGGCACGAGGGTGCGCAAGTCGATGATCTCTGCGTCGACACCCTTTTCCGCCAGCACAGCCTCCACCACGTGGATCATCGTGCCGTACGCGAGCACGGTCATGGCGGTACCCTCGCGAACCACGCGCGCCTTGCCGAGCGGGATCGAGTAGTAGCCCTCGGGCACCTTGCCGCCGGGATGGTTCTTCCAGGTCTTCGACGGATTGTCGTAGTAGCCGTCGAATGGCCCGTTGTAGATGCGCTTGGGCTCGAAGAAGATGACGGGATCGTTGTCCTCGATCGCGGCGATCAGTAGGCCCTTGGCGTCATGCGGGGTCGAGGGAATGACCGTCTTGAGGCCCGCTACGTGCGTGAACAGAGCCTCGGGGCTCTGGCTGTGCGTCTGCCCCCCGAAGATGCCGCCACCGAAGGGCGAGCGCACTGTCAGTGGCGACGTGAACTCGCCCGCCGAGCGATAGCGCATCCGCGCCGCCTCGGAGATGAGCTGGTCGAGACCCGGATAGATATAGTCCGCGAACTGGATCTCGGGCACCGGCCGCAATCCGTAGGCTGCCATGCCGACCGCGGCGCCGACGATGCCGCATTCGTTGATCGGCGAGTCGAACACACGGTGCTTGCCGTACTTGTTCTGCAGCCCCGCGGTCGCACGGAACACGCCGCCAAAGTAGCCGACGTCCTCACCCAGGATGACGACATCGGGATCACGCGCCATCATGATGTCGAGGGCGTCGTTGATCGCCTCGATCATGTTGATCTGCCGCGTCGGGGCGTCCTGCAGGCTGACGGGTTCCTCCTCGATCATGCCTTCCACTCCGGAAATTTCGTCTGTCGCTCGCGGATGGCCTGCTCTGCCTGCTCTTCGAGGTGCCAGGGCAGTTCCTCGAAAACGTCTTCGAACATGGTGTGAAACGGGTGGTGCATGCCGTGGCCGAGAATGCCGTTCTTCTCCGCCTGCTTCGTGGCGGCTTTCACCTCTTCCGCCACTTCGCGATCCATCGCTGCCTGCTGATCCTCCGACCACTCGCCCAGCCCAATCAGATGGCGCATGAGGCGGTTGATGGGATCGCCGAGCGGCCATTCGTCCCGCTCTTGCACCGAGCGGTAGGCGCTGGGATCGTCTGAGGTGGAATGCCCCTCGGCGCGATAGGTGAAGTGCTCGATTAGCGTGGGGCCAGCATTGGCGCGGGCGCGGTCGGCGGCCCAGCGCATCGCCGCGTAGGCGGCCAGCGCATCGTTGCCATCCACTCTGAGGCCCGCGATGCCGTAGCCTACCGCCCGCGCCGCGAACGTGGCCCGCTCGGCGCCTGCAAACCCTGAGAAGCTGGAAATCGCCCACTGGTTGTTGACGACGTTGAGCACGACCGGCGCGTTGTAGACCGCTGCGAAAGTCATCGCCGCGTGGAAGTCTCCCTCCGCGCTGGACCCCTCGCCGATAAAGGCGGTGGCGATCCGGGTGTCGCCCTTGATCGCGCTGGCCATCGCCCAGCCCACGGCCTGCGGATACTGCGTGGCGAGATTGCCCGAGATGGAGAAGAACCCATAATCGCGGGCCGAGTACATCACCGGAAGCTGCCGCCCTTTCAGGCGGTCCGCGCGGTTGGAGTAGATCTGGTTGACCATCTCGACCAGCGGGAAGTCGCGCGCGATCAGAATGCCCTGCTGGCGATAGCTGGGGAACACCATGTCTTCGCGGTCGAGCGCGTGCGCGGTGGCGACCGAGATTGCCTCCTCGCCCGTGCACTTCATGTAGAAACTGGTTTTCCCCTGACGCTGGCCGCGATACATCCGGTCATCGAACGCGCGCGTCAGCGCCATCGTTCGCAGCATCCGCCGTAGCGTCTCGGGGTCGAGCTTAGGGTCCCACGGGCCAACCGCGCGGTGCTCATCGTCGAGTACGCGGACGAGGGCGTCGCACAAAGGGCGTGTGTCGCGCGCTGCGCAAGCCTCATCCGGGCGCGCCTGCGCACCTGCTGGCGGAATTTGAAGGTGCGAGTAATCGACGCCGTCCCCGGGACGAAATCGCGGCTCTGGTACGTGGAGGCTGAGCGGTGGCAGATTGCCTCGCGCGCGCCCGGATCCTGAGCCGCCATCAGCCATCGTCGCGTCTCCCAATGCGAGCCCTTCTTGAATCAGGGCAGAAGATTATTCCAGTCGCACGTCATAATATTTCACAGCGCAGCAATGTCAATCAAACCGCCACTGGAGCCGCGATATGCGCCTGCGGAGCGTACCCGGTCACGTCGAAGTCCTCGACCCGGTAGTCGAAGACGGAATCAGGACAGCGCGCGAATGCCAGCTTAGGCTCCCCTGCCGGGGATCGGGCGAGCTGCTCCTTCACCAGTTCCGCGTGATTAAGGTACAAGTGCACATCGGCACCCGACCAAACGACTTCGCCCGGCTCAAGGTTGCATTGTTGCGCCAGCATTCGCGTCAGCAGAGCGAGCGACCACATATTGAAGGCAAATCCAAGCCCCATGTCGCAACTGCGCTGGTAGAGCATGCCCGACAAGCGTCCGTCGGCGACATGGAACTGATATGTCTTATGACACGGCGGCAGCGCCATTGCGTCGAGTTCGGCGACATTCCATCCTTCGATGATGTGCCGGCGGCTGCCCGGATTGGTCTTGAGGCTCTCCACCACTTGGGCAACTTGGTTGATGCCGCGCTCTCGACGGCGGTAAAGCCCCTTCCCATCCTCCTCGCGCGCGGGTTCGTACACAGGCCAGTCGACCCACTGCTTGCCATAGACGGGGCCGAGATCGCCCCATCGCGCGGCAAAGTCGGCGTCTTCCACGATCCGGCGCGAGAACGCCGCCCGATCCATGCTGCCGCCGGTTTCCCGGCGGTAGCGATCGAGCGGCCAATCGGTCCAGATCTCAACGCCCTGTGCACAGAGCGGACGAATGTTGGTCTCCCCCGACAGAAACCAAAGCAGTTCTCGACTGGCGGTTTTCCAGTACACCCGCTTGGTAGTAAGCAGCGGCATTGCACCGCCCGAGAGGTCGAAGCGAATAAGCGCGCCGAAAAGCGAGCGTGTCCCCACGCCGGTGCGGTCCACCCTCTCGTCCCCCTCCTCCCAGATACGACGCATGAGGTCGAGGTACTGCCACTCCCAGTGACCGGAGCGGCCATGATCGAACGAGGATAAGGTGCCTGCTGACATTCCCTGTGGTTAGCCCCCCGCCCCGACGCTGCCAAGCGGCGCAAATGCAGCGCCCGCGCCACGCACTACAACCTCCCCAAGATAAAGCGCACGCTGGCGCTCGTGCCGCTTGCCCTGTCCGGATTAGCTCTCTATAGGCGCGCTCCTGCCTCGGAGCCGATTACATCGGCGCTGATCGGTCGGGGAGTAGCTCAGCCTGGTAGAGCACTGTCTTCGGGAGGCAGGGGCCGGAGGTTCGAATCCTCTCTCCCCGACCAAATTTCACCAAGCCGTTAGGACACACGCCTATCCCAGGCAGCAGCAGCTGCATGAGCCTGCCAGATGATGCTGAAGAACGCTTGGCCCAGCGATGATCAGCTGCATTCGCTGCGCAGCGGCACGAGTATCGGATCACGGACACCGATGACGACCAATGCTTCGGAAGCTACGTCCCAAGATGGTTAGGGCAAACGATAGCTTGGCGAACACGTTGCGCTATCAGGGTTGAGCACCGCTACGTGGCCTCCGGGCCAGTCCAGGAAGTCAGGTAGAGCATGGCGCGCAAACATTCGAAGTACGACTCCGCCCAGAACGACCATCAAGAGGATGATGCTCCGACGCCAGTAGTAGCCTGCTGGCTGTGTGGCAGGCCGACTGGCAAGACCATTGTCTGGCACCATCCCGTACCCAAGAGCCGCGGCGGGCGTGACGTCGTCCCCATGCACCCCATCTGCCAGCAGACGCTGATCGCGAACTTCACCAACTCCGAACTGCAGCGGCACGCGACCGACGTGGAGGCCCTCCTGGCGAACCCCAACGTGCGCAAGTTCGTCGATTGGGTGGCGAAGAAAGACCCGGATTTCACCGCGCCTACGACTAAGAAGCAGCGCTAAACGCGCTCAGTTTCCAGCACATTGATGAAGGCTTCTACCGCCCGAAGCGGGTTGTCATCCGATGCGTAATCATCAAGCAAAGCTGGCAAACATAATTAGGGCGGCGGTCTGTGCGTGCGACGAAACGGCCATTCCTCGAAGCCTGCCGAAACCTTAAGCAAACGCTATTACATATTGGCGTTTTTACCCAGTCTCAGGGCCTTCCAGTCGTTCCCACACGATATTTGGATCGAAAGCACTTGTAAGGTTTCGCAATCCCCGCCTACTATTGAACCGCTGCCTTGCGTTGCTGGGCGTCGAGACTAAACCTCCCGGGCCCCGAAAAGACCAGATAAAGAAAGAGGAACGCGTAGAGAACCGCTGCATCGCCGCCATTGTTTACCGGAAAGAAATCCTGCGGAGCGTGAGCGATGAAATAGGCGGCCGCCATCGTGCCCGAGGCAATGAATGCTGCGGAGCGCGTGAAGAAGCCCAAGACTATGAGGGCTCCGGTGACAAGTTCGATAAAGCCGGCGTAATGACCCGGTGAACTAAATGCCCAGCCAGCCCCGGCGGCCTCTCCAGCCGGGAAGGCCAGGAACTTCTGGGTCCCATGGGTCAGGAAAAGCAGGCCAGCCACTATTCGCAGAACGGCAAGCATCACAGGTTGATAGCGGTGGAGATTGTCGGTCATCAAACTACTCTCCTGTTCGCAAAGGTGGATCATCCCATTCAGAGGCGAGATCGTCGGGGCCGACGATCCGGTGATCCCGTTTAGCAAAGTTGCCGACGCGGCGCATCTCGTCCAATTCGAAATCGAAGTATCGCAACATTTTCGGGGATTCGATCAAGCTTTGGGGTACGGGCCAGCCGATCCTCATGAGCTGGTGGACCCAGCGCAGCGCCACCTGAGCCGCGCTCTTTCCACGCGCCTTGCCGATGTCCGTGAGCGTATCTTCCTTTAACGTTTCACCATCCTGAGGAACTACCTTCAGAGCAATCTGTTTATGCACGATGTCTCAGGGAGCAGCGCTTACGGAGTGGCGGCGGTGAAGTCCGCACTTTCCTTGCTGGTTGCACCGCTAGCGCTGTTCGCCTCACCGGCGGCTGCGCAGATGGCGCAGACTCTGGAGACTGACCTGCGCCCCTCGGAATCCACGTCCAGCCATACCCCCGCTGTCAGCGCGCTCGGGCGGGTTAGCGTCACAGCGGGCGCCCGGTTCGTTAGCGAGTACATCTCGCGCGGGATCGCCTTTTCTGACAAGCCCAGCCTTCAACCCTCTGTCACCATGCGCATCGCCCTGCCCGAACTAACAAATGGGGCCGTGACCAATGTCAGCGTGTTCGCGGGCAACTGGAACAGCATGCAGTTCGACGATCCCGGCCTTGGCCAGCAAAGTTCGGGTTCGCTGCGCGGATGGTACGAGGCGGACCTCTACGCCGGTGTTTCCATGAAGCTGGGTGATAGCGTGGCGATCTCGGGCACCTACTTTCGCTATGTATCCCCGAGCAACTCGTTTCGCGGATACAACGACCTTGAGTTCATCGTCTCCTATGATGACAGCGCGCTCTGGTCAGGCGGCGCGGCGAATGTGGGCTTCAGCCTCGCACCGGCCTTGCGCATGGTGCAAGAAGCAGGCCGCCCGGGGCGAAAGGATGCTCTCTACATCCAGCCCTCGCTGACCCCAAGTCTGAGGGTAGGCGGACATTCCAGCAAAGTGCGCGCCTCGGTCCCGCTGGTTCTGGGCCTGTCCGATCACTACTACAGGGACGCCGCCGGAAAGGACGAGACCGTCGGCTTCTTCCGCACCGGCCTCACCCTTGCAGGCAGCGATTTTGTCGGCGTTCCGGGACTGACCGCAACGACGGGCGTGGACTTGTGGCTCCTCAACGACAGGGTCGCCAATGGCCTTGACGACATCGAAGTGGTCGGGCGCGCGGGCTTCTCGATGGCGCTCTAGGTCGGGCCGCTTCAGAATCGCCGATGTTTGCCGATCCAGAGCCTCACCGCCTCATGGCGGATATCGATCCCGCCCTCGAACAGCAGGTCTTCCACATGTTCCACGAGTGAGGGAAATGCACCTACCGCATCATTCCAGGCGGATCATTGCGGACGACGAGTTGAAGTAGCGAAAGGGCTTTCTGGCTTGCGAGAAATAGGCTCGCAAGCACCCTGCCCTGCCCCGCTTACCAGCAGGTACAGCTGGTTCACCAGGCCGGCTACGTTCTCTGAAAAGACATCTATAATGAGGGAGATAGGAGAAGAGGTGAGCCTTGTAGCACCTCTTTTCCCGCCAAAACCATCAGCCTGTCGGAAGCGCTTCATGACCGTACATGTCCCCCAGAAGGCCCTCGAAACGTCGCGCGATGCGGGACTTCGCGACCTCGGAATATTGCTCGACAACTCTCAAGCGGTGATCGAGTTCACGCCCGATGGCACCGTTATTCGGGCCAACGAGCTGTTCTTGAGGCTGATGAAATATGCGCCAGAGGAGGTGATCGGGCAGCATCATCGCGTGTTTTGCGACGATGCTTTTGCCAACAGCTCCGACTACGAAGTCTTCTGGCTTGCCTTGCGCAGCGGGACGCACAAGGACGGCGAATTCAAGCGCATCGCACGAGATGGCAGCGAGGTGTGGATCCGCGCCAAGTATAGCCCCGTCGTCGAGGACGAGGTGGTCACCCGAATTATCAAAATCGCCATGGATGTGACCGCGACGAAGCGGGAAAGCATGCTCCACGAGGGCTTGCTGAGCGCTATAGACCGCTCGCAGGCCGTCATCGAGTTCGATCTGGGTGGCAACGTGCTCACCGCCAACGAGAACTTCCTCAAAGTTACCGGCTACAAGCTGGAGGAGATCGTCGGTCAGCACCACCGACTGTTCTGCACCGCCGACTACGCGCGATCGGCCGAATATGACATGTTCTGGGAAAAGCTCGGTCGTGGAGAGCATCACGCGGGCGCCTTCAAGCGCCTGGCCAAGGGGGGTAACGAGGTCTGGATTCAGGCAACGTATAACCCGATCCTCGATCTGCGTGGGCGGCCGATAAAGATCGTCAAATACGCGATGGACGTGACTGCTCAGCGCCTCGCCGCCGCTGAGGCAGAAGGCAAGGTCCAAGCCGTCGGACGGCAGCACGGCGTGGCCGAATATGACCTGTCCGGAAAGATCCTGGCGGCAAACGACATATTCTGCGCGATGATGGGGTACCGTCCCGAGGAGATCACCAACTTCCATCACCAGGAACTCAGCCACCCAGGATGCCATATTCAGGCCAATTACCGGCAGTTCTGGTACCGTCTAGGCCGAGGCGAGCACGAAACCAGCGACTTCCGGCGCCTGGGCAAGGATGGGCGCGAGATATGGGTCCATTCCACTTTCCACCCGATCCTCAATCTAGACGGACAGCCGTGGAAGGTAGTCGAATACGCTACGGACATCACTCAGGCCAAGCGCGTCACGCTTGAGTTCGAAGGGAAGGTCGACGCGATCAGCCGGGCCAGTTGCGTGCTCGAAGCCGCGCTGGACGGCACCGTGATTGATGCAAACCAGAACTTCCTCGATATGATGGGTTATTCCATCGAAGAGATCCGCGGCAAAGATCAGCGCATGCTGGTAGAGCCGGAAGTCGCTCAGAGCGAGGCGTATCGCCAGCGTGCCGAAGGGCTTTCACAGGGCGAGTTCCTATCCGGTGAGTTCAAGCGTATCGCGAAGGGCGGACGCGAGGTGTGGATACGCGCCACGGTCAATCCGATCCTCGACGTTTGCGGCACGCCTTACAAGCTTGTCACTTATGCGATGGACGTGACTGACGATAAGCTACGGACTATCGAAACCGAAAACCGGCTCGCCGCGATCGAGCGCAGTCAGGCAACGATCGAGTTCGATCTCGACGGAACCGTGCTGACCGCAAACGATAATTTCCTCTCGGTCATGGGCTACACACTGCGCGAGCTCGTCGGTCAGCATCATAGCATGTTCTGCCTGCCCGAGTACTTAAGGTCTAAGGAATATGGCGAGTTCTGGCGTCGTCTGAATGCCGGTGAGTCCCACGCCGGACGCTTCCATCGGCTGGGGAAGTACGGGCGCGATGTCCACATCCAGGCGAGCTACAGCCCTGTTTACGACTTGTCGGGCAAGCCGGTCCGGGTCATCAAGCACGCCTACGACATCAGCCATCAAGTCGAGCTGGAGCGCAAGATCGCGACCAAGACGCAGGAGATGCACAGCATGGTCGTGCAGCTGACGCAGGCGACCGCAACGATTTCGGATGGTGCCGTGGGTGCAAGCTCGCTAGCGACGGACACCGACGAAGCAGCAACGCAAGGCAGCGTCGCGATCAACAATGCCATCGAGTCTATCGATTTGATCAGCCGTTCGTCAGGCCAGATCGCCAAGATCGTCGGCGTGATAGGCGAGCTTGCCAGCCAGACCAATCTGCTCGCCTTCAACGCTGCCATCGAGGCCGCGCGCGCCGGGGAACATGGCGTCGGCTTTTCAGTGGTTGCCGAGGAGGTCCGCAAGCTGGCGGAGCGCAGCGCCGAAGCGGCCACTGAAATTTCACGATTGATTGAGGAATCGAGTGAGCGGGTCGCTCATGGGACCGACCGGTCCCAAGCCGCCCGATCCGCGTTCGAAGGTATCGTCAAGAGTGTGGAGAAAACCAATAAGTCCATCAACCAAATCGCTCAATCCGCGGAAATGCAGGAGAAGTTAACGATGCAGGTCGTTGGCATGATCGGTGATCTCTCCTCGTCGACCGGGGCACAGGGATGAACGCTCCCGCCGCACTGGAGGGTAGCGCGACGCAGTCGAGAGAAGTCCCGCCGCGGATAGACGTCGGCCTGATGCGATTGTGCGGGCGGGACCTCGCAGTTCCCGCCGCCAGCGTGCGTGAGGTTGTTCCGCTTCCCAACCGGCTTCACCCTGCCTTCTCCGAAAGCGGCTCTTGCGCCGGTACGATCGTCGTCCGCGGCCGTGCTATCCCGGTGCTCGATATCGCGGAGCGGCTCGGCCTTCCGCCGCGCGAGGAAGGCGGGGGCGTAGTCCTAATACTACGCCACGATCAGGCGCTGATCGGCCTTATCATGGACATGGTTTCCGGCCTGGCCCGGATCACCGAAGGTCAAATCCAGCCCCTCCACGCCGTGAACCAGGCACGTGCGCCGATCGTCGCCAGCAGCTTTACGCATGACGATACGTTGGTCGGGTTGATCGATCCGGCTGCCGTGTTTGCCGTGCCTGGGATCGCCACTGCTCAAGAGACCAGCCTGGATAAGGATAAGGGCGCGAGCGGACAGCGCTCCTCGGTCGTGCTGGTGACCCTCGCCGATGCGAACATCGCGCTCGACTCGGGCCTGGTGGTCGCAACCGTACCTGGCGTTCAGCTGAAACCCAGCGTGGCACCTGCCAGCAAATGGATAGGAGTCGTCCAGTATCTCGAACGTGAAGTGCCTGTCGTGGACGATCTCTCCCTCTTCGGACTGTCTGGTCGTGCTGCGGAAGGGTCTGGAGGGGCAGTCGTCCTGCTGAAATTTGATGACCAGCACATCCTGGGCCTCAAGATCGATAGCGTGAGGCGCATCCTGGCGCTTCACGAGAATGCGATTCAGCCACTTCCACCAGCGCTGCGCGAGCAGCTGACGCTCTTCGCCGGAGCGGTGATCGACCGTGAAGGCCAGCAGAACCTGATGCTCGACCACCAAGCGCTTCACGGGTGCGAGGCTTTGCGGATGATCTGCGCCCTCAATCGCTCCACGGCGCAAATCAAATCGGAATCGACGCTCGCGACAGGCACCATGGCGCAAGCTGACGCCATTCAACCATTCGTGGTGTTCCGCACTGGTAAGGGGTACCGCGCGGCCCCCCTCGCCTCGGTCAAGCAGATCATTCCCTATCCCTCGACCGTAACGGGAATCCGTCGCGCAGGATCGGCGCTGCAAGGCATCGCAAGCTACAATGGCTCTCCGCTGCCACTGCTGGACCTCGAAAGCGGAAGTTTAGATCATGCGTCAGGTCATACAACCAGAATGGTCCTGGTTGTGGAACAGGAAGGCGCCTACAACGGGCTTGTTGTGGAGAAGCTGGAAACCATTGCTCGGGCTACCGCGCAACGCCGTCCAGGCGGATCGGCAGCCGATTGCTTCATACAGACGCGCGTCGATAATAAGGCAAGAGCCGTTAAGGTCTGCGATCTCACCGAAGAAGTCCTCCGTTCCTCGATCGATCCTCCGAGCTGGTAGAAGAATTTTTAGGTGCCGCAGGTGTGCGCACCATCATAGTTGTGACGCTCACTCGGCTGCGCTGCTTCTCATTTCCGCGTAAGCTTTATCTCGCTCATCGGGGGGCAGAGATAAAAGATAGCGGCTTGCCTCCTTGTAAGTCAGAAAAGCCCTGCCGTTGACGATGATGGGCGTCTTTCGACCATTGTAAATGCGGCGAAGAAAGCGCCGCTGCGATCTGCCAAGCAGTTGTTCGTGGTCTTCGGTGATGACGGTGTCCGATCCTGAACAGATATCGTTTGCCGCTACCATTTGCACGGCAAGCGGACGATGCCTCGTTTCACCCAGAGATCATTCATCCCGGCGCCGAACACGGCAGCGCTTGCCGCCGCCAGAGCTTGCAGCTTGAACGCTTGGGAATGCCCAGTTCGCAGGTTCGAACAGGAATGACTTCTCGGGCACTAGGGCCGAGCGCGCTGAGTTGCGTTAATCCGCGCCGAACCGCAACGCACACCGCCGTTGATAGTGCGAACATCCAGCGGTCCCCAGGCGTCCACTGTCCATGCACCGCTCGCAGCGCGGCGCGGCGCGGCGCGGCAGCAGTAGCGGATCGTAGTGAGTCTGACGGAGGTTCAGCAGGTTCTCGGCGTTGAGAAACAGGCTGATTTTGCCCATCACCAGTTCGCCCATCGCACCCAGCTCGACATAGGGCCGGCTGCGAACGCGTTAGGGGTTGTCCTCCAGCGCCTGACGCCCGGTATCCAGGCGACAACGCAGCAGCAGCTCGGCGCCGCGGGTGCGGGTCGCCGCGCCCAGCGCGGGTGATGTGACCTAGACGCGCAGGCCCGGTGTTTCACCCATCAGCATGGCTATATTGCCAGGATTCATGAGGATCTTCTCCTCGATCTCCCCCGGTCCAGCACCTCGACCCGGATCGGCTCATCCTGAATCCAGCGGCCTGTGCGAGTCGCCTGCACGACGATCTCCTCGCCTACGTCCTTCTCCTCGGCGGGCGTTGCTGGACAAACGCGCTCGGCCGATCCTGTACCACCGCGGTACTCGCCAGAAAGACAGCCCGATCACCGGCACTATCGCTCCTCTTCCGCCAACTCTATACTGCAAAACGTTGTCCACGCGCATGCGATGCGATGGTCTTTGCGAACTTTGCGAAGGGCTCATAACCGCTGTACTCGCTACAGCGTCAAGCGCATCTGCACTTCCCCCCATTTCGAGGAAACTCAGTCGGCAGCAGCGAGAGTTTCCGTCCGACACACGAAGCCCTGTATTCGTCCTATAATGGGCACAGCTCTGACCAGCCTTTGCGCAGACGAGCGCTGCTGGGAATGCCTACATCGCCGAGAGCGATGCTTCCTCTGAGGGCGCCTGATTGCGAGCGGGCAGCCTTCTTTGGGATACTAAATGACTATTAAGCAGAAGCTCCTGGGTTGCCTCGCCATGTTTGCGGTGGCGACCATATTGCTCCTGGGCGCCTCATATTGGTCTGGATCGAACAGCAGCGCCGCTTTGCGGTCAGTGCTCGCTGATCGGGTGGTGCCGATGCGCGACCTGAAGATCGTGGCCGACAGCTACGCCGTCAGCATAGTCGATTCCGCTCACAAGGCGCGGAACGGGAATATCTCCCTTGCAGAAGCCGCTCGAACCGCTCGAGAAGGGGCCAGCGCGGCGCAGGCCGCTTGGCAGCGCTACCGCGCCACCGAAATCCAGGGGAAGGAGGAGCAGCTCGCTTCCAGTGCCGAAACGCGGATGCAGAAATCGAATGCAAGCGTCGACCGGTTGCTGAAGATTCTCGAAGCCAATGACCGCGCTGCGCTTGATCGCTTTGTAGCAGGAGAACTCTACCAAAGCATCGACCCCTTGTCCGAAACGATCGGTGAACTGGTCGGGCTTCAGATCAAAGTCGCTTCCGAGGACACGACAGCGGCACTCGAGACCGCACAAACCGCAACGTTGATCATGATCATCCTAGCGCTTGCTAGCGTTGCAGCTCTGGGCTTCTCGCATGTCACGATCACACGCAAGGTCATCGCTCCGATCCAGAACCTCGCGCGGGTTATCAAAGAGCTCGCCCGTTCCTCTGGGGAAACTCAGCTTCCCAACCTGGATCAAAAGGACGAGATCGGCGACATCACTCGTGCCGTCGACACTTTCCTCGACGCAGCCGTGACCAAGGAGCGCGATCGCGCGGCATCAGAGGCCGCCGAGCAGCAGATAATAACCAGTGCGCTTCGTGACAGCCTTGCCGCGCTGACGGCAGGCGATCTCACGGCCAGGATCACGGCGGATTTCCCCCCAGCCTACTCAGAACTCAAGACCAACTTCAACGACGCCTTGGAATCGCTGCGTGAACTGATCGGATCGGTGATCGAAAGCTCCCACAGCCTTCGTGCGGGATCGAGCGAGATCGCGCAAGCGTCGGAAGATCTTGCCCGCCGCACTGAGAGCAATGCAGCCAGCCTTGAAGAAACCTCTGCAGCGCTGACGCAGATCGACGGCCGCATCAAGGCAACGGCCGAAGCGGCCGGCCGTACCGTGACTCGCGCTGATGAAGCGATCAGCACCGTGTCTGGCGGACGTGTAGTGGCCGATGAGGCTGTGCAAGCCATGACCCGTGTACGTGAAAGCGCCAAGGGCATCGACGAGGTCATCGAGGGCGTCGACAAGATCGCTTTCCAGACCCGCGTTCTTGCCATGAATGCTGCCGTAGAGGCGGGCCGAGCGGGAGACGCGGGCCGTGGCTTTGCAGTTGTAGCAGATTTGGTCAGTGCACTGGCGATGCGCGCTGAAGAGGAAGCGAAGCGTGCTCGCGATCAGTTGACGTTGACGCAGACCGAAATCGTCACGGCCGTAGACGCTGTGCAGAAGGTGGACGGCGCGCTGGCCGGCATTTCCGACGGCGTGGGCGAAGTGCACCAGCTCCTCGGAGGTATGGCATCCGACAACCTGGCTCAGGCTTCGGCGATCGGCCAAATCAGCGTTGCCGTCAACAACATGGACCAGGCGACACAACAGAACGCAGCGATGGTTGAGGAAACATCGGCCGCGGCCCGCAACCTGAACGGCGAATCCGAAGCTCTCGCCGAAAAGGCCGGCCATTTCCGGATCAGCAATACGGGCGGGACGACCAAGACCGTGAGGAAAGCCCCCAAAGCAGTAACGCCCTCTTTGCCCCGCGGCGCGAGTCTGCCGGTCGCAGCCATGGTCGATGGCAATTGGGAGAGCTTTTAAGACCGGCATGAAGGCCACACCATCGCGGACGTGTCGAAAGCACGCTGAAGCTGTTCTAGATCATCGCAGAAGCCCCATGCTTGCCAACACTCTCTCGAGAGAACACATGTGGGCGTCGCGACCTAAATTGTGATCGCCGGGTTCCTCAGGATTCCTGGCAGCTTACATGGGCAATACGTCGTCGAGCGACCATCTGCCCGTGAATTAGAAGCGAGTACGTGCAGGTCCGGTTCGAATGCTTCGGGCCGGAAAAGCGGGGGACACGATGAATCCTGTTCCCACCGCGGCTCTGCTAACTGCTTTGTAAAGAGTACGCGGCAAGGCCTTTGTGAGGAGGCGCTGACATTGAAACACGAACCCTTTGATCCGCGTTCCGCCGCAGAGTTGGCTCCGCGCGTGCCGCGTGCGGGCATCACGCTCATCTGCGAAGTTCGTCAGGGATCACGACCATGGGCGCCTGCTCGGCTTGAGGACCTCTCGCCCGGCGGCTTCCGCATTGCTCGCCTGCCAGGCGCGCGCACGGAACTGCCGCTGCGTATCCGCATCCCTGGTATGCAGCTCCTGAGCGCTCAGATCCGATGGACGCGCGACGCAGCAGTCGGCTGTGCCTTTGCAGAGCCGCTGCACGTCGCCGTGTTCGACCACATCGTGCGCAACGCCGACGCGGCGTAGCGCACGACACAGTCGGTTGGGGCTTAGATGTGGATCGCTCTTCCAAATGCGGCGAGCGTCGCTTCGTGCATCATTTCCGAGAGAGTGGGGTGCGGGAAGACAGATGCAATCAATTCCGCTTCCGTGGTCTCCAGCGTCTTGCCGACGACGTAGCCCTGGATCAGCTCGGTGACCTCGGCGCCGATCATGTGAGCGCCTAACAGCTCGCCGGTCTTGGCATCGAATACGGTCTTGATGAAGCCCTCAGGCTCACCCAGCGCAATCGCCTTGCCGTTGCCCATGAACGGGAAAGTGCCGACCTTGAGTTCGTAGCCAGCTTCCTTCGCCTTCGCCTCGGTAAGCCCGACTGAGGCGACTTGTGGGTGGCAGTATGTGCAACCCGGAATGTTGCTGCGATCGAGCGGGTGCGGATGTACCTCGGTATTTCCGAGTTCCCGCGCGATAGCCTCCGCCGCCGTCACGCCCTCATGGCTTGCCTTGTGCGCCAGCCAAGGCCCTTCGACGCAATCGCCAATCGCCCAGACGCCTTTAACGTTGGTGCGTCCGAGCCCGTCGATCTTAATGAAAAACTTCCTGTCGGGTTCGATGTTAAGGTCTTCCAGACCTATATTCTCGACATTGGGGACGATGCCGATCGCCACGATGACGTGGCTGAACTCGGCCGCTTCCTCCTTGCCGTCCTTGTTCTTGATCGTGACCTTCACATTGTCAGCGCCCTTCTCAATCGCGCTGAGATTGGCCTTGGTCTTGATCTTGATACCTTGCTTGGTGAGCTGCTTTTCCAGGAAAGCCGAGACGTCGGCATCCTCGACCGGCACGATGCGGTCCATCATTTCAACCACGGTCACGTCAGCGCCCATGTCATTGTAGAAGCTGGCAAACTCAATGCCGATCGCCCCGGAGCCGACCACCAGCAGCTTGCTTGGCATTTCCTTGGGCGTCATCGCGTGGCGGTACGTCCAGATGCGCTCGCCGTCCGACTTGGCCTTCGGAAGTTCGCGCGCGCGCGCGCCCGTGGCGATGATGATGTGCTTGGCCTCGAGCGTCTCTGTGCCCTTTTCGCCAGTGACTTCCAGCTTGCCCGGCGCCAACAGCTTGCCGGTGCCCATGTGCACGGCAATTTTGTTCTTCTTCATCAGGTGCGTAACGCCCTGGTTAAGCTTGTCAGCCACCCCGCGCGACCGCTTGACCACTGCATCGAGATCGGCAGTGATGTTTTCCGCAGCCAAGCCGTAATCCTTGGCGTTCTTCATCTGGTGCAGCACTTCGGCCGACCGCAACAACGCTTTGGTCGGGATGCAGCCCCAGTTGAGACAGATGCCCCCCAACCGCTCACGCTCCACGATGGCCGTCTTGAGCCCGAGCTGCGCCGCGCGGATCGCTGCCACATAGCCGCCGGGGCCAGAGCCGAGAACGATGACGTCGTAGGTGTCTGCCACTGGTATCTTACTCCTGCTCGATAGCGCGGGGCCGGCCCGCATCGTCGATGGCGACGAACGTGAACGTCGCCTCTGTTACCTTGATTTCCTCGTCTTCGGTGCGGCGCCGGCGCCATGCCTCAACAGCGATGCTCATGGAGGATCGCCCCACCCGCTTGAGTTCGGCATAGACGGAGACCTCGTCCCCCACTCCAACCGGGAGGTGGAACTGCATGCCGTCGAGCGCGATAGTCACCGCTCGCCCTCGTGAATACCGGGCTGCAAAAAGGCCAGCTCCCGAATCCATCAGGCTGAGCAGCCAGCCGCCGAAGATGTCGCCGTAAGCGTTGGTGTCGGCCGGCATGGCCGTCACGCGCACCACCGGATCCCGTCTTTGCTGCGTCACCTCAGACGACCTGCGCAACCGCATCGACTGGACACGGGCTGTCGTTCGCATCGAGTACGACGAAAGTGAACGTGCCCTTCGCAACTTCGACTTGGTCCTCGCTGGCCCGGGCCCGCCCGAAGCCACGAGTCATCACCGTCATCGACGTGCGGCCCTTGCGCGCCACTTCGGCATAGACGTTAAGCTCGTCGCCAACCTGCATCACCCCCGGGAAGCTGAAATCGGTGGCGCCAACCACGACTGCCTTAAGCCCGGTCCGTCGAGTGACCAGCGAAGCCGCACCAAGTGCAAGCTGGCTCATCAGCCATCCGCCAAAGACGCCTCCGTAAGGATTGAGGTCCGTGGGCATCGCAGTGACGCGTATGACCAGGTCTCCCGTTGGCGAAAGCATACCTTAGGCAACCATTCCCAGTGGGCTCTCCACATGCTCGCGGAAGGCTGCCATCAGCCGCGCGCCGTCGGCGCCATCGACGGCGCGGTGGTCGAAGCTGCCGGTCGCCGTCATCACGGTCGCGACGCCAAGCTGCCCATCGGGCATGACCCACGGCCGCTTCTCGCCCGCACCAACTGCCAGAATGGTGGACTGTGGAGGGTTGATGACGGCTGTGAATTGCTTGATCCCCATCATCCCCATGTTGGAAATCGAGGCCGTGCCGCCCTGATATTCCTCAGGCTTCAGCTTGCCTTCCTTGGCCCGTGCGCCGAGGTCCTTGGTCGCCTTGGCGATCTCGGAGAAGGATCTGCCGCTCGCATCCTGCACGATGGGTGTAATCAGTCCGCCGGGGATGCTCACCGCCACGGAAATGTCGGCCCGGGTGTACTTGATCATCTCGTTGCCCGCGAATGTGACGTTACACTCGGGCACATCGACCAGCGCCTTGCCCAGCGCCTTGATGAGCATGTCGTTGACGGAAATCTTCACGCCCTGCTTGGCAAGGGCGTCGTTGAGTTCGGCCCGCATCGCCAATAGCTTGTCGAGCCGCACATCGACGGTGAGATAAATGTGCGGCGCCTGCTGCATCGACTGTGCGAGCCGGCGCGCGATGGTCTTGCGCATGCCTGAAAGCTTCTCGACCGCATGAGGCACACGCGCGTCGAGCAAAGCCCTGGTCTCGTCAGCCATCTCTACCGAAGCTGCCTCGGCAGGAGCGGACGTGTCGTTGGCCGGGGCTGGGGCCGGCGCCGGTGCGGTGCTCGCGGCCTTCGGCTTGCTCGTGCCGGGTTGAGCAGCATCAACGTCGGCCTTGACGACGCGACCGCGAGGTCCTGAGCCGGTGAGACTTTCAATATCGACGCCCTTTTCGGCAGCGAGCCGGCGGGCAAGCGGGGATGCGATGATACGTCCCTCCTCAGTTTGGGATGGAGCGGCGCCAAGCGCCGATGCGGGTGTCGGTGCAGGCGCGGCTTCGTTCGGTGCTGGTTCTTTGGCTGCGGGCTTTTCTGAAGGCGCAGGACCTGTCGGCTGAGAGGGCTTTTCCGCTTCCGCGCTCTTGCTCTCGACTGCGGAGAGGTCTTCGCCCTCCTCCGCCAGCACGGCAATGACAGTCCCGACTTTCACGCCCTCGCTACCCTCTGAAACGAGGATCTTGCCGACGGTACCTTCATCGACTGCCTCGAACTCCATGGTCGCCTTGTCCGTCTCGATCTCGGCCATGATGTCGCCGGACGAGACGGTATCCCCCTCCTTCACGAGCCACTTCGCCAGCTTGCCTTCTTCCATCGTGGGCGACAACGCGGGCATCTTAATCTGGATCGGCATGGCGAAAAGCGGTTCCTCTTGGCGGGGAGTGCCTACGCAGTCCTTGGACAAAATGGCAGCCAGGAGCAAGTCGCTTGCGTTCGCGAGTGCGGTAAAGGCGCTGCTTGCAACGCGGTAGAAACAATCCGATATGCCGCCGCACCAGGAGGAAAGATCAATGCGCGTCTATCTCGTCATCGTCGACGAGTCCGAAGAGGCTCTCGTTGCCTTGCGCTATGCAGCCAGGCGAGCGGCGCAAACCGACGGGAGTGTCCATCTTATCGCCCTCGTCCCGCCACAGCCGTTCAACGCCTTTGCCGGAGTGCAGGCCACCATCGAAGAGGAAGCGCGTTCGCGTGCAGAGACTCTCGTGACCGCAGCAGCCGGCAACCTCCTGTCGCAAGGCGGCAAGATGCCCGCGATTTCAGTGCTAATGGGGGAGGACGTGAAGGTTGTGCGTGAATACATCGACGGGCACCCCGAGGTTTCCGCGCTTGTCCTCGCCACGGCCAAGGAAGGCGGACCAGGGCCACTGGTTTCGCACTTCACCGGCCTTGGCCCCAAGATGCCCTGCCCCGTTTTCGTGATTCCCGGCCACCTGGATGAAGCGGAAATCGACCGGCTGAGCTAAGCTCGCCGGCTCGGGGGCGTCACCGCTTGCGCTTGCCTTGATGGCGGATGTTGCCGGGCCGCCCCCGCTTGCCAACGAGATGATTGCCGTGCTTCTTCAGCGGCATTGGCTTGCCACGTGGCTCGACAGGTGAAGAGCCACCCTCCGTCAGCTCGAACTTCAGCGCGCCGGTCAGCGGGTTGGCTTCTGCCAGGCGGAGCCGCAAGCGATCGCCTTGGGCATAGCGGGTGCCGCTTTCCTCGCCGACCAGCACTTGCGCCCGTTCATCATAGTGGAAACGCTCGTCGCCAAGCGTGGAGACAGGCACCAGTCCATCGCCACCCAGCCCCAAGATCGTGGCGAAGAAGCCGAACTTCTGCACACCAGTGACCCGCGTGTCGAAGACTTCGCCAACCCGGCTGGAGAGCCAGGCTGCCACATAGCGATCGATTGTCTCGCGCTCGGCTTCCATCGCCCGCCGCTCGGCCTGGCTGATGGCATCGCTGACTCGGGAGAGATCATCGCGATCCCGTTCTGACAGTCCGGACGTCTTCGGCAGGTCCGCCTTGGGTGCGGGCTGCTCCAGTCCGTACGCGTCAACCAGCGCACGGTGAACCAGCAGGTCCGCGTAGCGCCGGATCGGCGAGGTGAAGTGTGCGTAGGACGCCAGTGCCAGTCCGAAGTGGCCCGCGTTCTGGGGGCCGTAGTACGCCTGTGTCTGGCTGCGCAGCACGGCTTCCATTATCAGGGCGCGCTCGCTCTCGTCCGCTATGTCCTTGAGGATGCGGTTGAACAAGGTCGGCGTGACCACCTGCCCGAGCGCCAGCTTACGATCGAACGTAGCGAGGTAATCCTTGAGCGTCACCAGCTTCTCGCGGCTCGGCGGTTCGTGCACGCGATAGACCACTGGCGCGACTTTCGCTTCCAGCGCCTTGGCCGCAGCCACGTTGGCCGCGATCATGAAATCCTCGACGACGCGGTGTGCGTCCAGCCGCTCGCGAACCGCGATCTCAGCGATCCGACCGGCCTCATCCAGCATCACGCGCCGCTCTGGCAGTTCGAGTTCGAGCGGATCGCGGTTCTGGCGCGCGGTGGCCAGGGCACGCCATGCCGCCCACAAGTTCTGCAGCACGCTGATCTCGACGGCATCGGCAGCGGGCTGCTCCTGCTTGGACGAAGGCGTGAGTTCCTCCGTCTCGGCAGCATTGATCCGCCTTTGCGCCTCCTCGTAGGCGATCACTTCCGCGATCCGGACCAGCGCACGCGAGAAGCGCCACTCTGTGACGCGACCGCTCGCATCGATCCGCAAGTGGCACGCCATCGCGGCGCGGTCCTCACCCGCTCGCAGCGAGCAGACGTCCGCAGAGAGAACCTCCGGCAGCATCGGCACCACGCGATCGGGGAAATACACCGAGTTGCCGCGCTTACGCGCCTCGCGGTCCACGTCTCCGCCAGGGCGCACGTAGAATGACACATCGGCAATGGCGACGAGGGCGTGAAAGCCGCCTTCCCCGTCCGGTTCGGCCCAGATCGCGTCGTCGTGATCGCGGGCATCGGCGGGGTCGATGGCGACGATCGGCAGATGCCGCAGGTCCTCGCGATGATCGGGACTGAGCGGCAACTGAGCAGCGCGTCCGGCCTCGTCCACCGTCTCCTGCGTGAAGACGTTGGGGATGCCGTGCTTGTGGATGGCGATCAGACTGAAGGCGCGCGGAGCAAGCGGTTCGCCTAGGACTTGCGTGACCTTGACGCCCGATCGGGGCGAGCGCCCAGCAGGCTCGGCAAGAACCAGCTCGCCGTTCTCCGCGCCGCCGAGGTCTGCAATTGAGACGGCGTTGCGAATGCGCTTGTCGACCGGTGCGAGCCAGGCCTTGCCGGCGAGGTCGATCTCCACGACACCCAGAACCTGATCCTCGCGCGCGGCGATCTTCTTCATGGGATAGGCGCGCCAATTGCCCCCGCTCTCCTCGGTGCGAGCCAGCACGCGATCGCCCTTGCGAAGCGCCGGCTGCTGGCGTCTTCCGGAGCCCTTCTCGATCAGACGGATGCGCGGTGGGGGCGTGGCGTCATCGGGCTGCCACGTATCGGGCACCGCGATCGCCTCGCTGTCCTCGATATCCACAACCCGCAGCACGGTCACTTTCGGAACGCCACCCATGCGGTGATAGGCGGTGCGCTTGCCGTCGATCAGGCCCTCTTCAGCCATATCCTTGAGCAAGGACTTGAGCTGAATCTTTTCCTGCCCCTTCAGCCCGAAGGCGCGGGCGATCTCCCGCTTGCCCGCAGGTTCGGGGGAATCCTTGATGAAATCGAGGATCTGCTGACGGGACGGAAGGCCAGGGGCGTGCATTACAGGCATTGCCGCCGATCTAGGAACACACCTGCTCCGCCGCAATGGCTGCGCACAAGCGGGCGGCCTTATTCCTCCAGTGGCACGAAGGCTCCGCCCGGCACCGCAGCCGCGATCGGGCTCATCGCACCATTCGCGCCGCTTGCGCTGACACCGAACAGCCAGTCGTCCCCGCGAACCCCGTCGAGCCGGGTGCTGGTGGTGGTGAGGCCGGCCACCACGGGCTTCGCCTCCCATTCGGCCGCGTCAGTCCGCCGGCGCCAGACCGCATAGCTGCGCGCGCCGGGAACGGGCTCCCACTTGACGTCCGTATACGTCTGGACTGCTCCCTCCAAGTTCGGCGCAGGGGGCATCGGTGCGGACGCGAGCGCTGCAAGAGCCGCCACGTTGAGGCGGGTGACTTTAGCGAGATAGGGAAAGTCCATCTCGTCGATCGTGTCGCCGAACTTTACACCGTCTTCGGTCCGCAGGTCCTGATGCTGGTGTTCGTAGTCTTCAATCGCCACAGAGAAGCGCACGGCCGGATAGCCTGCTTCCTGGAACGGCAACTGGTCACCGCCGCGTCCCATGCGGTCGGCGCGCCAGACCTGACGAACTGCCAGCCCTCCATTCGCAGATGCATCCTCCGCGAGATCAGCAATAAAGCGTGAGAGGTTTCGGCTGGGGCTATCGTTCTCACCCCCGAAGCGGCGAGCCGCTGCGCGAGTGGCGTCAGTGGAGTCCGCGCGCGGGCCTTCGGAGAACACCCGTACGTGTGCGTCATCGACGAGGCCATCGGAGCCGCTGCTGTTGCCGACAATGTCGTTGTTCAGCACGGCCTTGAGCTTCCAGCCCTGCTTCTGCGCGTAGTCGGCCAACAGCTTGCTACCATACAGCCCCTGCTCCTCGCCGGAGAGCAAGGCGTAGACGATCGTGGTCGGGAACTTGCGCTGCGAGAGCACACGAGCGGCCTCCAGCACCAAAGCACTGCCCGAACCGTCATCGTTGGCGCCCGGTGCGTCGCTCGTTGCATCCATGACGTCGGACACGCGGCTGTCGATGTGCCCCTGCACGATCACCACTTCGTCGGGTCGTTCGGTGCCGCGCTGGACCGCTATGACATCAGCGAGGCGCACCGGCTTGGGAATGCGCGGGCCACTTGCCATCGTCTCGGGGACGGCAACCGTCAAGCAGCCGCCGCAAGCCTTGGATGTGCGCTGGAACTCCGCCTCAGCCCAACGGACAGCCGCGCCAATCCCGCGTCTGGGGTCGGTCTGCGTGGACAAAGTGTGCCGCGTTCCGAAGGAAACGAGCTTTTCCACGTCAGACCGCAGGCGCGCTTGCGAGACGTCACCCTTCTCAGGGGCAGCCAAGGCACCGGTGGAGAGAACAAGGGCGCAAGATGCGAAGGGAATCAGGAGATTGTGCATGCCGCAAGGTTGAACACTCCTGCAACAATGGCAAGGCTCCTCAATCTGCCGCCGGCGCTGCCCCATAGCGGTTGTCGGCCGGCGTTGAGGGCCAGATACCGAACACCACGACCAGAATCAGGGGAACCCACCCGAGAAGCCCCTGCAACAGGAACTGCCCCCGGAGCTCCTCAACCGCCTCCAGATCGCCGGTCTGCGCAAGCGCGACCATGCGAATAGCGTCGTCCATGGTCGCAAGCGCCATGATCACCGCCAGAACTTGCATCGCCGCCGCAACCACTGCGATCCATCCGGGCCGCCCGGAATCGTGCAATCGCCGGGCGAAGGCGGCGACCAGGAGCGCCGCGAGCGCAAGCGAAAGAACGGCCGACAGCCACATGCTGAACCGCATGATGTCGCCGATCCGCTCGAAGAGCCGCTGCTGCATCTCCGCCTCGCTAGCCCCTCTTTGCACCCGCACGAGGGCGTCGCCCATCATGCTTCCGGCGATGGGCACGGAAACGAGGAGTGAAATCGCTGTATGCAATAAGGCCAGGAAAAGGACGTAGAGCCAGAAGGTAGAGCGGCTGTCACGCCCGCCAAAATCGGTAAGGTGCGTCAGGTTGTACTTGATCGCCTTCAACATGTGCTGCCCCCGCCTGGGCTCAATACGCCCTTGCGACGTATATCCTCTCAACCGCCGGGCGATCTGTAAAGATGCAGGGTCCGGAAACTTCGGCACCGTTCATCGGGGTGTTGCGGATGGTGAGCTTGAGCGCTTTCAGCCGCTGAACAACGGCGTCAAGCTCCGCACCCGACGGGCGGGACCACACCACCTCAGCCCAACCTGGGTAGCGCTTGTCCTCAGAGAAGAAAGCCGCCAGCGCATCGAAGCTATCGACCTTCTCGATCTTGGCGTCGCGCTTCGCCTTCGCTTCATTGAAGAGCGACGCCTGGATGTCCTCCAACTCGGCGACGGCACGTGCGACGAACTCGTCCTTGGCGAGACCCACGAAGTTCGCCTTCGCCGCTGCATTCCACAGGCGGTCGCGGCGTAGCATCGACACCTGACCGCCCGCTGCATCGCGTCCGCCGATCTCGAGCACCAGAGGCACGCCTTTCTTGACCCAGGACCAACGCTTCTGCGTGGCCTTTCCGGGCCGCTTGTCCAGTAGAACACGCACCGGTTCGCTGAACGCGGTGAGCGCCGATAGCGCCTTGGTGAGGTCGGCGCAGTAAGCGAGCAGCGCCTCATCCTCAGGACCGTCGCGCAGCATCGGCAACACGACAATCTGGTGCGGTGCCACCATGGGCGGTACGCGCAACCCGTCGTCATCACCATGCGTCATGATGAGGCCGCCAATCATGCGCGTCGACGTGCCCCAGCTCGTCGTATGGCAGTACTGCTGCACGCCTTCCTTGTCCTGGTACTGGATGCCGGCGGCGTGCGCGAAACCAGTCCCGAGGTAGTGCGACGTACCAGCCTGCAGCGCCTTGCCGTCCTGCATCATCGCTTCGATGGAATAGGTTGCGACAGCACCGGGAAAGCGCTCATTCTCCGGCTTCTCGCCGGCGATCACCGGCATCGCCAGCTCCGTCTCGGCAAAGTCACGATACATCTCCAACGCTCGGAGCGTCTCGACCATGGCGTCATCGCGATCGGCGTGGGCGGTGTGGCCCTCCTGCCAAAGGAATTCGCTGGTGCGCAGGAACATGCGCGTGCGCATCTCCCATCGCACGACGTTCGCCCACTGGTTGGTGAGCAGCGGCAGGTCCCGCCAGGACTGCACCCAGCGCGACATCGCGGCACCAATTACGGTTTCGGACGTGGGCCGCACGATCAGCGGCTCTTCAAGTTTTGCCTCGGGATCCGGGGTCAGCCCGCCCTTACCGTCACTGACCAAGCGATGATGAGTGACCACCGCCATCTCCTTGGCGAAGCCTTCGACGTGCTCTGCCTCTTTCGCGAAGTAGGAGAGCGGGATGAACAACGGGAAGTAACAGTTCTGCACACCCGCAGCCTTGATGCGATCATCCATCAGGCGCTGGATCCGCTCCCAGATGCCATAGCCCCACGGCTTGATGACCATGCAACCGCGCACGCCGGACTCCTCTGCCATTTCGGCTTCGGAAATCACCTCCTGGTACCATTGGGCGAAATCGTCTTCGCGCTTGGTGTTGAGGGCATGGCGAATGGCGGGGCTCTGATTCATGCAGCCGCTGTTAGCCGCACTCGCGCGCAGGTTCAAACAAGAGCCGCAAGAAGATCCGGCAGGTCCTCAGGATACCACAGCTCGTCCAGCACGGTCAGTTCATCCGGCGTGAACCAGCGCCAGCTGCGCATGACCTCTCGTTCGAGCTCGGTGTGTCCGCCCGTGTCGATGCTCCCCGGGTCAGCGTCCGGGGGGAGCACAACCCGGAAGTATCGCTCATCAGCAATGACGGGAACACCTTCGATGGTAATGAACTCAGCCATCTTGCGAGCGATCTGCGGACCCGGATCAGCGCGGATACCAGTCTCCTCCCACAATTCGCGCCGTGCCGCCTCCTCGTAGCTCTCGCCCGGATCGAGCGCTCCGCCAGGTGTACACCAGAAAGGCGGACGCCCCGCCGGATCAAAGCGGAACAGAAGCACGCGGCCGGCGGCATCGAGCAGGAGAATGCGCGCGGCAGGACGCGAAACCCGGTGCATTCGTGCTCAGCTTACTTGCCGAGCTCGTCCAGACGCTTCTGAATGTCGGCCATCTGCTCACGCAGCGCAGCAAGGTCGCTTGCCGACTCTCCCTCTGGCGCAGGTTGCTGGGGCTTTTCGGCACCGGGCATGAAGGCCGTCGCAGCGGCTTTGAACATCGCCATGTTCTGTTCGGCCAGCTTGGCGAGAGGATTGTTGCCAAGGCTGTTTTCGAACGCCTGGTGCAGTTTCGACTGGTTCGCGCGGAAATTCTCCATGGAAGCTTCCAGGTAGTGCGGGATCAGCGACTGCATCGAATTGCCGTACATGCCGATCAATTCGCGAAGGAAGTTCACCGGCAGCATCTGCTCGCCGTTGGACTCCTCTTCCATAATGATCTGCGTAAGAATCGTGTGCGTGATGTCGACTCCACTCTTGGCATCCAGCACTTTGTAATTGATGCCTTCGCGTGTCATGTTCGCGAGGTGCTCCAGAGTGATGTAGCTCGAAGATCGCGTATTGTAGAGCCGCCGGTTGGCGTACTTCTTGATGATTACCGTCTCGCCGCCATCCGTCGCATCAGCCATCACTTTTCCCCGGTTTTTTCTATCGACTGATAGCTAACACCCCAGCGTGCTGCGGTGCAACCATTTTGCTGCGCAGCATCGCCGCAACAAAAGCAAAGAAATTCAGCGCTGAAAACGCGCGCCGAGCAGGGTCAACAACTCATACTGCGAAAGGCCGGACGCGATTGCAGCGTCGGGCAAGTGGTACCCGGCTTCGACCCAGTCGCCCTCCTTCAGGTCCGGCGCATTCCCGAGATCGATCACGGTCATGTCCATGCTGACGCGCCCCAACACAGGAAGAACGGACCCGCCTGCCCGCAGCAGGCCCTTGCCGGACCAGCAGCGCAAGTATCCGTCGGCATAGCCAAGCGCGATCGTTCCGACCCGCATCGGCTGCTGCGCCACGTACGTTGCGTTATAGCCCACAGCCTCGCCCGGCCCGATTTCGCGCACTTGCATGATCGCGGCCTGGGGACGCACAACTTGTCGGATCACTCCGCGAAGAGCCTCACAGGGAATGCCGCCATAAAGCGCCAGGCCAGGCCGGGTCAGATCGCCGTGATACTCGGCCCCGAGTGCGATGCCCGCGCTGTTCGCGAGACTGGCGCGCCGGTGCGGTACGACGGCTCGTGCTTCGCGCCAGCGGCCGAGCTGCAGCGCATTGAGCGGTGATTCTTCCTCCGCCGCAGCGAGGTGGGAGAGCAGCACGTCCACTTCAAGCGAGCTGACAGCCTCATCGCCAAGCTCCGTCATCGGCAGTCCGAGACGATTGATCCCGGTGTCGACCATGAGATCACACCGCCCGCCTCCCACGTCGTGCCACCGTCGCGCCTGCACGAGCGAGTTGATCACCGGCTTTACGCCGACCGCTTTCAGCCACTGCGCATCCGCATCGCTGACGGGACCATGGAGCACGCTGAGCGCGGCCGGATCGATCAGATCCAGCAAGGACGCAGCCTCTCCTGCATGCGCCACGAAGAAATCGCGACACCCCGCCTGCAACAACTCCGGCACAATACCGCGCGCGCCCAGTCCGTATCCATTCGCCTTCACGGCCGCGCCAGCGCTTGCCGCGCCGGACAACCGTTTCAGTTCGCGCCAGTTCCCACGCAGAGCATCACGATCAATGGCGAGCCTCAGCGCCGCCGGGGGCGGCGCCAGACGGGTGTCAGGCATCATCTTCGAATTCACGCGGCGGTCCACCTTTGAGCCCCCACATGCCGACCACCAGCGCGACGGCAACGACAACCCAAGTGTACCACAAGCCAGAGTAGGCGTTCCCGGTCTTGGCAATGATATAGCTTGCGATCAGCGGTAGGAAGCCGCCCAAATATCCTGCTCCGATGTGGTAGGGGATCGACATCGAACTGTAGCGGATCTTGGGAGGAAACATTTCGGTCAGCAGCGCCGCAACCGAGCCGTACGTCAGCCCTGACAAGGCGCCCAGGAGAAGCAGCAGCGCTCCAATCATCAAGAGACTGCCAAGCGGCGGCACCTGCTTCGAAAAGTTGTAACCTGCCGCTTCCAGGCGACTTCGCAAGTCTGCCATTCTGGCGGCATTGTCGGCCCAGGCAAGCGCGTCTTCTCCGTCGAGGGCGTAACGGCGCTCTCCGATCGCCATCTGCAGATCCGGGGTGCGTCCTGCCTCGTCGAGATCATACGGAATGCCCATGGCGGTGAGATCGGCGAGGAGCTTGCCACAGTTTGTCGCCTGCTCGGAGGCGAACGGATCGTAGCTGCAATCCCATCCCGAGATGACCACCGGCGCACGGTCCGCTGCTTGCGACAGGCCGGGGTTGGCGAAGTGCCCGAGCCCCCAGAATACGGGGAAGAGCAGCAGCAGCGTGAGGAAGTCACCCCAGATGATGGGTTTCTTGCGGCCGACGCGATCCGAAAGCTTGCCGAAGATCACGAAGAAAACCATCGAGATCAGGCCGGCGAGACCGACCACGATTTCGGCCGCCGTCTCATCCACGCGCATCGGTCCCTTGAGGAAGGAGAGGCTGGAGAAGAAAGCGGTGTACCAGATCGTCGTCAGCCCGCCCGTCACACCGAAGAGCGCAACGAAGATGCGCTTCTTGTTGCCCGGGTAGGTGAAGCTCTCGACAAAGGGGTTTCCGGCGATCTCTCCGGCTTCGCGCATCGCCTTGAAAACGGGGCTCTCGTTGAGCTTGAGCCGCATGTAGAGCGAGACTGCCAGCAGTGCGAGGCTGAGCAGGAACGGCAACCGCCAGCCCCACTCCGCAAATGCATCAGCAGGAATGAGGAACCGACAGGCCAGCACCACCATGACGCTTAGAACGAACCCGCCCACTACGCTCGCCTGGATGTAGCCCGTGTAGTAGCCGCGCCGGTCCGTTGGCGCATGCTCGGCCACGTAGATAGCGGCGCCACCGTATTCTCCGCCCAAGGCCAGGCCCTGCAGGATGCGCAGCACGATGACGATCAGCGGCGCGGCAATGCCTATAGTGGCAGCCGAAGGGATCAGACCGACGCCCGCAGTGGCTATGCCCATGAGCGTGACCGTGACGAGGAAGGTGTACTTGCGGCCAAGCTTGTCACCCAGATAGCCGAAGAGGATCGCCCCGAGTGGACGAAACCCGAACCCGACCGCGAACCCGGCCCAGACCAGGAGAAGCTGTAGGGTCTCGTTATCCGCCGGGAAGAACGCGCGGCCGATGAGCCCCGCAAGCGTTCCATAGATGAAGAAGTCGTACCATTCGAACACTGTTCCGGCCGAAGATGCCGCGATCACCAGGCGGATATCGGACGCACTCGGCTCGAGATGGCCAGGCTTTCCGGCGACTGCTTCAGCCATTCTCTCCGCTTCCCCCAAGTTGCTCTTGGCCGGGCCTTAGCTCTGGTCGCGCGGTGAGGAAAGCAGTTGCAGCGCCGCAGTCCACGGCAACATCAGCGCACCGTGCCGCCCTGGATAGTCGCGCGCCGCAGCAATCTCGCCCAGGGTCGGCCAGTCCGGTAGCTCTGCTTCTCCAGCCAGCCAGCGGGTCACCGCCTCTGCCGCTGTCGCTACCTCGGTGCCGCTACGACCCTGCGCGCCTTGGGCGAAAATCGCCGCCGACGCTTGCCCGATGGCGCAGGCTTGGGTGCGCAGCCCGACACGGGCGATGCGGCCGTCATTGTCAAGCGACAACCCCAAAGTCAGCGTGCTGCCACAGCTGCGAGAGCGTGCGTCGGCTCGCAACCGCAAGTCATCGTTGAGCGGGTAGGCGGCCAAGCTGGTAGCAAGCGCGAGAACGTCAGGCGTGTACAGGAGCGCTGCCGAGGCCATGCAGCTATTCGCTTTCACTTGGCGAGGCTATCTCGGCCTCCGCGGCCTCGCGCCGGCGTTCTGCGATCAGCTGGACGAGCGACTTGCTGGCGGCGTCAATGAACGGATAAGTTCTGGCCTGCGTGATCCACGTTGGACGGCCACCGGCGCCCCAAACCGTATCGTAGCCCAGCACCAGCACAGAGAAGGCAAGAACGACGATGATCACGCCCTTCACTGCGCCAAACCCAAATCCCAGCACTCTGTCGATCGGACCCAGCACTGAGCTTCGGCTTCTCCGCCCTGCCCAGTTGGCAATCAGCTTCATCAGGGCATAGGGCACGATGAGCAGCAAAGCGAAGGACAGCACCGCGGCGCCAGACTCGGTGCCGATATGCGGCGCCAGTGCCGCATTCAGCGGCGTGTGCAGCAAACGGATGGCGAGGATTGCCGCGATCCAGGCGACGAGCGCAAGGATCTCCTGCACAAAGCCACGCATGAAGCCGGTAACGGCACCCATCCCCACAAGCAGGAGAACTGCAATATCGAAGCCGGTCATCTGCCCGCCACTTTATGAAGTCGAAAGCACCCGGTCAACGAGGTTCGGCAGCAGCGTCAGCCCGTCGTAGCGCAAGCCCTTCTCCGGCGCTCCTCCCGAGCTGGCCGGACCGAAGGCCCGCCCAAAGCCCAGCTTGGCGGCTTCGCGCTGGCGGATAGCGGCATGGGCGACGGGCCGGATTTCCCCCGCCAGGGAAACTTCGCCGAACCAGACGACATCACCGCCAAGGGGCTTATCTCCGAGCGCCGAGACAAGAGCTGCGGCAACCGCGAGATCTGCGGCCGGATCAGCCAGCCTGTAGCCACCGGCAACGTTGAGATAGACTTCGGCGTTGGAGAAATTGAGGCCGCAGCGCGCCTCCAGGACTGCAAGCAGCATCGCCAGCCGTCCAGTGTCCCAACCAACAACCGCCCGTCGCGGAGTTGCGCCGCTCTGCAGTCGCACAATCAGCGCCTGGATCTCGACCAGCACCGGACGCGTGCCTTCCATGGCAGGAAACACGGCACTGCCGGCGACCGGCTCGTCGCGTCCGGAAAGGAAGAGCAGCGAAGGGTTGCCGACCTCTGCAAGCCCCTGCCCTTCCATGGCAAAAACGCCGATCTCGTCCACAGGTCCGAAGCGATTCTTGATGCTGCGCAGGATGCGGTACTGATGGCTCCGCTCGCCCTCGAAGCTCATGACCACGTCCACCATGTGTTCGAGCACGCGCGGACCCGCGATCGAACCGTCCTTGGTGACGTGGCCCACGAGAACCAGCGTAACGCCGTTTTCCTTGGCATACCGGATCAGTTCGAAGGCGCAGCCGCGCACCTGACTGACAGTACCGGGCGCCCCCTCGATCTGATCGGAGTGCATGGTCTGGATGGAATCGATCACCAGCAGCGCTGGCGGAGCCATGCCGCCCAAGGTCGTCAGAATATCGCGGACCGAGGTCGCCGCAGCCAGCCTGATCGGCGCGTCAGACAAGGCAAGCCGCTCCGCCCGCAGCCTTACCTGGCCCGCCGCTTCCTCGCCGCTCACATACACGGCGTCCCCTCCCGCTTTGGCGACATGTGCGGCCGCTTGCAGCAACAGAGTCGATTTGCCGATGCCGGGATCGCCGCCCATGAGAATGGCAGATCCGGGCACGAGACCACCACCCAGAGCGCGATCGAACTCGGCAAGCCCGCTGGTCCGCCGAACCAGCCTCTCACCCGGCGCGTCCAGCGGCTCGAAGCGGATCGGCCGGCCGCCTGAGGAGAGGTCGTGCTTGGACGAGAACACCGTCTGCGGCGCTTCCTCAGACAGCGTGTTCCACTCGCTGCAGTCAGCGCATTGCCCTTGCCAGCGGTTTGAGACGCTGCCGCAGGCCTGGCAGACAAATCGGCGTTTGGGCTTGACCATCCCGCACGCCTATCCGGAACATTGCGCGAACGCAATTGCCAAGCGCTCAGATGCTACTAGATGCAGAGGGATGCGGCACAAAGAACTGCGGATCGCGCTCGTCTGCTATGGTGGGATAAGCCTGGCAGTCTACATGCATGGGGTCACCAAGGAGCTGTGGAAGCTGCTGCGCGCCAGCAGGTGCTTCCATGCGGGGGAGACCAACAGCGAGAGCAGCGAGGGCGTCTATGGACGACTGCTGGAGCGCTTGCGAGACGAGCACGGTCACTGCATCTCGGTCATGACCGACATCGTCGCAGGAGCAAGCGCTGGCGGGATCAACTCGGTATTCCTGGCGCAGGCGATCCATTCCGGACAATCGCTGGACCCGTTGACCGAGCTGTGGCTTTCCGAAGCCGACATCGACATCCTGCTCGACCCCGATGCGAAGCCGGGTGCGCGCACCGCCAAGTTCTGGATGATGCCGGCCGTGTCGTATCTCCTGCAGCGCCCCGGCAACGGGGTGAGCAGCTCGGTTTCGCCTGAGACGCGCGAGGAAGTGCGCGAGAAGCTCTCCCGTCTGATCCGCTCACGCTGGTTCGAGCCGCCGTTCAGCGGCATCGGCCTCTCACGCCTGTTCACGCGGGCGCTGAGCGCAATGGCGGATCAGCCGGCCGGAGATCCATTGCTCCCGCCCGGGCACCCGATCGATCTGTTCGTGACGGCGACCGACTTCGGCGGCCAGCTACGACCGCTGCGCCTTCATTCTCCCGAACTTGTTTATGAAAGCGAGCACCGCCTCTCCATCGGTTTTCGCGGGATCACTCCGGGAAAACCGGGTCAGCCGCTCGCCCCGCTGCTGGATCTGGTCTTCGCCACCCGCGCAACGTCGAGTTTCCCGGGCGCCTTCCCACCGCTGCAAGTGGCGGAGATCGAAACTCTGGCCCAGGAGGAAGACCTCTCGTGGGAGAGCCGCGATGCATTCCTCACCCGAATCATGCCCGAGCACGCGCGAGAGGATGATCTGGAGCAAGTTGCGCTGATCGATGGTTCCGTTCTCGTCAACGCACCTTTCGCGGACGCCATGGCCGTTCTGCGCGACCGCCCGGCGCACCGCGAAGTGGATCGACGCTTCGTCTATATCGACCCCACTCCGCACCACACTTTCCCACGCGAGCAGCGTGACCCTAATGAACCGCCCGGTTTCATCGCCACGATCTTTGGCGCTGTCTCCGCCATTCCTCGGGAACAGCCGATCCGCGACAACCTGGAAGCACTTGAAAGTGCCTCACAGGAAACGGCGACGCTGCGGGCGATTGTCGATTCATTGCGTCCAGAGATAGAGGACGCCGTCGAAAGGTTGTTCGGGCGGACCCTGTTCCTGAGCCGTCCCACGCCAAAGCGCCTGAGCACCTGGCGCGCTAAGTCACAGCAGGCTGCCTGGGAACAGGCGGGCTTCGCGTACCACGGCTATTCGCAAGTGAAGTTTGCAGGCATTCTCGCCATGCTTGCGCGCATCATCGTGCAAGCAGCGCCGTCCCTTGGATCGCGCCAGCCCGTTAGCGACGCGCTTGCGGCTCATCTGGCGACACAAGGTCTCGACCGGCTCTCCGCCTTGCGCGGTGGTGCCTCGTCCCACGCGGTTGAGTTCTTTCGGGAACACGACTTGGCTTTCCGCATTCGCAGGCTTCGGCTTCTGGCTCGCCGTGCGATTGAGGAGAAGTTCGCCGATAGCGAGCCGGACGAGAATGCTGCCGATCACATGCTCGGCATCATCTACGAGGGGCTGGCGCTGTATCAGGCGAAGGAGCCAGTATGCGCGCTAGGGCCTGAGTTCGACGAGCTTGCAGCAAACGCGTTCAAGGACCCGCGCGCTGTCATCGCCTTTATAGCTAACCAGCGAGGCCTCCCGGCCCTCGACGCCAAGGTGGACGCTATGATTGCAGCTGCTCTGGGCGAAATGTCCCCGGCATCACGCAGGCGCCTGCTCCTCGCGTATCTCGGCTTCCCGTTCTATGACACGGTTACTCTGCCCCTACTGCGCGGCGAGGGCACCAACGAGTTCGACCCGGCGAAAGTGGACCGGATCTCGCCGGACGACTGCCATGCCATCCCAAGCCACGGATCACTGCGCGGCACCGAGTTCTACAACTTCGGAGCATTCTTCAGCCGCGCCTATCGCGAACACGACTACTTGTGGGGCCGTCTGCACGGTGCCCAGCGGCTGATCGATCTCGTCGCGTCAGCGGTGGAGGACCGGCAGATCGGAGTAGAGGAACTGGACCAATTCAAACGAGAAGCCTTCCTCGCGATTCTGGACGAAGAGGAAAGCCGACTCACAAACGATCCAGCGCTGATCGCAGGCATTCGCAGCACGCTCGAGTCACCATCTGGTTGAGGCCCCGGGGAATCCCACTGAGGAGCGGGATCCGGAGCAAACCGAGCGCAGGCGCCGGCGTTACGCCAGCGCCTGCAAGCCTCAATCCGTGATACCTGTCCAGGCATCCTTGATGCGCTCGAAAAAGCTTTTGGAGTCCGGGCACTCGTCGCCCGTCTCGGTTTCCTGCAATTCGCGCAGAAGTTCCTTCTGCCGAGCCGTGAGGCGAGTTGGCGTTTCGATCGTGATCTCGATGACCAGATCGCCTCGCCCGCGGCCCTGCAGCACCGGCATTCCGGCCCCGCGCTTGCGCAACTGCTTACCGGACTGGATGCCCGCTGGAATGTCGAGAGACAGCCGCTCACCGTCCACGCCGGGTATTTCGATATGGCCGCCCAGCGCGGCCGTCGTGAAAGTGATCGGAACACGCGTAAGCAGAGTGGTGCTTTCGCGCTCGAATACGTCGTGCCGCTTAACGTGCAGGAAGATATAGAGATCGCCCGGAGGAGCACCGAACGGGCCGGCCTCTCCTTTACCCGACAAACGAATTCGAGTTCCGGAGTCCACGCCAGGCGGGATGTCCACTTCGAGCCGCTGCGGTTTGTCGACCCGCCCTTCCCCTCTGCAGGAACGGCAGGGCTTCTCGATTACTTCACCGCGGCCGTTACATGTCGGGCAGGTGCGCTCGACCATGAAGAAGCCTTGCTGCGCGCGCACCTTCCCGTGGCCACCACACATAGCGCAGCGCCGCGCGCCCGTGCCTGGTTCAGCGCCCGAGCCATGGCACGGCTCACACGCCTGCGAGACTTCTATGTTGACCTCAGTCTTCTTGCCATGGAACGCTTCCTCAAGCGTGATCTCCATGTCGTAGCGCAAGTCTGCGCCGCGGCGCGCCTGCTGCCGCCCGCCGCCACCGAAGGCCTGGCCGAAGATGGACTCGAAAATGTCGCCAAAATCGCCGAAGTCTGCTCCGTGCTGACCTCCGGCGCCACCGTTTTGGAACGCGGCATGGCCATAGCGGTCGTATGCGGCACGCTTCTGCGGGTCCTTGAGGCAGTCGTAGGCGACGCTGATCGCCTTGAACTTGGCCTCGGACTCCTTGCAGCCCGGATTCTTGTCCGGGTGGTACTTCATCGCGAGCTTGCGATAAGACGACTTGATCGTCTTATCGTCGGCCGTCCGCTCGCACTCGAGCAGTTCGTAAAAGTCGATTTCAGTAGCTGACACGTTTTTCTTCCCCGGAAGACAACCTAACCCCCACCGGCACGAGATGCACCGGCGGGGGTTGCGGTTTTCATCAGGTTATCAGCCCTTGTTCTCGTCGACTTCCGAGAACTCGGCATCGACCACGTCCTCGTCGCCATCGGAGGAGGCGCTGGCGCCGCCTTCCGGAGAAGCGCCCGAAGCCTGCTCGCGCTCATAGATGGCCTGACCCATCTTCATCGCGACTTCAGTGAGAGCCTGCGACTTGGCTGTGATCTCAGCGGTATCACCGCTTTCGATCGCAGTCTTGGCCTCAGCAATCGCGCTCTCAATGTCGGACTTGAGCGAAGCGTCGATTTTGTCGCCGTTCTCCGCCAACTGCTGCTCGGTCGCGTGGACCAGGCTTTCGGCGTTGTTCTTCGCCTCGGCAGCCTCGCGGCGCTTCTTGTCTTCCTCGGCGAACTTCTCGGCATCACGAACCATCTGGTCGATATCGGAGTCGGAGAGACCGCCCGAAGCCTGGATGCGGATCTGCTGCTCCTTGCCCGTGCCCTTGTCCTTGGCGGACACGTTCACGATACCGTTCGCATCGATGTCGAAGGTGACCTCGATCTGGGGCACGCCGCGACGCGCCGGCGGGATGCCGACGAGGTCGAACTGACCCAGCATCTTGTTGTCCTGCGCCATCTCGCGCTCGCCCTGGAACACGCGTATCGTGACGGCCTGCTGGTTGTCCTCGGCGGTCGAGTAGACCTGGCTCTTCTTAGTCGGGATCGTCGTGTTGCGATCGATCATCTTGGTCATGATGCCACCCAGCGTCTCGATACCCAGCGAGAGCGGAGTGACGTCGAGCAACAGCACGTCCTTGACGTCGCCCTGCAGCACGCCGGCCTGAATTGCCGCGCCCATGGCGACGACTTCATCCGGGTTCACGCCCGTGTGGGGCTCCTTGCCGAAGAACTCTTTCACAACTTCGCGAACGCGCGGCATGCGGGTCATGCCGCCTACCAGCACAACATCGTCGATGTCCTTGGCGGTAAGGCCGGCATCGGCGATCGCCTTGCGGCAAGGCTCAAGCGTACGCTGGATCAGATCGGCGACCATCTTCTCGAGGTCGGCGCGCGTGATCGTCTCGACCAAGTGAAGCGGAGTGGTGCTGCCACCTTCCATGCGCGCGGTTATGAACGGCAAGTTGATCTCGGTTGTCGCGGTGGACGACAGTTCGATTTTCGCCTTTTCGGCCGCTTCCTTCAGGCGCTGCAGGGCAAGCTTGTCAGTGCGGAGATCCATGTTCTCCTTGGCCTTGAACTTGTCGGCCAGCCACTCGACGAGCTTGGAGTCGAAGTCCTCACCACCCAGGAAGGTGTCGCCGTTGGTCGACTTCACCTCGAACACGCCGTCGCCGATCTCCAGGACCGAAACGTCGAACGTACCGCCGCCAAGGTCGTAGACCGCGATGGTCTTGCCATCCTGCTTGTCGAGGCCATAGGCCAGCGCAGCAGCGGTCGGCTCGTTGATGATACGCAGCACTTCAAGGCCGGCGATCTGGCCGGCGTCCTTGGTCGCCTGGCGCTGCGCGTCGTTGAAGTAAGCCGGCACGGTGATGACCGCCTGCGTGACCGTCTCACCCAGATAGCTCTCGGCGGTTTCCTTCATCTTCTGCAGGATGAAGGCGCTGATCTGCGAGGGCGAATAGTCTTCGCCGCCAGCGCTGACCCACGCGTCGCCGTTCTTGCCACGGGTGATGGTATACGGGACGAGCTCGGTATCCTTCTTGGTCACCGGATCGTCGAAGCGGCGGCCGATCAGGCGCTTCACCGCGAAAATTGTGTTGTCGCCGTTGGTGACCGCCTGGCGCTTCGCCGGCTGGCCGATCAGGCGCTCGCCGTCCTTCGTGAAGGCGACGATCGAAGGCGTTGTGCGCGCGCCTTCCGAATTCTCGATCACCTTGGGCTTGCCGCCGTCCATGACCGCGATGCAGCTGTTGGTGGTGCCAAGGTCGATACCGATAACTTTAGCCATTATCCCCATTTCCTCACGTCATTGATGACACCGCGCGGATCGCCTCCCCCTGCGGAGCAAGGCGGCTTGGCGGCTCGGACGTCCCTCATCAAGGGCATGTCGTCGCGGCGCGATATAGGAGTGGTTTTGCTTGGCACAAGAGCGGTGTGCAGGCATGACGCGACCCAGTTTCGGACACCAGTGCGCAACACCGCAAGAAAGGAATATCGAGCCATGACAACGCTTCGCTCGCTCATGTTGGCTGGCCTTGTCGCCACGGCCGTAAACCTCAGCGCCTGCGATAGCCCCGAGCCTCCGGCCGCCGAGGAGACGGCCGTCCCGATGGCAACTTCCGCCAGTATCGGACCAAGCGCGAAGCCCGGCGTGAACGCGGCCGAGGGTCGGCTCGTGCTTCCCGTCATCGCTGGCCGTCCTGGCGTTGTTTATTTCAAAGCGACCAACAACAACGAGGCCGCCGTCTCCCTGGCGGCGGTGCATGTCGAAGGCGTGGGCAAGGCAGAGATGCACCGCACCGAGGGCGGCAAGATGGCTGCCGTAGACCGGGTGGAAATCGCTCCTAAGGCTGAAATCGCTTTCGAACCGGGCGGCCTGCACGTGATGGCATTCGAGGTCGACAACTCGCTTCAACCCGGTGGCTCGACTGAGATGACGCTGACTTTCGCGGACGGAGACAAGCTGTCGATGCCGATAAAGGTGGAGACGATGGGGGCCAGCACGGAGGCGGCACGCTGAGGGCGGTAGCTCATCCGGGCTGCAGTTGCGCGCCGGGGGGCGAGCGCCCTCTGACAACAGGCGAACGCAATCTTGTCCGGTCGGTGTTCGGCGACGCAGTTGATTGCAACCCAGTCCGAGTGAAGCGGCGGCGCTGGTTCCCATTTCAGCCCGTCAACACCCTGATGGCACCGACTGGGCACATTCACTTCCATCCAGCGTCCCGGCACTATGTGGACGATTTCGCCGCGACAGGGCTGCAGGCACAAGCGCTGTTTCTGCACGAGATTACGCATGTGTGGCAAACGCAGTGCAAGGGCCGGTGGTACTTGCCACTCGCCCGCCATCTGCTCTGCCGCTACGACTATTCGCTCAAGCCGGGATGGCCGCTCGAGCGCTACGGGATAGAGCAGCAGGCCGAGATCGTGCGCCACGTGTTCCTGCTCGAGCGCGGCGTACATGTGCCGGGCGCTCCGCCTCTGGCATCTTACCGAGGAATTCTGCCGTTCGCAGGAGCCTAAACCGCGGACAAAAAAATGGCGCGGGGGTTGCCCGCGCCATTTCGATAGCTTGATGCCGGATCAGCAGTCCCGGTCATAGTAGCGCCGGCCGTCGCGATCATAGCGATAGCAGCCGCCGTTGCGATCCTTCTCGACCTGCGAGCCAGCAACACCGCCTGCCGCCGCACCGATCGCAGCACCCGCTGCGACGTCACCTGCAAGTGCTCCGACGCCAGCACCGAGGGCACCGCCAGCCAGAGCACCTTCGCCCGAATAGTTCGAAGCGCAACCACCCAGCGACAGCGCGCCAGCAGCAATGACGGGAAGAATGAGCTTACGCATGATTATCTCCGTGACCCAACAAATATTGTTCGGGGTTAACGGAGACCCGCCGCCCTTGTTCCTTCCACATCAACAATCCGTCGCATCCAGGTGTACTATGGCCGAAAGCGTTCCAATTGAAGCCGGTTTCAGTCCGGCTTCTTGGCGACCGCAACCATCGCCGGACGCAGCAGCCGGTCCTTGATCATGTATCCCGCCTGCAGCTCCTGCACGATCGTGCCGGGCTCAGCCTCTGCGGAGGGCACCTCGATCATGGCCTGGTGCTGATTGGGATCAAGCGGCAGGCCCATCGCGGCAATGCGGCTGATGCCGTGCGCGGCGAAGACCTTGTCGATTTCGCGGCCCGTCGCCTCGATGCCGGAGACGAGGTTTTTCATCTTCTCGTCCTCGCGCAGCTCTGCCGGGATAGCAGAGAGCGCACGCGACAGATTGTCAGCGACTGACAAGATATCTCGCGCAAAGCCGGTGGCCGCATAAGCGCGGGTATCCGCGATGTCCTTTTCTAGCCGGCGGCGCACGTTCTGCGTCTCGGCGCGAGCGTAGAGCATGTCCTGCTTGGCCACCTCTAGCTCCTCGCGCAGACGTGCCAGTTCGTCCGCCTCGCGATCGGCGGTTCCGGCGTTCTTCTCGAGCAGTTCCTCAGGAACGCCCTTCAATTCCTCCGCAGCAGCCTTGTCTTCGTGAGGCTGCGTCTTGTCTTCAGTCATGTCCGTTGAATTCCAGCTAACCGATGAATTTATCCAGGCTCCGGCCCAGGCTCCGAGCGGTGAAGTCCACCATGGGGACGACACGCGCATAGTTCAACCGAGTTGGCCCGATAACCCCCACAACTCCGATCACGCGTCCCTCGCGGTCGCGATAGGGAGACGCGATCACAGATGAACCGGACAACGCGAAAAGGCGGTTCTCGGATCCAATGAAAATTCGGGTCGCCCGAGCGTCCCGAGCCATGTCGAGCAAGTCGGCCACGGACTGCTTGTTCTCAAGGTCGTCCAGCAGCGACCGTACCCGCTCAAGGTCGGAGACGGCGCTTTCGTCGAGCAGGTTTGCCTGCCCGCGCACGATCAGCACGGGCCGGCGCGCCGCATCCTCGCTCCAGACGGCGATGCCGCGTTCGATAAGATCGTGACTGGCGGCATCCAGCGCGCTGCGACCGGACGCGATATCCGTGCGCATGGCCATTCCCGCTTCTGCCAGCGTGCGACCCGCCAGATGGGCGGTGATGTAGTTGGAAGCTTCCTCCAGCGCTGCCGCCTGGACCGGCGCCGCGAGTTCGATGATCCTGTTCTCCACAGCGCCGTCGTCGCCCACCATGATGGCGAGCACGCGTCGCTCCGCGATAGAGACGAGTGACAGCTGCTTCAGCCGCGCCTCGCGCTGCGGGACCATGACTACGCCGGCACAGGCGGACAGATCCGAGAGGATCGCGCTCGTCGCCTCCAATGCTGCCTCGATCGGGCCCGGTTCGGCAAGGCGGCTCTGGATCGCCGCACGCTCCTCGCGCGTGGGCTCGGCGACTTGCATCATCCCGTCCACGAACAGGCGCAGCCCCGATTCGGTCGGGAGCCGGCCCGCGCTGGTGTGCGGTGCTGCGAGGAGGCCGAGTTTCTCAAGGTCGGCCAGCACCGAGCGGATCGACGCCGGCGACAGGTTCAAGGCCCCGCCACCTGCCAGCGTACGGGAGCCGACCGGGACGCCGGTGTCGAGATACTCCTCAACCACGAGCCGAAAGATCTCGCGCGCACGGGTCGTCAGTTCAAGAAAGGGAGGAGTCGCCACGCTCCGCAATTTAGGGATGGTGCTTGCAGCCTCAAGCCCGTTCAGCCAATGGCGCCTCACGAATTCACGAGAGGAACACTCATGCGACCTTCCGGCCGCGCGCCCGACGAGATGCGCGCTATCGACATCCAGACCGGTTTCACCAAGCATGCGGAAGGCTCTGCGCTGATCTCGTTCGGCGACACCCGGGTCCTCGTCACCGCCTCGGTGGAGGAAAAGGTCCCGCCGTTCCTGCGCGGCAAGGGCGAAGGCTGGGTCACCGCCGAGTACTCGATGCTCCCGCGCGCCACGCACACGCGCGGCAGTCGCGAGGCTGCGAAGGGCAAGCAGTCCGGCCGCACGCAGGAAATCCAGCGCTTGATCGGCCGATCCTTACGCGCCGTGGTCGACATGAAGAAGCTGGGCGAGCGCCAGATCGTGCTCGACTGCGACGTGATCCAGGCGGACGGCGGCACCCGCACGGCCTCGATCTCGGGCGCATGGGTCGCGCTGCGCCTTGCGGTCGACAAGCTGCTGGCCGAGGGAAAAATCAAGGAAGACCCGATCACCGCTCGCGTCGCCGCCATCTCCTGCGGCATTCATGAAGGCACGCCCGTGCTCGATCTCGACTACATCGAGGACAGCAACGCCCATGCCGATGCGAACTTCGTGCTGATCGAAGGTGGTCTCATCGCCGAAGCGCAGGCGACCGCCGAGGGCGCGCCTTACGACGAGGAAGCCCTGCTGCGCCTGCTGCGCCTCGCCCGCATCGGTTGCGAACGCATCTTCGCGGCACAGGCCAAGGCGACCGGACGGTGAGCCGCCGGCTCGAGGGGAAGCGCCTGCTCATTGCCACGCACAATGCGGGCAAGCTGAAGGAGATCGGCGCTCTCCTCGCGCCTTACGGCATCGAGTGCCTCTCGGCAGGGGCGCTCGGCCTGCCGGAGCCGGAGGAAACCGGCATCACTTTCGCCGAGAACGCCCTCCTCAAGGCCCGGGCCGCGGCAAAGGCTGCGCAGATCCCGGCGCTCGCGGACGACAGCGGCCTGTCTGTGACCGCACTGGGCGGTCGGCCTGGCGTCTACACCGCGGATTGGGCGGAGCGGCAGTGGTTCGAGGGTCCCTTGGGCCGAGACTGGTACATGGCAATGGGCAAAGTCGAAGGGTTGCTCTGCGAAGCCGGGACCGAGGTCGATCGCTCCTGCTGGTTCTCCTGCGTCCTGGCTCTAGCCTGGCCCGAAGGGGACAGCGTCGTCTATGAAGGCCGGGTCCACGGCACTTATTCCTGGCCACCGCGAGGGACCATGGGGTTCGGCTATGACCCCGTGTTCGTGCCTCAGGGCCGAGACGTCACCTTTGCCGAACTGCCCCCGGAAGAGAAGCACCGCATCAGCCACCGCGCCGACGCCTTCGCCAAGCTCGTCGCCGACCAGTTCGGCCACTGACGTCCCCTCTCCTCGTTAGAGTGGCCGCAGCTGTGCGGAGTTGCTAGGGAGCGCCATGGCCCGCGCCCTCTACATCCACTGGCCGTTCTGTCTGGCGAAGTGCCCCTACTGCGACTTCAACAGCCATGTGCGCGACCGGATCGATCATGACATCTGGGAGCGAACTCTGCTCGCCGACATGCGGCGGGAAGCAGAATGCGCGAGCGGTGAGACGCTCACCTCGATCTTCTTCGGGGGAGGCACGCCTTCGCTGATGCCTCCTGCCCTGGTTGCCCGCTTGCTGGAAGAAGCGGAGCGCCTGTGGGGCTTCGATAGCAGCATCGAGATCACGCTGGAGGGCAACCCGTCTTCCGTCGAAGCGGCCAACTACGCCGCACTGGCAGCGGTCGGCATCAACCGCGCCTCGCTCGGCCTGCAGGCACTGGACAATTCCACGTTGCGTTTCCTGGGTCGGCTGCACGATGCTGCCGAGGGCCTCGCGGCGCTTGAAGTCGCGCAGCGGCATTTCGGGCGCGTGACCTTTGACCTGATCTACGCACGCCCTGGGCAGACCCCCGAGGCGTGGGATGCTGAACTGGCGCGTGCAATAGGCCTCGGCACCGGGCACCTGTCGCTGTACCAGCTCACCATCGAGCCGGGCACCCGCTTCGAGACGCTGGTGCGAAAAGGCGAGTTCACGCCGCTCGACGACGATGCGGCGGCCGATCTGTTCGACCTCACGCGCGAGCGTACCGCTGCAGCCGGGCTCCCGAGCTACGAGATCAGCAATCACGCGCGCGCGGGCGAGCAGAGCCGCCATAACTTGGCGTACTGGCGCTACCAGGACTACTGCGGCATCGGCCCCGGTGCGCATGGCCGCCGCGCTGGCGTGGCAACAGTCCGACACCGCAAGCCGGAGAACTGGCTTGCTGCGGTTTCGCAGCAGGGCGATGGAATCGCGGAGGCTCGCCAGCTCGGGCAGCGTGAGCAGGCTGCCGAAGCCATGCTGATGGGCCTGCGCCTCGCCGAAGGTGTCGATCTCTACGCTGTGTCCCAGCGTGTGGGCGTGCCCGCGTCTAAGCTATGTGTCGAAGAGAAGCTAACATTCTACGCTGACCAAGGGCTCGCCTGGCGTCGCGGCACCCGTATCGGAGTGACGGAGGCGGGCATGCCGCTCCTCGACGCCCTGCTGGCCGAGCTTGTACCAGAAGCGCTCGTTGCGGCGTGATGACACGCGCTGACGTCCTCGAAGCATGGGGTGCTCACCTCGACCAGGACAGGCGCCGCTCAGCACACACGATTCGAGCTTATCTGGCGACCGCGGCGCGCCTGATCGGACACAAGGATTGGGACTGGCCGACGCTTGCCCGAATCGATGCGACAGCCTTGCGCAGCCATCTCGCCGGCCGCCGCGCTGACGGTATCGGCAATAGCTCGGCGGCTCGCGAGCTCTCCGCGCTCAAGGCGTTCCTCGCTTTCGCACGCCAGCAGGCAGGAACAGACACGGCGCCGCCGCGCCTGCGCGGGCCGCGCGTGAAAAAGGGGCTGCCACGGCCTGTCACGCCCGATGAAGCGGTCAACCTCGCCGTTGCAGTGGAAGAAGACTCGGCGGAACCTTGGATCGGTGCGCGTGATCGTGCCGTGCTGCTGCTTCTTTACGGAGCGGGGTTGCGGATCGCAGAAGCGCTTTCGCTGACCGGAGCCGCGCTGCCGCTGGGAGAGACCCTGGTGGTGACCGGCAAGGGCAACAAGCAGCGCGTTGTGCCGCTGCTTCCGATCGTGCGCGAGGCTATCGCAGACTATCTCGCGAAATCACCCTGGCCAGTCGGTCGCGAGGAGTCGGTGTTCCGCGGCGCAAAAGGCGGCCCGCTTTCGCAAGGCATGGTGCAAAAGGCGGTGGCACGCGCGCGCGTATCGCTTGGCCTACCACCTACGGCCACGCCGCACGCGTTGCGCCACAGCTTTGCGACGCACTTGCTGGGCGCGGGCGCGGACTTGCGCTCGCTTCAGGAGTTGCTGGGTCACGCAAGCCTGGGCTCGACGCAGATCTATACCAAAGTCGATGCCGCCACTTTGCTCGACGTCTACCGCAGCGCGCATCCTCGAGAGAACGGCTGATGCATGAGGCCGCGCGGGATCAGCTCGGCGTTGGCTTCCAGGTCACCACACGCCAGAAATAGAAAAGGATCGCGGCACCGGCGACGACGATCGTGGCCCATCCAAAGTACTTCTCCGCTTCATCAAAGGCCTTCCCCGCCCAGCGGCCAATCTGGACCAGCACGAAGTTCCAGATCGCGGCGCCCGCGGTCGTGTAGAGCAGGAAGCGCACGTGGCTCATGTGTGAAAGCCCGGCGGGGATCGAGACGATGGTGCGGAACATCGGCAGGAACCGCATGAAGAACACGACGGCGCCGCCGTGCTTCCGAAAGAAATAGCTGGCGCGCTCGACCTCGCCCCAGTCCATCGTCAGCCATCGCCCCCAGCGGTCCACGAAAGGCTTGAGCCGTTCATACCCAAGCCGGTCCGCCACGAGGAACAGCACGTAGTTTCCAAGCGTCGCACCGACCGTGCCGGCAATCATCAGAGGCACAATATCCATCCGGCCTCGCGCCACCGCGAGGCCGCCCACCCCCATTATCAGTTCAGAGGGAATTGGCGGAAAGATGTTCTCCAGCGCCATGAGGAAGGCGACTCCCCAATAGCCGCCGCCTTCTATCAATCGCAGAACCCATTCATTCATGCCAATTCCCGTGCAAAGTTCACATCGCGGCGTGGCGTCCCTCGATCGCCTCCCAGATGCGCGCGCCAGTGTCGGTCCCGTTGAACCGGTCGATGGCGACGATACCGGTGGGCGATGTCACGTTGATCTCCGTCAGCCACTGTCCGCCGATTACGTCAATGCCGACGAAAACGAGCCCGCGCGCCTTCAGTTCCGGACCCATCGCCGCACAGATCTCCTCCTCGCGCGCAGTAAGCTGAGCTGCCTCTGCGGAGCCACCAACGGCAAGGTTGGAACGGAACTCCCCCTCGCCGGGCTTGCGGTTGATGGCACCGGCGAACTCGCCGTCGATCAAGACGATGCGCTTGTCACCTTCGCTGACAGAGGGGAGGAAGGGCTGCACCATGAACGGCTCAGGCCAGACTTGCCCGAACAGTTCCGTCAGCGCACCCAGGTTTGACCCATCCTCGGGGATGCGGAACACCGCTTTGCCGCCGTTGCCGTGCAGCGGCTTCACCACGAGTTCGCCTGGGTGCGCGGAATGAAAACGGCGCACATCCTCAAGACGGCGAGCAATGAACGTCGGCGGCATGAAGCGCGCAAAATCCAGTACGAAGACCTTCTCCGGCGCGTTCCTGACCGCGGCCGGATCGTTCACCACCAGCGTCGTGCCGGCGAGACGTTCGAGCAGATGCGTGCCGGTAATGTAGCCGAGGTCAAAAGGCGGGTCCTGCCGCATGAGTACGACATCCACGTCGCTCGCCAGGTCAATCAGGCGATGCTCATCGCGGGCGAAGTGATTGCCGGCGACCGGTTGCACCGTCACCGGCGCCGCCCACGCCGTCAGCCTGCCGCCCGCCCCCTCGCTCGTGTCGTAGGCGAGGCTCCGCACGTCGTAGTGGAACAGGCTATGGCCGCGCGCTTGCGCCGCCAGCATCAGCGCGAAGGAGGAATCGCCCACGATGTTGATCGTCTCGAGGGGGTCCATCTGGACCGCAATACGTAACGCCATCTCACCTCTCGCTAAGGGCCACTACCATGGGCTGCCTTACCGCAAATCAAGGATGGGGCGAGTATATTCGCAACGCTGGCCGCACGGCGCGTCCCCCCCATGCGACGTTTGCCGTGTCGCGAATGTGGTTTTGCCACCGCCCTTCAGACGCCGGGTTGCCACGCATTTACAATCCGGCGCGGCCAGCACCAGGGGGCGAGCAGAAAGACGTCGATCCGCACGGTCTCTCCCGCTTGAGCGTATCGGGGGGCGAGCACCTGGGCCGCCGCGGCCACCCGCCGGAGGCGCCCCGCGTCGATAGCGTGCTCCAGGCCCGCCGCACTGGCGCGCCACTTCACTTCGACAAAGCAAACCGTTCGTCCGCGCCGCGCAACGATGTCGATCTCGCCTCGCGCCGTTTTCATACGACGACCCAAGATTCGCCACCCTGTCAGGCGCAAGTACCAGGCGGCCCATGCTTCGCCCCGGCGTCCCTGCCGCTCTGCCTGCTCTCGTGCGTGCCTCACTTCAATTCGAGCGCGCGCGCGTAAAGCGCTTTGCGGTCAAGCCCGGTCGCCTTCGCCACCCGCGCCGCGGCCTGCGACGGTTTCTCCGTGACAAGCGCTTCCCGCAGCAGCCCGTCCGCATCTGCCGCATCTGGAGGCACGTCCACGGGAGGTCCCACCAGCAGCACGATCTCCCCCTTTGGTGGGTGAGCGCGATAGTGCTCTGCGATGTCTCCCGGCGAGCCATGGCGACATTCCTCGAACCGCTTGGTAAGCTCGCGCGCCACCGCGACCTCGCGCGCCGGCAGCACCGAACCGATTGCACCCAGCGCGTCCAGCAGGCGAGGTGCCGTTTCATAGAACACCAGAGTGGCAGGCACATCAGCCAGCTCACGCAGCACATCTTCACGCGCCTTGGCCTTGCCGGGCAGAAAGCCTGCGAAGAGAAACCGATCGTTGGGCAAACCCGATAGCGTGAGGCCGAGCACTGCCGCGCTGGGCCCGGGAAGGCTGGTGACGGCAATGCCCTCCTCGCGCGCGGCCCTCACCAGCCGATAGCCCGGATCAGAAATCAGCGGGGTTCCTGCATCGCTGACCAGAGCCACGGGCCTTTCGCGCATCGCTGCCAGCAGCCGCTCCCGGCTCGCGTCATCCGCATAGTCATCATAACGCACCATCCGCTTCTTGAGGCCGAGGTGATTGAGCAGCTTTCCCGTGACGCGAGTGTCCTCGCAGGCTACCACATCTGCCGCGCCAAGCACCTCGATGGCCCGCAGCGTGATATCACCAAGATTGCCAATCGGGGTGGCGACTATGTAGAGGCCCGGCGATAAAGCGTGTTCCATGGGTGTTTCCATGGCCAACCCGGAGGGGGACAGCAAGTGATGTTCGAACGGCGATTCGCCCGGCGCAATCTAATCGTAGCAGCTGCACTGGTAGCTCTCGGGGCGTGTACCGTCGTCCCCAAGGCCCCCTCGCCCACGCCGGCTCCGGTGCCTGCTCCCACGCCCACCCCAGATCGGCTCCCGTCGGACACGCAGCGGCACCGGATCGCTCTGCTGGTGCCTATGACCGGTCCCAATGGCGCAGTGGGGCAATCGATCGCCAATGCTGCCGCGATGGCTCTGATGGACACCAATGCGCAGAACCTGCGCATCACCAACTACGACACAGCGGTCAACGCCAGCGCAGCGGCTGCGCGCGCGGTGGCCGAGGGGAACGAGTTGATCCTGGGCCCGCTGCTGGCTAGCGACATTCCGGCCATTGCCGGCGTGGCCCGCTCAGCCGACATTCCCCTCATCTCGTTCTCCAACGACGAGAGCGTTGCCGCACGCGACGTCTTCGTGATGGGCAGCCTGCCGGGCGAATCCGTTCGCCGCACGATCCGCTATGCGCGAGGGCAAGGTGTCTCTAACTTCGGCGCGCTGGTGCCCAAGGGCGAATACGGCGAACGCGCCTCGCAGGCTCTGCTCGCAGAAGCCCGCGCAGCCGGCAGCACGGTCACAGCCATGGAGATGTACGATCGCAGCAGCGCGTCGATCACCGCCGCCGCGCGCAAGCTACGCGAGCGCGGCCCCTTCGATGCCGTTCTGATCGCCGACAGCGGCTCGCTCTCCGTACGCGCCGCCGCCCAGCTCAAGCCGCAAGCTGGTGCCGCCAGCCCTCGCCTTCTCGGTACCGAGTTGTGGAGCGGCGAAAAGGATGTGGCGGCGACTCCAGCGCTCAGAGGTGCTTGGTATTCCGCCGTTTCGGACAGCCGCTTCCCGCAGTTTTCCCAAAGCTATCGCACCCGCTTCGGCGCGCGCCCCTATCGCATTGCCACTCTGGGATATGACGCGGTGCTGCTGACGCTGCGGGTCGCACAGGACTGGAAGCCAGGCAAGGCCTTCCCGACCAAGGCGCTCAGCGCAAGCGACGGGTTCCTGGGGCTCGATGGTGCCTTCCGCTTCGACCGTACCGGCGTCGTCGATCGGGCGTTCGAGGTGCGTGAGGTGGGCGCGGGCACAGTCAAGGTGGTGAGCCCGGCACCCAGCAAGTTCGGGAACTGATCCCCACCTGCGTCACCGCTGCAGATAAACCCGCGCGCCAGCTTGCGCGCGGATTCAGCCGCGGCCTATAACCGCGCCATGGCCGATGACTTGTTCGATAAACTACCGTCCGCGGGCGGTGAAGCCTACGACGGCTCCGCAATCGAAGTGCTGGAGGGGCTGGAGCCCGTCCGGCGGCGTCCCGGCATGTACATCGGCGGCACTGACGAGCGGGCGCTGCATCACCTCGCCGCCGAAGTGCTCGACAATGCGATGGACGAGGCTGTTGCCGGTCATGCCAATCGCATCGAGGTGACGCTGGAGGCCGACACCGCCGCAGCGGGCCGCCTGACGATCACGGACAATGGTCGCGGCATTCCGGTGGACGAACATCCGAAATTTCCCGGCAAGTCCGCCCTGGAAGTGATCCTATCGACGCTGCATTCCGGCGGCAAGTTTTCTGGCAAGGCTTACGCCACCTCGGGCGGTCTACACGGCGTCGGCATCTCCGTGGTCAACGCGCTGTCCAGCCACACGCGCGTCGAAGTGGCTCGCAACAAGGAACTGTTCGCGCAGGAGTTCGCCCGAGGGGCAACACTCGGGCCGTTGCAAAAGATCGGCGCGGCACCCAATCGACGCGGCACCTCAGTCGCTTTCACGCCTGACACAGACATCTTTGGCGACCAGAAGTTCAAGCCGGCGCGACTGTTCAAGCTCGTGCGGTCGAAAGCCTACTTGTTCGCTGGGGTCGAGATCCGCTGGAAGTGCTCGCCCGAACTCGCCAGTGATGACGTTCCAGCCGAGGCGGTATTCCAGTTCCCCGGCGGTCTCGCCGATCACCTGGCGGAACAGATTGGCGGGCGTGAATGCGTCACCACCCAGTTCTTCTCGGGTTCGCAGGACTTCCCGCGCGGCGACGACGGCTCCGAGCAGGGACGCGTCGAATGGGCGATCGCGTGGCCGCTTTACTCGGACGGAGCTTATTCCTGGTACTGCAATACCATTCCGACTCCTGATGGCGGCACACACGAGCAGGGCCTGCGCGGCGCCCTCACAAAGGGTATCCGTGCGTTCGCCGAACTCCTCGGACAAGGGAAGAAGGCCAAGGACATCACGCCCGACGACGTGGTGACGGGCAGCGAAGTCATGCTCTCGGTCTTCATCCGCGATCCCCAGTTTCAGAGCCAGACCAAGGACCGCCTGACCTCTCCGGACGCGGCGCGCCTTGTTGAGAGCGCCGTGCGCGATCACTTCGATCACTTTCTGAGCGACAACCTCGATCGCGGCAAGGCGTTGCTCGGCTCTATCCTTGAGCGCATGGACGATCGTCTGCGGCGCAAGGCGGAGCGCGAGGTTAAGCGCAAGACCGCGACCAACGCCCGCAAGCTGCGCCTGCCGGGCAAGCTGACGGACTGTTCGGGCGAAGGCCCGGGTGAAACCGAACTGTTCATTGTCGAAGGCGACAGCGCGGGCGGCTCCGCTAAGCAGGCGCGCGATCGCAAGACGCAGGCGATCCTGCCGATCCGCGGCAAGATACTCAACGTCGCCAGCGCCAGCGCCGATAAGATCCGAGGCAATCAGGAGATCGCCGACCTGCAGCTCGCGCTCGGCTGCGGCATCCGTAAGGACTGCAATCCGGACAACTTGCGCTACGACCGCATCGTCATCATGACTGACGCTGACGTCGACGGCGCGCATATCGCCACGCTGCTGATGACATTCTTCTTCCAGGAAATGCCTGAGATCGTGCGCAAGGGGCACCTCTACCTCGCCCAGCCGCCGCTCTATCGCCTGACGTCCGGCGCCACCTCCGCTTACGCACGCGACGATTTGCACCGAGCCGAACTGGAGAAAACCAAGTTCAAGGGCAAGAAAGTCGAAGTGGGGCGCTTCAAGGGTCTGGGCGAGATGAACCCGCAGCAGCTTCGCGAAACCACCATGAGCCCGCAAAGTCGCTCGCTCATCCGGATCACTCTGCCCCCAGAGTACGAAGGGCGCGCCGCCGTGAAGGACCTGGTGGACCGGCTGATGGGCCGCAACCCCGAACATCGGTTCCACTTCATCCAGAACCGCGCAGGTGAGATCGACCCCGAGCTGATCGACGCCTGATCACAGGCACAAAACGGCGACTTGCTCCTGAGCTGAAAGGGTTATCCCCGCTTCCAGAAGACTACGTAGCTCGTCTCGATTCTGGATGCTGAGCCGAGTGGTTGGCACCCCATGCTTCCGCTAATCCTTACTTTGGATCTGACGGAAGTTCGACATGCGCATAATTTCGGTGCAGGCGCTGCGAGCATTGGCCGCCTTTTCGGTGCTGACCGGTCATGCTCTCGGCGCGGCGGCAAGCACAGGCGAACTGGCCAAGCCAGCGCTGCCCTATGGAGCGGGAGTGGACCTGTTCTTCGCCATTTCCGGGTTCATCATGGTCTACTCTGCCCAGCGCATCTTCACCCATGCGAGCGCGAGGAAGGAGTTTCTGATCAAGAGAGCGGCACGCGTGGTCCCGCTCTACTGGGGCGCGACGACGGCTTTGCTCGCGGTCATGATCCTCACGCTTGATCCAAGAGAAACGCTCCCGCCCGTGAGCTACATAGCGGCGTCCTACTTCTTCATCCCTAATGATGCTTACGGGAGTGCGGGTGGCATCCCCTTCCCTCTGCTCTCACTGGGCTGGACGCTGAACTACGAGATGCTCTTCTACGCTGTGTTCAGCATCTTCATCTTTCTGCCCCGGTCTCTCGCGACCTTGGGAGTTCAGATAACCCTGCTGGCAGCAGTCGGGCTTGGCCTTTTACTCGAACCGACAAGCATAGTTCTATCTACCTGGACTCAGCCGATCATTCTTGAGTTTGCGCTAGGCGTAACGATCGCCAACGCGCTGTTAAGCGGAGCAAGACTTCCCATTACATTCAGCACCTTACTGGTTATTTTCGCATGCTTTTGGCTCCTCCTTGACCCCTTTGGCCTTCTGAGTCTCGACCAGACTCCCAACGACTTTCGACGGCTTGGGGGGTGGGGCTTGCCGGCTGCGCTGATCCTGGGCGGGGTCGTGCTCGGTCGTGGACAAATGTCACCGCGGCTGGAGAAGCCTGCCGCTCTGCTTGGAGACGCTTCCTACAGTCTTTACCTCACGCACCCCTTCATCCTCATTCCTCTTGAGCATGCCTGGCTGGGGCTTCTCGGGCCTCGCCATCTGCACGGGATGGTGATGATCGGTATCGTTTTGGCAATCGCGTTCTCTATCGCGGTGAACCGGGTCATAGAGAAGCCCATGGTCCGCCTGCTCCACCGTGTCCGGCCGTCCATCCGGCGCGACGCTATTCCCGCCGCTCCGTAGGCGCTCGAAGAAAAGCTTGATCGGTCCAGGGGATGCTACCGCACGCGCTTGACGAAGAGGCCGCTTTCCCGCTTCTCCGTCATGAAATTTGGCAGTGACTTTATGAGATCCGCAAGCCGCGAAAAGCCATAGCTGCGGGCATCGAAGCTCGACCGGTTCGCCACGCGTTGGCCCACCTCCGACAGGCTTGCAAAGCCTTGGTCATCCCGCTTGCTGGCCTTCCATGCATCGCCCAAGAGCTTGATCAGTTCGTCGTCGATCACCGCCTGTGCGGGCGTCTCGCCCTGTTCCACTTTGGCCTCTTCCTCGACCATTGCGTTAAGATCGATGAAGCGCGTGCAGGCCTCGCGGAAAGCCTCGGGCGTGCGAGCCGTTCCGAAGCCGTAGACCGGGGTGCCGTTCTGGCGGATACGCATGGCTAGAGGCATGAAGTCACTATCGCTGGTCATCAGCCCGAAGCCTTCGATGCGGCCGCCGTAAAGCAAATCCATGGCATCGATCGTCATCTTCATGTCCGTCGCGTTCTTGCCCTTGGTCACGTCGAACTGCTGCTGCGGTTCAAGGGCATAGCGATGCATCAGCTTAGACCAACCCTTAAGCCCCGGCTTGCTCCAGTTGCCGTAGATACGCCGGACGTTCACGGTTCCGAGATCGCCCAGAATCGTCAGCGCTGCGTCGATATTGGCTGGCGAGGCGTTGTCCGCGTCGATCAGTAGGGCAATGTTGCGAGTGTGGTCTGTGCTAGGCATGGTTCCCTCTGTGCTATTCTGGCCGCTGCTTGTCCATGGCTGCGCTTGTCGTTGGCTGCGCTTGCTTCGCTCCGCCGCACAACTTACGGTCCCGGGCAAGTCACAACAACAGGACCGGCCAGATGCAGCGTTTCGAAGGCACCAGCAACTACGTCGCCACCGAAGACTTGAAGGTCGCGGTCAATGCCGCCGTGCTGCTGCGCCGCCCCTTGCTGGTGAAGGGTGAGCCCGGCACCGGCAAGACCGTGCTGGCAGAGGAAATCGCCAAGTCTCTGGAAGCACCGCTGATCACCTGGAATGTCAAGTCCACGACCAAGGCGCACCAGGGTCTGTACGAGTACGACGCCGTCGCCCGCCTGCGAGACGGCCAGCTCGGCGACGAACGCGTGCACGACATCTCCAACTACATCCGCAGGGGCAAGCTCTGGGAGGCTTTCACCTCGCCTAAGCTGCCCGTCCTGCTCATCGACGAGATCGACAAGGCCGACATCGAGTTCCCCAACGATCTTCTCGCAGAACTCGATCGCATGGCTTTCGACGTTTACGAAACCGGCGAGCACATCGCCGCCGCCGAACGCCCTATCATCATTATCACGTCCAACAACGAGAAGGACCTGCCCGACGCTTTCCTGCGCCGTTGCTTCTTCCACTACATCAAGTTCCCTGACCGCGAGACGATGCAGTCGATCATCGATGTCCATTTCCCCGGCATTCAGCAAAGCCTCGTCACCAAAGCGATGGAGATCTTCTACGAGCTGCGCGAAGTGCCCGGCCTCAAGAAGAAGCCGTCGACGAGCGAACTGCTCGACTGGCTGAAGCTGCTGATGAACGAGGACATGCCGCTGGAGGTGCTGCAAAATCAGGACCCGAGCAAGGCGATACCGCCGCTCCACGGCGCGTTGCTCAAGAATGAGCAGGACGTGATGATGTTCGAGCGCCTCGCGTTCATGGCGCGGCGGGGAGCTTAAATGCCCGCGCCTTATACTGCCCGCTGCACTTGCGGTGCGGTGACTGCTACGATTGATGCCGAGCCGGTGACCACACGCCAATGCTGGTGCCGCCAGTGCCAGCAGATCGCCGCGGGCGGGCCGACGAACAATGCGATGTTCCCGGCAGATGCCATCGATATCGTGGGAGAGCGAGCGGAAAGCAGCTACACTGCGGCCAGCGGCAATACGCTGACGCACGAGTTCTGCCCGCGCTGCGGCACGCATGTCCTGGGGCGGTCGAGCGCCAGGCCGCAGTTTCGAACCATTCGGCTTGGCTTTCTCGACGAGGGCCACGGGCTGAGCCCGGCAATCGCGATCTGGACCGAGGAAGCTCCGGAATGGGCGGTTATCGATCCCGCCATGGAGCAGCGGCCCCAGCAGCCCCCGCCCGCTTCACCCCCACCAGAGTAAGTGGAGCGACCGGCGTCCTCAGGACCAGCGCAACGCCATCTGTGGCAGACGACGAGGGAGAGAACAGTGGGCATCGAAAAGGGCGGCACATTCGCGATCGGCGGCGAGACGCGGGTTCATCGCCTTGGCTTCGGCGCTATGCGACTCACCGGCCCGAACGTCTGGGGAGAAGCGACGGATGCCGGAAACCCACAGCGCCTGCTGCATCGGGCGCGCGAACTTGGGATCAACTTGATCGACACGGCCGAAGCTTACGGTCCGCACGTCAACGAGCGACAAATACGGGAAGCTCTGGCGCCCTACCCCGATGACCTGCTTATCGCCACCAAGTGCGGGCTCCTGAGGACATGGCCTGAGGGCGCAAAGTATCCGCTGGCCACCCCCGATGGGCGCCCATCCTCCCTTCGTGCATCGACGGAAGGAAGCCTGAGGCGTCTTGGCGTGGAGCGGATCGATCTCCAGCAATTGCACCGCGTGGATCCTCAGGTGCCGGTCGAGGAATCTGTTGGAGCGCTCGCAGAACTGAAGGCGGCAGGTAAGATCGCGCACATCGGCCTTTCCGAAGTCGATGTGGAGCAGCTTGCGCGCGCGAAAGCGATCACGCCGATCGCCACTGTACAGAACAAGTTCAACGTCGCTGATCGCGAGCACGAGGCCGTGCTCCGCTATTGCGAAGAGCACGACATCGGCTTCATGCCGTGGTACCCGATCGGCGGAGGCAAGGCCCAATCGGGCGCCGTCGTTGCGTCGCTGGCCGATCGCTACAGAGTACTTCCCGCCCAGATCGCACTTGCCTGGCTGTTAAAGCGCTCCCCGAACATGCTCCTCATCCCCGGCACTGCCTCTGTCGCGCACCTGGAGGAAAACGTCGGTGCTTGCGACGTCGACCTCAACGACGAGGACATGCGCGAACTGGATGGAGCAGCATGACGCCAGATACGGCCAGCAACGCCGGTATCGCCAGAAAACGCGAAAACACATTTCCGCCAATTCGCATCAACAAGATCGAAGCCTGACATCATGTTCTTCAACTTCGTCGACGAACTGCGCACTGCAGGAATCAAGGCCTCCTTCAAGGAGCATCTCACGCTGCTGGAGGCGCTCGACAAGGATGTGATCGAGCAGACGCCCGAGGCGTTCTATTATCTGAGCCGCGCCACGTTCGTGAAGGACGAAGGGCTACTCGATCGCTTCGACCAGGTCTTCGCAAAAGTCTTCAAGGGCATTCTCACGGATTACGGCCAGCAGCCCGTCGATATCCCGGAAGACTGGCTCAAGAAGCTGGCTGAGCGCTACTTCAGCCCGGAGGAGATGGAGCAGGTTAAGTCGCTCGGCTCCTGGGACGAGATCATGGAAACGCTTAAGAAGCGCCTCGAAGAACAGCAGAAGCGGCATCAGGGCGGTAACAAGTGGATGGGCACCAACGGCACCTCCCCCTTCGGCCATTCCGGCTACAATCCGGAAGGCATCCGCGTCGGCGGCGAAGGACAGCACGGCCGCGCAATCAAAGTGTGGGAAAAGCGCGAGTTCGCGAATCTCGACAACTCGAAAGAGCTGGGTACGCGCAATCTCAAGGTGGCACTGCGACGCCTGCGCCGCTTTGCCCGCGAAGGTGCGGCTGAAGAGTTGGACCTGGATGCGACAATCGAAGGGACGGCCAAGCAGGGCTGGCTCGACGTCGTCATGCGGCCTGAACGGCATAATGCCGTGAAGGTGCTGCTTTTTCTCGACATCGGCGGATCGATGGATTCGTTCATCAAGCTGGTGGAAGAACTGTTCAGCGCCGCCACTGCAGAGTTCAAGAATCTTGAGTTCTTCTACTTCCACAACTGCCTCTACGAAGGCGTGTGGAAGGACAACCGTCGCCGTTGGTCGCAGCGGACGAACACCTGGGATATCCTCCACAAGTACGGCCACGACTACAAGGTGATCTTCGTCGGTGACGCCGCCATGAGCCCTTACGAGATCAGCCACCCCGGCGGATCGGTGGAGCACATGAACGAGGAAGCCGGAGCGGTCTGGCTGCAAAGGGTCACGCAGACCTACCCAGCGACGGTGTGGCTCAATCCAACGCCGGAACGGCAGTGGGAGTACTCAACCTCAACCCGCATGATCCGCGAGCTGATGCATGATGCGATGTACCCGCTCAACCTCGACGGCCTGGAAGCCGCGATGCGGGAACTCACCCGCAAGAAGGCCTGACCGGCATCAGGCCGGATCGCCGCCCGCCAAGCGCAGCGATCACCGGCTCTCCTGGGAACGGGGGAGCCGGAGCGATCAGTAAAGCAGCAGGTCCGCAACTTCCGCCCGCCAGGCCGCTTCGTCCGCGCTAGCCAGCGCCTCCAGGTCGCCCGGGTGGGCACCTGCATCGTCGACCCACTCGCGCAAGGCTGGCCCGCCGTTGATGACGTCGATCGCCAGCCGCTCGAATTCATACTCGTAGGGAAAGTCGCGCCAGATCGGGTAATCCGGGACGAGCCTGCGGATCGCCTTGAAGGCGAGCGCCTGCAGCCGCCAGGGGCGAAAGGCCCCATGGTCGTAAAACGGCCCCTCCGCATGGATCATCAGACCGTTGCACAAGGTTTTCTCGTGCTTGTGAAACGTCGGTTCGAACCAGCACTCGCGAATGGCGCAGCCGGCCAGCCACTCTGGGGCAAGCCGCTGCATCTCGGCCTGAACCGACGCCGCCGCAATATCGGGAGCGCCGAACAACACTTCGAGTGGCCGAGTCGTGCCCCGCCCTTCAGAAAGCGTAGTGCCCTCCAGCATCACGGTGCCGGCGTAGGCGCGGGCCATGTTGAGATTTGCCGCGTTTGGGCTGGGATTGACCCAGATGCGCTCCTCCGGCCAGCCGAAGCCGGGGCAAGCCTCGGGTCGCCAATCTTCCATGGTCACGACGCGGTAATCGACGTCTAGATTGAAGTGTTGGACAAACCAATGCCCCATTTCCCCAAGCGTCAGGCCATGACGCATCGGCATCGGCCCTGCACCGACGAAGCTCTCCTGCCCCGGGTTGAGTGTGGTCCCCTCAACTGGCCGTCCCGCCGGATTAGGCCGATCCAGCACCCACACGCTCTTGCCGGTGCCGGACGCCGCCTCAAGCAAGTACAGCAGTGTGGTGAGGAACGTGTAAATGCGGCAGCCCAGATCCTGCAGATCGAACAGGAAGACATCCGCCGTCGACATCATCTCGGGCGGGGGCCGCCGCACCTGGCCATAGAGACTGAACACCGGCATGCCTAAGACAGGGTCCAGCTCGTCCGCCGTCTCCACCATGTTGTCCTGCTTGTCGCCTTTCAGCCCGTGCTGAGGCCCGAAGGCGGATGTCACGTTCACCCCAGCCGCGATCAGCGCGTCGAGTGAATGCGTCAGCGTTCCGGTCACCGAGGCCGGGTGAGCCACCAGAGCGACTCGTCGCCCCTCAAGCGGTCTGCGCAAGTCGGGGTCGGCTATGAGGCGATCTATGCCAAACTTCATGTTCCCTGCGGTGCCGCAAGCTCTGCCACGAAGCAACCCGCATCGTGGAAGTCGGGCTTTCCATCTGGATGCGCGAGTGCCCAGTACGACTTGCGACCGCCTTCCTCCTCGATCACCGCACTCAAGCCGTATCGCCATGGCGCTTGCGGCAAAGCGGAGCGGGGCACGGCCGCATCGAATATCGCCAAAGCCTCTCCTTTGCGCATCGCGCAGGACGGCTCATGGGGAAAGGGACGCTCGCTCATGCCTTCACGATACGCTGTAAAGTCGTACGCATTCCAGCGCTCAGATGGCGACAAATTCAGCTCCGTATAGCCACCGCTTTCCGGCACCTGCAGGAACAGTTCAAAACAAGTGGTCTGCCAGAGACCATCTGCTCGCCCCTTGCCTGCGAAGGGCGGAACGACAAGCTTCTGCGCCCCCTCGATCCGCCATCGCAGCCGCAGCCAGTCGCCGTCCGGCGTGATTCGGGCGGTGATTCCCAGCACCGCGAGCGGCGCGAACTCAGAATGAGGTACCAGCGAGTGCGTTTGCAACCGCGCATCTCCATGCTAGGCGCGCGCTTCCCCGAGGAAGGCACCATGACGTACAATTCAACCCTGCTACGCCTGCTCGACGAGCGAGGCTATATCCACCAGCTGACTGATGCCGCCGGTATCGACGCGCTTGCGCAAAAGCAGGTGGTGCCGGGCTATATCGGCTTCGATCCGACGGCGCCATCGCTCCACGTCGGGCATCTCGTCTCCATCATGATGCTGCGCCAGCTGCAGCGCGCGGGGCACAAGCCGATTGTCGTCATGGGCGGCGGCACCGGGAAAATCGGTGACCCCAGCTTCAAGGACGAAGCGCGTAAATTGCTCACCGAGGACCTCATCGCTCAAAACGTCGCCTCGATCCGGCGTGTGTTCGAACGATTCCTGGTTTTCGGCGATGGTCCTAGCGATGCGATCATGGTCGACAACGCAGAGTGGCTCGACCAGCTGGAATACATCCCGTTCCTGCGCGACATCGGGCAGCACTTCTCGATCAACAGGATGCTCAGCTTCGACTCAGTAAAGCTGCGCCTCGATCGTGAGCAATCGCTCAGTTTCCTTGAATTCAACTACATGATCCTCCAGGCCTATGATTTTCTGGAGCTGTCCCGCCGTGCGGGTTGCCTGCTGCAGATGGGAGGCTCCGATCAGTGGGGCAACATCGTCAACGGCGTCGAATTGGCGCGCCGCGTCGACGGAACGCAAGTGTTCGGCCTGACCACGCCATTGCTGACGAATGCCGATGGCACCAAAATGGGGAAGACCGTGGGCGGCGCCGTGTGGCTCAACGAGGAGCAGCTTCCCAACTTCGACTACTGGCAGTTCTGGCGTAACACCGACGACCGGGACGTGGGCAAGCGCCTGAAGCTGTTCACCGACCTCCCGCTCGACGAAATCGCTCGGCTTGAGTCGCTGCAGGGAAGCGAGATAAATGAAGCCAAGGTCGTGCTGGCGAACGAGGCCACCCGTCTTTGCCGCGGCACAGACGCGGCGCTCGCGGCCGAGAGCACGGCTCGCGCTACATTCGCTGGCGGCGGCGTGGGCGAGGATCTGCCCACGATCGAAGTCCCGGCAGAGGGCATGCGCATAGTCGCGGCCTGCACTGAGATTGGCTTCACCGCATCCAACGGCGAGGCAAAGCGCAAGGTGGCGGAAGGTGCAGTGCGGCTCGACGACGAGGTGGTCTCCGACGCAAACCTCCTCATTACTGTCCCGCCGGGCACTTCACGAAAGCTGAGCCTCGGCCGGAAAAAGCATGGAGTTCTGCGCGGCATGTGACGGCGCCGAGAGCGCTTCGTACATGCTGAATCGCTTTTAACACCAAGGGTTTACGCTTTGTTTGCCAATCTCGTGCATTCTGCAAACTCCATCAAGAGGCAGGACAGTACGGATGATGAGCGCGGGCGCACAGCTTACCGTGACAGACAAGCGACGCGCTGCGCGTCACCCTGCAGAGTACACGGTGATTGCGGAGCATCGTCAGATCGGGGATGTTCATCTGAACATCGTAAACGTCTCGGCACAGGGCTTCATGGCCAAGGGCATCGCCGACATGGAGCGCGGGGAGCGCATTGTGATGCGCTTGCCCGTGGTCGGTCGGATTGAGGCGCACCTGATTTGGTCGCACGAGGATCGCGCGGGATTTCAGTTCGAGCGGATCATACGCCTCGACGATTTTCTCAAGTTGGTCGACGCCATGCAACCGAACCCGCGCTTGCGCCCACGCCGCTGATGTAGGCACCGTGCGAGGGCTGATCTCCCAAGACAGGCGACGCGTAGCGAGCCACGTATAAGCCGAACGAAGACACAAAGCCGCGCAGCTATACCGGAGTAGTTGGCGAATCGGTGAGCTGCTGCCATGGCCGCGCCGGTGAGCGAACCCAGCACCCCTCTCGCTATTCCTGACTACCGCAGGTTTTGGCTTGCGCGCTTTGCCGCCGTAGTCGCGACCAACGGAATGGTCGTGATTATCGGTTACCAGCTCTACGACGTGGCCCGCAGCGAGTACGCGATGAGCATTTCGCAAGCTTCGTTCCAGCTGGGTTTGCTGGGATTGGCGCAGTTCGTGCCGTTGCTTGTGCTAACGCCAGTCGCAGGTGTTGTCGCCGACCGCTTCGATCGGCGCTACGTAGCAGGGCTGTCGATGGCGATAGACTTGTGCGTGGCTCTCGGTCTCGGTGTTGTCACCTACCTTCAGGTCCGCAGTCTGCCGGTGCTCTTCGGCTTCGCCGCGCTCCACGGCGCGGTCCGAGTGTTCCAGGGGCCGGCGATGAGCGCGATCGCGCCGAACATCGTCCCAGCAGCCCTGATCCCAAGAGCAATCGCACTCAATGCGATTGCCTGGCAAGCGGGCGGAGTGATCGGCCCCGCAACGTTCGGGTTTCTGTTCGCCTCCTCGCGCGCTCTGCCTTACTGGACCTCGGCAGCATTGATGGTTCTGGCGACGATCAGCATCCTGTCCATCCGCACTCTTCCACCTCCCTCCGAAAACGCGCGAAAAGCGCGTCCGCTCGCTCAGATCGTCGGCGGGTTCCAGTTCGTCTGGAATGATCGCTTCCTGCTCGGTTGCATCACACTCGATCTGTTTGCCGTGATCCTGGGCGGAGCCACCGCTCTTTTCCCTGTCTTTGCGAGAGACATCCTTCACGTGGGACCAGAAGGCCTTGGCCAATTGCGCGCCGCGCCGGCACTCGGTGCCGCCGTGGTCGCACTCTGCCTTTCTTTTCGTCCGCTCCAGCACAATGTCGGAGCTAAGATGCTGGTGGCAGTCGCCGTCTACGGCGCCGCCACGGTTGCATTTGGCTTATCTCGTAACTTTCTTCTCTCGTTGGGCTTTCTGGTGGTCCTCGGCGCTGCTGACATGATCTCTGTGTTCATCCGAAGCTCACTGATCCAGCTCAACACCCCCGACGACATGCGCGGGCGCGTTTCTGCCACGTCAGGTCTAGCGGTCTCGGCATCGAACGAACTGGGGGAAATGCAATCAGGCGTCGCCGCCGCGCTGCTGGGGGCCACCGGCGCTGTTGTATTCGGAGGCGCCGCTGCCATACTCGTTACTGCAGCATGGGCGCGGCTGTTTCCGGAGATCCGCCGGGCTCGAACATTCGCGCCGCAATATCGCCAGAGGGAGACCGCCTGATGAAGGCCGCCAGCATTCTCGCCACCATCGGCAAAACGCCCCATGTCAGGCTCTCACGCCTGTTTCCCGACCACGAGGTTTGGGTGAAATGTGAACGCTCTAATCCCGGCGGCTCTATCAAGGATCGAATCGCCTTGGCCATGGTTGAAGCAGCCGGGGCTGATGGCAACCTCCAGCCTGGTGGCACGATCATTGAGCCCACTTCCGGAAATACGGGGATTGGCTTGGCGATGGTAGCTGCCGTGAAGGGCTACAAGCTCGTCCTCGTTATGCCCGAATCGATGTCGATTGAGCGACGACGCCTGATGCTCGCCTACGGTGCCAGCTTCGACCTTACCCCCAAGGAAAAGGGGATGAAGGGAGCGATCGAGCGCGCCAAGGAATTGGTGGAACAGACCTCCGGCGCGTGGATGCCGCAGCAGTTCGACAACGAGGCGAATGTCGCGGTTCACTTGGAAACAACCGCGATGGAGATCCTTGAGGATTTCGCTGAAACTCCCATCGATGTGCTTATCACCGGAGTAGGAACCGGCGGTCACCTGACCGGCTGTGCCCAGCGCCTGAAAGAGACATGGCCAAGCATGAAAGCGTATGCGGTCGAACCCGCCCTGTCGCCAGTAATCTCAGGCGGGCAACCAGGGCCGCACCCCATCCAAGGCATTGGCGCTGGCTTCGTTCCGGCTAACTTGCACACACAAGTGATCGACGGAGCCGTTCAGGTAGACGCGGCGGATGCGAAGGAGATGGCCCGGCGGTGTGCTCGCGAAGAGGGCATGCTGGTCGGCATCAGCTCGGGCGCGACGCTGGCGGCTATCGCTGAAAAGCTGCTTGAACTGCCGCCCGGTTCGAGGGTGCTTGGTTTCAACTACGACACAGGGGAGCGCTATCTCTCGGTGCCGGACTTCCTGCCGGAATGAGCGGACTCGAGCCTGTCGCCTACGCGCACGGCGGCACGGCCTTAACAGGGTGGCTGGCGCGCCCTGAAGGACCGGCCCGCGCCGCCGTCGTGGTATTCCCGACGATTGGGAACCTGACGCCGGCGGTGGAGCGTAGAGCGTGTATGTTGGCCGAACTCGGTTATCTCGCGATGATCGCTGACTTCTACGGCGAGCCAATCACTGAACATGCGACCGCGGCAATGCTGGCAGAGAAGCTCCGCGCCGATGTCGACCACTACCGCGCAAGGGTTGCCGCGGCGCTGCAGGCGCTCCGGAGTATCCCTGCAGCGGCCGATGTGCCGCTGGGCGCTATCGGCTACTGCATGGGCGGACAGGCCGCACTGGAAGCTTCACGCGCCGGACACGAGCTATTCGCCGCGGTCAGCTTCCACGGTATCCTCGCGACGGACCGCGTGGCGGCTCCAGGATCGATTCATACTCGACTTCTCATCTGCCACGGTGACAGCGACCCCTTGGTACCGCGAGAACAAGTCCTCGCATTCTGGAACGAGATGAATGACGCGGGGGCAAACTGGCACTTTCATGCCTATAGCGGCGTCAAGCATGGCTTTACGGATCCGGGAAGCGATGCTCGCGGTCTGCCGGCAATCGCTTACGACGCCAGTGCGGATCGGCAGAGCTGGGCTGCTATGACTAACTTGTTTGACGAGATCCTGCACTGAAGCCGCTTCAGTTCTGCACGGCCTCCAATCGATTGCCGACCAGCCGCCGATAGAAGCAGCTTCGCGCACCCGTGTGGCACGCTGGCCCCTCAGGTTTCACCAGCATGACCAGCGCGTCCTGATCACAGTCAACGAGGATCTCTTGAACGCGAAGGAAGTGCCCGGAGGTTTCGCCCTTCAGCCATAGACGTCCGCGTGATCGCGAGTGGAAGTGTGCAAGACCTGTCTCACGCGTGCGCGCCACGGCTTCGGCGTTCATGAAAGCGATCATGAGCACCTCCTTGCTCTCCGCGTCAATTGCGATCCCTGTCATCAATCCCTGCGCATCGTAGCGAGGCATGAACGTGCTCCCGGTCTCCAAGTCGGAGCATCCCCCGTTACTCATCTTTCACGATCCTGTTTAGTGCTGGTGCTATGTTGCACGATAACCACACGCATAGACCAAAATCAGCCTGCTTCTGCAAACTCCCTTTTCATTGAACGCGTTTCGGGAGAACACTCGTCTCGCAGCTGGGGGCTGCAATCACCGGACAGGTGCTGATGATCAAGCGCCAACGGTTCAGGGAAGAAGCCGACACCGCAGCAGTGCGGGACCGGTAGAGATGAGGGATCGGGCTAGGTGACGACCAGGGGCGTCGCCGTGCTGCTCTGCAGAGCCCATCGAGTTTCGTCACGAGAACGCCCGAGGTGCAAACCTCGGGCGTTTTTGTTAAGGCTCAAGTGGCATCCAAAGCCTCGTCCAGAACTCGAGCGAAACAAGCCACAACCACCTTCGCAGCGCCGGCTTTCCGCAGAACCGCTACACATGCGTCGCTTGTAGCCCCGCTTGTCATGACGTCGTCTACAAGCAGGACCTTGAGTCCTCGAACCTTCGCTGCTTGCGTGGGAGACATGCGGATGGCGCCTGACAGTTCGCGCTTGCGGGCCTTACGGCCCAGCCCCCCTAAGCTGGCGGTTGCCTTGTGCCGCGACAGCGCATCGACCGCCAGCATCCCTCCCGCCAGTCGCGTGACTTCTCGCGCGAGCACCGCGGCCTGATTGTAACCTCGCCGCCACAAGCGCCAGCGATGCAGTGGCACGGGAACGACGACCCAATCCTGCGCGTCCGCCGCGTGGAACCTCGCTATGATGAGCCGCGCCATCAAGGGCGCAAGCCCAAGGCGATTGCCGTGCTTGAGGGCTAGAACCAATTGCCGCGAGGCATCATTGTAGAGGGTAGCCGCGACAATGCCGTCATGAGCGGGCGGATTTGCGAAGCAAGGTGCGCACGTCGACCCGGCTGAGACGCCTTCTGCGAAGGGCCGCCCGCAGCTCCCGCAGCAAGGATCGCCCGGGATCGCCAGTTCGCTCCAGCAAGCAGCGCAGAGGCCAGCTTGAGAACTCACCGCCTCCCGGCACAAGGGGCATCGCGGCGGGAACACGAAATCCACCAGTGGCCCAAGTGAAGCAGAGAGGGACATAAATGCGTGCTAGCCTACTCTGGCCCGCAGGCAAAACGCGGCTTCAGAGCGGTTGCGCTCTCATGCAAGCTTGGGCAGGACACAGGCATGGCACGCGAGACCCCTCCCCGTATTTTTTCCCCAACACGGCGAAAAGCTGTCCGCCGCCGCATGCTCGAGCTGCAGCAGGCACCTGACGCGCCCCGCTATCTGCTGGATGACATGGTAGAGGACATGCTGGAGCGGCTCGCCTTCCTCAGGCACCAGCCGCAGAAAGCCTTGCTCATCGGAGATGTGGGTGGAGCGTTGAAGAAGACGCTTGAAGCGCAAGGCGTTGAGGTCACCGCCGCAGAGCCGGGCGCTGGCTTCGAAGAGGAGGCCCCCTACCCGTTCTCCGGCTTCGATCTCGTCGCAAGTCTGGGCACGCTGGACACGGTCAACGACCTGCCGGGCGCGTTGATCCACTTGCGTACTGCGTTGTGTGCCGGTGGTCTGCTCATCGCCAGCTTTCCCGCTGCCGGCAGCTTGCCAGTTCTGCGAACGGTAATGCTTGCCGCCGACGAAGATCGCCCCGCAGCCCGTATCCATCCGCTGGTGGATGTGCGCGCGGGAGCGCAACTTCTTCAGCGAGCAGGGTTCGCGGACCCGGTTGCCGATGGCCGGCACCTTGAAGTCGCATTCCGCTCTCTGCCCCGCGAGATCGGAGACTTGCGGGCTCAAGGACACAGCAACGTCCTTGCAGACCCCGGACCGTCGCTTGGCAAGGCTGCGCTCATGAGAGCCGCCGCGGCTTTCGAAGCCGCGGCTGTGGAAGGTCGCACTATCGAGCGTTTCGAAATTCTGACGCTCTCCGGGTGGCGGCGCTGACGCCCCCCCCCCCCGGGCATGAGAGTTACACGTGTAAGGGCTTTCAGGCGAGTGCGGCTTGCGCTGCTGCCAGCCTTGCGATTGGCACGCGATAGGGGGAGGCGCTGACGTAATCGAGGCCGACCTTCTCGCAAAATGCAATCGATGCAGGATCGCCCCCGTGCTCGCCACAGATGCCGAGCTTTAGGTCAGCGCGCGTTGCACGGCCCCGCTCCGCCCCAAGTTCGACGAGCTGGCCGACACCTTCGATGTCGAGGCTCACGAAGGGGTCGCGTGCGTAGATCCCCTTCTCAACGTAAGGGCTGAGGAATCTTGCCGCATCGTCGCGCGAGACGCCGAGAGTGGTCTGCGTAAGATCGTTGGTGCCAAAGGAGAAGAACTTGGCCTCTTCCGCGATCTCACCCGCCATCAAGGCGGCGCGGGGGAGCTCGATCATGGTGCCAACCATATACTCGACCGTGCGGCCCTTCTCGGCGAACACCTTGGCGGCAGTCTCGTCAACGAGCTTCCTCAGAATCGCCAACTCACGCTTGGTCGCGACGAGCGGGATCATGACCTCGGGGACAGGAGCCTCGCCGAAGCGCTCAGCGACGTCGCAGGCAGCCTCGAAGATGGCCCGCGCCTGCATTTCGTAGATCTCGGGGAACGTGATGCCGAGGCGGCAGCCACGATGGCCGAGCATCGGGTTCATCTCGTGCAACTCGTCTGCACGGCGCTTGAGCGTATCGGTGCCGATGCCGATCGTCTCAGAAAGTTCGGTGAACTCCGCGTCGCTGTGGGGCAGGAACTCGTGTAGCGGCGGATCGAGCAGGCGGATGGTGACCGGGAGACCTGCCATCATATGGAATATCTGATGGAAATCGTCGCGCTGCTCAGGAAGCAGTTTCTCCAGCGCTGCCCGGCGGCCCGCCTCGTCCTCAGCAAGGATCATCTGGCGCACGGCGGAGATGCGAGTGGCATCGAAGAACATGTGCTCGGTGCGGCACAGGCCGATGCCTTCGGCTCCGAACTGGCGCGCCATCTTGCAGTCGGCGGGTGTTTCGGCATTGGCGCGCACTTTCATGCGGCGATGCTTGTCGGCCCAGACCATCAGCTCGGCAAAGTCGCCGGCAAGCTCGGGCTCGACCGTCGGCACCTTGCCGGCCATGATATCGCCGGTTGAGCCATCGAGCGTGATGATCTCACCTTCCTTGAGGTCGCGATTGCCGATCTTGAGCGTGCGGCTCTTCATGTCGATCGACACGCCTGAGGCGCCTGACACGCAGCAGCGGCCCATTCCGCGCGCCACGACTGCGGCGTGGCTGGTCATACCGCCGCGCGCGGTGAGGATGCCCTTGGCGGCGTGCATGCCGTGGATGTCTTCAGGCGAGGTCTCGACACGCACGAGGATCACCGCTTCGCCCATCTCGGCGCGCTTCTCCGCCGTATCTGCGTCGAGCACGATAGCGCCTGAGGCTGCACCCGGCGACGCTGGCAGGCCTTTGCCCAGTACATCACGCTTGGCGTTGGGATCGAGCGTAGGGTGCAGAAGCTGGTCGAGAGCCATCGGGTCGACTCGCAGGATCGCGGTCTTCTCGTCGATCAGGCCCTCGGCCACCATATCGACGGCCATCTTCAGAGCGGCCTTGGCCGTGCGCTTGCCCGAGCGGGTCTGGAGCATCCAGAGCTTGCTGCGCTCGACGGTGAACTCGATGTCCTGCATGTCCTTGTAGTGATTCTCGAGCAGCTCGAACACGTGAGCCAGCTCGCCATAGGCCTCGGGCATGGCCTCTTCCATCGAGAGCGGCTTGGCGCCCGCACGCTCGCGCGCGGCCTTGGTCAGGTATTGCGGAGTGCGGATGCCGGCGACGACGTCCTCACCCTGGGCGTTGACCAGCCACTCGCCATAGTAGGCCTTCTCGCCCGTCGCGGGATCGCGGGTGAAAGCGACGCCGGTGGCCGAGGTATCGCCCATGTTGCCGAAGACCATGGCCTGCACGTTGACGGCCGTACCCCAGTCGCCGGGAATGTCGTTCAGGCGGCGGTAGACCTTGGCGCGATCGGAATCCCAGCTGTCGAAGACAGCCTGGATCGCACCCCAAAGCTGATGAAGTACATCTTGGGGGAATGGCTCTCCAAGCTCGGCCTGAACAATATCTTTGTATTGTTTCACAAGGCCTTGCCATTCCGACGCCGTCAATTCGGTGTCGTTGACGTAGCCGTTGTCTTCCTTGACGATCTCGAGCGCTTCCTCGAACAGGTGGTGCTCCACGCCGAGCACGACGTCCGAGTACATCTGGATGAAGCGGCGATAGCTGTCCCAAGCGAAACGCTCGTCACCGGACGCCGCCACGAGCCCCTGCACCGTCTCATCGTTGAGGCCGAGGTTGAGCACGGTGTCCATCATGCCGGGCATCGATACGCGCGCGCCTGAACGCACCGAGACCAGCAGCGGGTCCGCAGCATCGCCGAAGGTCTTGCCAACCGTCTTCTCAATATGCGTGAGCGCCTCGGCCACATCGGCGCGCAACTGGTCGGAGAATTCCGCTCCGTCCGCCAGGTACTTCACGCATTCTTCGGTGGTGATGGTGAAGCCGGGAGGCACGGGAAGACCGATGCCGGCCATCTCGGCCAAGTTCGCGCCCTTGCCGCCGCAAATGATCTTATCGCGCGAACGCGGGTCGTCGTGCGTCACGCCGCCGCCGAAGGTGTAGACCTGCTTGACCATGGTTTCGGTGCTCATTGCTTGTGTCTTCCTTCTGGTCACTTGCGGCGAACGCGAGCGCGAGACAAGCTCTCAGTAATTGCAGCTAGTCTGGTATCCCACTTCAATCGCCAGCACGGAGTTCACGAGTAATCAACCCTCAATGCGAGAGAAGTCCGCAACGTTGTGCACTGCAGCACGGAATTGATCAAGCAGTGCCAGACGTGCGTGCCTCTTTGCAGGATCGGCGTCGTTGACCGTCACCGCGTCAAAGAACGCGTCGATCGGCGCGCGCAGCGAAGCGAGCGCGGCCATGGCGCCTGCGAAGTCCTCCGCTGTGACAGCCTGCTCGGCTCGAGGCGCGGCCGAGGCGAGCGCATCGATGAGCGCCCGCTCGGCAGGTTCGGGCGTGTAATTGCGTTCGACTTGGTGGCGCTCAGCCATCTTTGCGGCAATGACCGGTGCAAGATCGGGATCGTCGACGAGCGCGAGCGGATCTTCTTCCCCGGTGCGGGCGATCTCGCCTTCGAGACCGTGCCAGTCCTCCTTCTTGAGGATATTGGCGGCGCGCTTGTAACCGGCGAGCAGGTTGGCGCCGTCGTCGGTGCCGATGAACGCCTGAAGCGCGTGAACGCGCGCGAGATTGCCGACGATCTCGTCCTTACGCACGTCCAGCTTGAACACTGCGTCAATAATATCGTGCCGGACACCGGCCTCCCGCTGCTGGACTTTTAGTCGATCCACGAAGAACTCTGGGACTGCGAGGTAGAGCTCTGCGCTGCAATGCTCGCTTACCCACGCGTGGTTCGCCTCAGCTCCGACCGATCGCTCGCGTTGTTCAGCAATCAGCCTCGCCGCCCGGGCGGTGGCATAGTCGAGTTCCAGCCGCAGGCCGTTCTTCAAGATGATTTCTATGATGCCGAGCGCTGCCCTGCGCAGCGCGAAGGGGTCGCGTGACCCCGTGGGCCTCTCCTTGATGACGAAGAAGCTCACAAGCGTATCCAGCTTGTCCGCCAGCGAAACCGCAACGGTCACCGGCGCAGTGGGCACCTCGTCGCCCTGCCCCACCGGCTTGTAGTGATCGCGGATCGCGTCCGCGACAACATCCGGCAGGCCCTCGGCCCGCGCGTAGTAGCCACCCATGAGGCCCTGAAGCTCCGGGAACTCGCCGACCATCTCGGTAACGAGGTCCGCCTTGCACAGCTCGGCCGCCCGCCGCGCCAGAGCCGGATCGCAGTTCGGCACAAAGCCTTCGCTCGCGAGCCAATCGGACAGCCTGGCGACCCGCTCGACCTTGTCGGCGACGGTGCCCAGCTTCTCGTGGAAGGTGATCCGCTCCAGCTTCTTCGCTTGCTCGCCAAGCGTGGTCTTGCGGTCGGTGTCCCAGAAGAACCGCGCGTCGGACAAGCGCGCGGCCAGGACCTTGCGGTTGCCAGCGACGATCGCCTCGCCGCCGTCGTTTGCTTCGATATTGGCGGTGCAGACGAAGGCATTGGCAAGCTTGCCGTCAGCCTCGCACACGAAGTACTTCTGGTTCACGCGGGCGGTTAGCTGGATAACCTCAGGCGGAACCTCAAGAAATGCTTCGTCGAAGCGGCCGAGCAGCGGCACCGGCCATTCGGTGAGGCCGGCGTTCTCGACCACCAGCCCTTCATCCTCGACCAGCTTGAGGCCGCCAAGCGTCGCCACTTCGGCGGCACCGATACGGACGATGTCCTGGCGTTCCTCGTGACTGACGATGACGTGGCAAGCGCGCAGCTTGTCGGCATAATCATGCGCGCCGCCGATGGTGATCTCGCCGGGGTGGTGGAAGCGATGGCCCAGCGTCGCAAAGCCGCTCTGGATGCCACCGGCCTCGCAAGGCACGAGTTCCTCACCGAAGATGGCGACAATGCCGGAAAGCGGGCGCACCCAGCGCGTGCTTTCGGTGCTGATCGAGCCGGCGCCCCAACGCATTGATTTGGGCCAGGGGAAGGCGCGCACGATAGTGGGGATGGCTTCGGCCAGAACGTCCGCGACCTGGCGACCGGGCTTCTCGCCCACGGCAAAGTACGTGTCCTTGCCCTTGAGATCGCGGACTTCCAGCTGATCCTGCGTCAGGCCGGTCTTGCGCAGGAAACCCTCCAGCGCCTGTGCCGGTGCGCCGAGCGCCGGGCCCTTGGTCTCCTCGCGCACGGGCTGCGTCGCTTCGGGCAAGTCGCGAGCGATCAGCGCGAGACGGCGCGGCGTCGACCAAACCGTGATCGCGCCAGGCACAATCCCGGCGGCGGACAGCTCCTTGCGGAACAGCTTTTCCAGATCGGCGCGCGCACCGGCCTGCATGCGGGCGGGAATTTCCTCGGAGCGGAGTTCGAGCAGGAAGTCAGTCATGCGCTCCACCCCTCGTACTCGGCAGCCCAGCGTTCCTGGTTCTTGGCGATCCACGCCTCGCAACTACCTTTCGCCAGATCGCGCACGCGACCCATGTAGCTGGCGCGCTCCTGCACCGAGATCACGCCACGGGCCTGGAGCAAGTTGAACAAGTGGCTGGCTTCGATCGCCTGGTCATAGGCGGCAAGCGGAACGCCAGCCTCGATGCAGCGCCACGCCTCGGCCTCGGCGTGGCGGAAGCCGGCGAAGAGCTGCTCGGTGTCCGCGACTTCGAAATTGTACTTCGACATCTCCTGCTCGTTGGCGAGGAACACGTCACCGTAGGAGACGCCTTCGTTGTTGAACCGCAAGTCGTACACGCGATCGACGCCCTGGATATACATAGCCAGACGTTCGAGACCGTAGGTCAGCTCTCCGGCAACCGGCTTGCAGTCGTACCCGCCGACTTGCTGGAAGTAGGTGAACTGCGTTACCTCCATGCCGTCGCACCAGACTTCCCAGCCAAGCCCCCAGGCGCCGAGCGTCGGGCTCTCCCAGTCGTCCTCGACGAAGCGGATGTCGTGCGCCAGCGGGTCCACGCCGATCGCGGCGAGGCTGGCGAGGTAGAGTTCCTGCAGATTGGCCGGGTTCGGCTTCAGGATCACCTGATACTGGTAATAGTGCTGCAGCCGGTTCGGGTTCTCGCCATAGCGGCCGTCAGTCGGGCGGCGCGAGGGCTGAACGTACGCGGCTTTCCAGGGCTCGGGACCGAGCGCGCGCAGCGTCGTCGCGGGATGGAAGGTGCCCGCACCCATGCGCATGTCGTAAGGCTGCAGGATCGCGCAACCCTGCGCGTTCCAGAAGGAATGGAGCGTGAGGATCATGTCCTGAAAACTGAGCGGCGCGCTCTGGGGTTCAGGCTGGGTCTGGAGAGCGTTCAACATGGCTCGGCGCTTTGGCGGATGGCCGGGAACGGGTCAACAAGGCAGTCGTGAGATGTGGCCGAGATGGAAGCGGAAAACGAGGGCACGAACGACGGCACGCAATCGCTCGTCGACGGCTGCGGCGCAGGTCCTATAAGGCTCGATATGACCCACCTTCATCGCCGCATTCCCGCTCTGTTTGCGCCCCTCCTGCTTCTGCTTCCGTCATGCGCAGCGCCGGCGCAGGAAGCTGTCGCTCTCGCGGCAACGAGCGCCCTCGCTCCGATAGCGGCGCCGGCTTCGACCCACGCCACGCCCGCGCTTTGGAAAGTGGCGGACAAGGACACCACGATCTGGCTGTTTGGCACGATCCACATACTGCCACCCGGCATTGAATGGTACGCCGGTCCGATCACCCAGGCTTTCGAAGCGTCGGATACGCTGGTGACCGAGATCGTGGATGCGAACGAGCCACAGGCAGCCGCCGCAATCGCCCGCATTGCGCTTTCCGATCCTCCAAGCAACTTGCGCGATCAGTTGACCCCGGACGTGCGACGCGCGTTCGAAGATGCGCTCGCCACTATGGGACTGCCGAAGGCGGCGCTGGATGCCAACGATCCTTGGTATGCGGCTGTCGCGCTTTCGACCCTGCCACTGATGAAGGACGGCTACGGTACGATGAACGGCGTCGAGGCGCAGCTTCTCAGCCGTGCCAAGGCGCGCAGCATGCCGCATGTCGGCCTCGAAACGCCGGAGATGCAGGTCCAGCTGTTCGACTCGCTACCGCACGAAACGCAGGTGGCATATCTTGCCGAAGTGCTCAAAAGCTTCCCGAACCTTCGTGAGGAAGTGCGCGAGATGATCGACACCTGGAAAGCCGGCAAAGCCGACGAACTGGCGCGGTTGATGAATGAGGAAGAGAGCGACCCTCTCCTGATGAAGGTCCTGCTGGTAGACCGCAACAAGGCTTGGGCTGGCTGGTTGCAGGAGCGACTGAAGCAGCCCGGAACCGTGTTTGTCGCAGTGGGCGCCGGGCATCTTGCCGGCAACGACAGCGTCCAGGCACAACTCGCGGGACGGCAGATCAAGGTGAAGCGCGTACAATGATTTTGACAACGCATATGCGACGCTTCGCGCTGATCCTGCTGGCAACTCTGGCGCTCACGGGGTGCAAGCGCGAGCCGCTCGAAGCGAATCCGGCGATCTGGCACGTGGCGGGCTCGCGAGGCGAGGAGGCCTGGCTTTTCGGGACGATCCACGCAGCACCTCGCCCCCTGGACTGGCGTACCGAGACGGTCGACACCGCCCTCGCCCAGGCCGATACTGTCATGGTCGAACTTGCGAACGTGGGAGACGACGCTGCCATTGCGGAGGTATTCTCCTCCCTATCGCGGACCTCGGGGCTGCCTCCGGTGACGCAGCGAGTCCCGCCTGAACTGCACTCGGCGCTGCGCGGAATGCTGAAGGAGCGCAAGTTCAAGGAGAGCGATCTGCGCGACGTCGAGACCTGGGCAATCGCGCTGATGCTCGCGCGTCCGGCGCAGGGCAGCGACGGCCGCAACGGCATCGACCGCGCGGTGATCGCCGCGGCCAAGAAGAAGCCCATCGTCGAGCTGGAGGGAGCAACCAGTCAGCTCTCGATCTTTGACTCCCTGCCAGAGGCCGAACAGCGCCAATTGCTGGCAGCCGTCCTCGCCGACGCCGAAGTTGTCAGCGGTGAGGATGAGCACCTCGTCGAGTCCTGGCGGCTGGGCGATGCGGCGCGGATCGAAGCCGAGACGCGCACCGGGCTGCTTGCCGACCCGGAACTGCGCGCAGCCTTGTTCACGGAGCGAAACCTGCGCTGGGCCTCTAGGATCGTGGCCCAGATGAACAGCGGCGAGCGACCTTTCGTCGCTGTCGGCGCGGCCCACATGGTCGGGCCGGACGGCCTGATCGCTCTCCTGCAGAGGGCCGGCTATTCCGTTACCCGCCTGCCGTAAGCCTTGCTTTCGCGCGCAATGACCGCTAAGGGCGCGCGCTTCCCAGCCATGGTCATCCCTGGAGGCGTGGCGGGAGAGGACGCGCCGATAAGCGACGCCATCCTTCTTATCCAAACGATTTCGAAAGGCACGTAATCATGAGCGATACGCTGAACCTGCCGGCCGAGACGCGCGAACGGGCTGGCAAGGGAGCCTCCCGTGCACTGCGTCGTGACGGCCGCGTCCCCGCTGTCATTTATGGCAACAAGGAAGAACCGCTGTCGATCCACGTCGAGGCGAAGGAACTGGTCCGCTTGCTCGGCACCGGCCACTTCATGAACTCGATCGTCGAGCTCGAAGTTGGTGGCAAGACGCTGCGTACGCTCCCCAAGGACGTTGCCTTCCATCCGGTGAGCGATCGTCCGCTCCACGTAGACTTCCTGCGCCTCTCCGCCAACTCGACCGTGCACGTCAACGTGCCGGTGGTCTTCACCAACGAAGACGCGTCGCCGGGCCTGAAGCGCGGCGGTGTGCTCAACGTGGTGCGCCACGAGCTGGAGCTGGTTTGCGATGCCAACCGGATCCCCGACGAGATCCAGGTCGACGTGACCGGCAGCGACGTTGGCGATTCGATCCACATCAGCAGCGTGAAGCTGCCGGAGGGCTCGTCCAGCGCGATCACCGATAGGGACTTCACCATCGCCACCATCGTCGCTCCCTCGGCGTTGAAGCGTGCTGACGGCGAAGAAGCGGCTGCCGAAGGCGAGACCGCAGAATAATCCGTGCCGAGCCTCTCCCGAGCACGGGAGGGGCTCGGACCGACTGGGTTGACGAGGCGCACCTTCCCGCCCGTTCCCTGGCCTCCTCGCCCGCACGAGCGGAGTTCCAACCATGCAGTTGTGGGTCGGTCTCGGCAATCCGGGCGCGCAGTATTCCCTACATCGGCACAACGTCGGCTTCATGGCTGTGGACACGCTCGCGGAGGTTCACGGCTTCGGACCAGTCCAGAAGAAGTTCCAGGGCTGGCTGCAGGAAGGCCGGATCGGCAGCGACAAGATCCTGCTGCTCAAGCCCGCCACCTTCATGAACGAAAGCGGCCGCGCAGTGGGCGAGGCGATGCGCTTCTACAAGCTGGGCCTTGAGGCGCTTACCGTCTTTCATGACGAGCTCGATCTCGCACCTTTCAAGGTCAAGGTGAAGCGCGGCGGCGGCACGGCGGGGCATAACGGCTTGCGGTCGATTGACCAGCATCTGGGCGCTGACTTCCGGCGTATCCGGCTCGGCATCGGTCACCCCGGCCACAAGGATCGCGTCACCGGACACGTGCTCGGCAACTATGCCAAGGCCGAAATGGATGACTTGGCCGAGATGCTCGGCGCGCTCGCTGCCGAGGCCGAGTGGCTAACCAAGGGCGATGACACCCGCTTCATGAACGACGTGGCGCTGCGCCAGCAGCCCTGAGCTACTGCCGTGAGTTGTTCCTGAGGCCGCAGCGATGTCGGACTGCTTGACACCCTCGGCCGGCCAACACCTGCGTTAACCACCGCGACAGGCACATTCCCAAGTTTGGCACGCCCCTTGCGATAATGGCGGTAAACCAATCGTCCGCACCAAACAGGGGAATATCGATGATCCGCAAAGCTCTCTTGACCACTTCGCTCGCTGCTGGCCTTGCCATGACGGTCACCGCGCCGGCCCACGCCACCTGGGGGCACCACAAGCCCGGTTGCAAGTGGGGCAAGAATTGCGGTGGCACGTCCGGTGGTAACACCTCGGGCGGCAACACCTCGGGTGGTAACACCTCCGGCGGCAACACGTCGGGCGGGAACACGTCGGGCGGCACGAAGGTGCCTGAGCCTGGCATGCTCGGCCTGATGGGCGTCGGCCTGGTCGGTCTGGCCGTCGCGCGCCGCAAGAGTGCTCGCAAGGACTAACCTTCCATCGGCAGCACTTGCGGCAAGATGTAAGCGCCCGCCCCTGCACTTACGCAGCGGGCGGGCGCATCTTTTCCAGATCCTCCCTGATCCCCTCGTTGCGAGGGTCGGCGTCGGCGGCCCGCCGCAGCAACGCCTGCGCCTTTTGTACATCTCCCGCCTCAAACCGCGCCATCCCGGCGGTGTGCAGGCACTCCGGCGCATCGGGTCTGCGGACCAGAGCTTGATCGGCATAAGTGATGGCCTCGTGGTGTCGCCCCAGCCGGCTCGACGCCAGCGCAAGGCGCATCAACACTTCCGGATCGTCGCTGCCAGCGGGGATGAGTAGAAGCGCCGCGCGCGCCGCGCCCCAGTCCTGACGGTCGAGCGCCGCTTGCGCCTTGTCCACGATCGCCATCCGCTGCTTCAGTCGGACTGGCCTCAGGCGCGCGCGCAGTGCCTTTTCATCAGGGTGACCGACGGCGCGAGCAGCGGCCACCGCAGCTTCTATCAATTCTGCTGGAGCAAGAGCGCTGTCTGCCAATGGCGAGAGTGTTGCCCAAGCGTCCTCGGCATCTCCTGTCGCCAGTTGTGCCCGGCCCAGCATGAAACGCGTGTAGGGATCACGTGGTCGCAGCAGGCGTGCACGGGTGAAGAGGGTTCGTGCCTGCTCCGGCTGACCGAGGTGGAGCAGCGCCTCTCCATAAGTCAGTGCAAGCGCGGACGTCGGGTCGAGGCCGCTCGCCTGCCCCTGAAGAGCTGCGCGCACTGCGCCCCACTCTCTCCGCGTGGCATGCAGAGCCACTTGCGCTTCGAAGATCTCGGCCGAGCCGCCCGTAAGCGCTTGAGCTTTCTCGAGCAGCTCCATGGCCTCGTGGCTGCTGCTCTCCGGAAGCTCTCGCGCCAATGCCAGCAAAGGCTCGTGCCGCTGCGGGTATAGCTGCGCGGCGCGGCGGTACGCGGCAACGGCGCTTTTCGATTGACCACGGGCCACTGCAAGGTCGCCTTGCAGCATCAGCGCCTCGAAGGCTTCAGGCGCAAAGCTTTCCAAGGTGCGATGCACCCTCGCAGCAACTTCAACCGCGCCACTCTCCAGCAAATAGCGGGCGTAAGCGGCGGCAAGCTGCACGTCCGGGCCGGCTGCCATGCCACGCCCGTAGGCGTCCTGCGCGTCAGAGGCTTTACCCAGCGCGACGAAAGCCGCCGCGCGAATTCGCCACGCTGTTGGGGATTCGTCCTCCGGGTTCAGCCCTGCGAGGGCGTCCTGGGCGCGACCCTGCAGAAGGCGCAGGTCGCCGGTGAGGCGCGCATGCTCGTCAGGCGCGATGCGGCCAATCAAGCGGGAAAGCGTCTGCTCGGCGCCCTCGGCATCACCGAGGCGCAGTTGCGATTGAGCCAGCAACGTCAGCATTTCGACGTCATTCGGCTCCTTCCGCAGCGCGGCGACGACGGCAACGCGTGCAGCCCCGTAGTCTGAACGCTCGTAGGCGGCACGTGCGTTCGCCAAGGTCTCGGCGGGTGTATCACCGCAAGCTGCCAGCGACAGCACAAGCGCCAGCATGGGTATTGCGCGCGAGGTTCTCATCAGACTTTGCGTAGACAACCAGCTCTGAAATTTCGGTGAAGCCCGAAGCGGCCTCACGCGAACTGGCCAAGCGCCGCTGCTCCCGCTATGGGCCCGCGATTGCATTTTCCGGAGAGTGACATGGGTTTTCGTTGCGGGATCGTCGGGCTGCCGAATGTCGGCAAATCGACCCTGTTCAATGCGCTGACTGAAACGCAGGCGGCGCAGGCGGCGAACTATCCGTTCTGCACGATCGAACCCAACGTCGGCCAGGTGGGGGTGCCCGACCCGCGGCTGGAGAAGCTGGCCACCATCGCCAAGTCGGCGAAGACCATCCCGACGCAACTCTCCTTCGTCGATATCGCAGGCCTCGTGCGCGGCGCTTCGAAGGGCGAAGGTCTGGGCAACCAGTTCCTGGGCAACATCCGCGAAGTGGATGCCGTGATCCACGTGCTGCGCTGCTTCGAGAACGACGACATCCAGCACGTCGACAATCGCGTCGATCCGATCGCCGATGCAGAGACCGTCGAAACCGAGCTGTTGCTCTCCGACCTCGAAAGCCTGGAGAAGCGTGTCCCAGCCGCGCAGAAGAAGGCCGCGCAGGGCGACAAGGAAATGAAGATCACCGCCAGCGTGCTGGGTCAGGCGCTCGACCTCTTGCGCGACGGCAAGCCGGCGCGCCTGACCGAGCCCAAGGACGAAGAGGAAGAGCGCGTCTTCCGCCAGGCGCAGCTCCTCACCGCCAAGCCCGTGCTCTACGTTTGCAACGTCGAGGAAGAGGCCGCTGCGGAGGGTAACGCCTTCTCCGCCCGGGTCTTTGAAAAGGCCGCCGCGGAAGGCGCCAGCGCTGTCATCGTCTCGGCAGCGATCGAGGCCGAACTGATTGGCATGGACCCCGAGGAGCGACTCGCATTCCTGGAGGAAATGGGGCTGCACGAAACCGGACTGGCGCGGATCATCCGGGCTGGCTACGAATTGCTCGACCTGCTCACCTTCTTCACTGTCGGCCCTAAGGAAGCGCGCGCCTGGACCGTTCACAAGGGCGCCAAGGCTCCTGAGGCTGCGGGCGAAATCCACTCCGACATGCAGCGCGGCTTCATTCGTGCCGAGACCATCGCTTTCGATGACTTCGTGGCTCTCGGCGGCGAGGCTGCGGCGCGTGACGCCGGAAAGCTGCGGCAGGAAGGCAAGGAGTACGTCGTCCATGACGGCGACGTCATGCACTTCAAGTTCAATGTCTGAGCATTCGAGCATGGTGCTCACTCCGACGATTGCGCTATAGAGGCACCATGTTTCGCCGCCTCCTTGCCATGCTCTTGCTGCTTGCGCTCTCCGCGCCGGCTCTCGCGATGAGCGGGCATTGCGCGGCGCCGCCTGCGGACTCGGCGGCAGCATACGCGGCCTCGCACGAAGCCGCCGTTCCCAAGAACGCTGATCACGAGCACACCGGCCACTCCGCGCCCGTACATGCGGAGGGCCGGGATTGCATCGGCTGCGTCTTGCCTGATCTGGGCCGCCTCGCCGCTCCCGAGGCGGAACTGCGCACTATCTTGATCGGCGCACCCCGCCCGTTGTTCGCGCTCAACGATAGCCGAGCGCGTCCGGAGACACCCCCTCCTCGGGCCTGAAGACCCGGTGATCGTCGCCAGACGGTTCTTCCCGACCAATTCTTCAGGACACACCCATGATCAGAACGACCCTTTCGGCCGCGCTGGCGAGCGCGGCTCTTCTGCCGATGTCCGCGCAAGCGCAGATGCACGACCACTCCATGATGAATCACCCTTCGCCGGCCCCCACTCCCGAGCGTGAAGCGGCAGCACTACCTACCTCCAACCACCACGCGATGCCCGGCATGGACCACGGCTCGCACACGACAGCCATGCCGGAGAGCGGCGCGGCTTACGCGCCGGGCTCAGGCACGGCACGGCTACCCGGCTTCGACGCAGGCATCCACGGTCTCCACATCACGACGGGTGACTGGATGCTCATGGCGCACGGGTATGTCTCCAGCCAGTTCACCGACCACTCAGGTCCTCGCGGCGACGACAAGTTCTACGTCACCTCGATGGCCATGCTCACGGCCGAGCGGGAGACCGCGTTCGGCCGCGTGCAGCTGCGGTCGATGGCGAGCCTCGAACCCGCCATGTCTGCGCGCGGCTACCCCAACCTCTTTGCCACGGGCGAGACGGCGAACGGTGAGCCGCTGGTCGACCGTCAGCACCCGCACGACTTGTTCATGGAACTGGCCGCTCGCGTCGACTTCGACATCGGAGCAGGCACGCGCGCCTTCCTCTACGGCGGCCCGGTGGGTGAGCCGGCGCTAGGTCCGACCGCGTTCATGATGCGCCGTTCGGCACGCCTCAACCCGGAGCCGCCGATCACGCATCACTGGTTCGATTCCACCCACATCACGTATGGCGTGGTGACGGCGGGGCTGGCGACCGATCAATGGCAAATCGAAGCCTCCGCGTTTCGAGGCGCGGAGCCGGACGAAGAACGATGGAATATTGAGACACCGAAGCTCGATTCGTGGTCGGTGCGGGCGACCTGGACTCCGCAGCCCACCTTGGCCGTCCAGGCCAGCTATGCGCAGATCCAGGAGCCCGAAGCCACCCACCCGGGCGAGGACGAGCATCGCTTCACCGCGTCAGCACATTACGCCAGTCCGAACGGGCTTTCCGCCATGGCGGCCGTCAGTTCGAAAAACCGCATTCCGGGCAATACGCTGACGGCGTGGCTGGCGGAGGCGAACTGGGATCTAGACAGGGCGAACACCCTCTTCGGGCGGGTGGAGAACGTCGCCAATGACGAGCTTTTCCCCGATCACCACGATCCGCTGCACGATCGCAGCTTCCGGGTAACCAAGCTTCAGGCGGGCTACGCACGGCGCTTCGCGCTCAAGCCTTTCGAACTGGCGCTGGGCGGCTCCTTGGCGAGCTATATCAAGCCGGACGCCCTCGACACCGCTTACGGTGACAACCCCTGGGGCTACACGCTTTTCGCGCGACTAACCCTCGGCGGTTGATCCGGTACAATTGACTTGGCCGAGCCCATCGAACGCCACGCGCTCATTCGCGTCATGGATCACGAGACGGCTCGGCCATCCATTCCTGCTCGCGCTCGCTGCTGAGCCTGCGTCACCCGCCTGTGCCACCAGTTCGACCCAGTTTTCGGTGCCGATGTAAGTGGCATGAGCACCGGATGGGAGTTCGGAACTTCCCTCCTTCGGTGCGAGCGGCTGCAATCTTCCTTCGATCTTCAGATAACCTCTGTCCTTCTGGGCAATGAAGACGGGAGGCCCATCGACCGCATTGCCGGGGCGGAAGACGCATCCCTCCCGCGCAAGGTCGTACCGATCGATATCGTCGCTGGTAAACGCCTCTGGCCGGATCGGTCGGAACGGGGGCTGGCTCAGCCGCTCCACCGCCGCAACATCACGCGCGTCGTCCGCCGGATCGCGCCGCGCCTCTGGCTCATTTCCACATCCGCTCAGGAGCCCGACTCCAAGTAGCATCACCGTCGCACTTCGCATCATTTTCGGCCGAACAACTTCTCGATGTCGTGGTGGGCTAGCTTAACCCAGGTCGGGCGTCCATGGTTGCACTGACCGGATCGGGGCGTGCGCTCCATTTCGCGCAGCAGTGCGTTCATCTCCGCAACCGAGAGCGCGCGCCCTGCCCGCACCGAACCATGGCAAGCCATCGTGGCAAGGACCAAGTCCAGTTTTTCGCCCAGCAGCAAAGCGTCTCCATGCCGCGCCAGGTCATCCGCGATGTCGCGCACCAGCGCCCCCGCGTCCGTCTTGCCGAGAACCGAGGGCACGGCGCGCACCAGCATGGCAGCCGGACCGAACCGCTCCAGCACGAGACCGAACCGCGCGAGTTCCTCGGCTTTCTCTTCCAAGCGGTCGCAATCGGGTTCTTCAAGCTCGATCACTTCTGTCAGCAGCAGCGTCTGGCTGCGCGCCATTGCGTCTCCAGCGCCGCTCGCCTTGAGGCGCTCCAGCACCAGTCGCTCGTGCGCGGCATGCTGGTCGACGATCACCAGGCCATCCTGCGCCTCGGCTACGATGTACGTGCCTGCGACTTGCCCGCGAGCGACGCCTAGCGGGTACTCGGGCGTCGGTTCGTCGGACGCCTCGACCGGCTCTGCACGGGCGGAAGGAGGCGCCATGACCGCCTCCTCGTATGAGCGCCACGCCGCACCGGCTTCTCGCACGCCCGCAGATGGCGCCGCGTGTTGGCGCGCAAAGAGCGACTCGAGCGAAGGCGACTGCGGAGGCGCTGTGCGGATCGGCTCGACTTGCCAGGCCGCCATGGCGCCGGCAGCGGGCGCTTGCGCGCTGCGCTGCCCCTGCCCTTCCAGCGCATGACGCAGCGCACCGACCAGGAAGCCGCGCACGAACGCTGGGTCGCGGAAACGCACTTCGGTCTTGGCCGGGTGCACGTTGACGTCGACGTCCTCGGGCGGAATCTCTAGAAAGAGCGCCAGCACGGCATGCCGGTCCCGCGCCAGCATGTCGGCGTAAGCACCGCGAACCGCGCCGATCAGCAGCCGATCCTTGACGGGCCTACCGTTCACGAAGAGGTACTGGTGGTCGGCCACGCCCCGGTTGAATGTAGGAAGCCCCGCTACCCCCGTCAGCCGCGCGGCGCCGCGCTCCGCATCGATGACGACGCCATCCTCGGCCAGTTCGCGGGCCACCAGACGCGCGACGCGGGCGGCGAGCGCCTCATCGGGCTGTGTAGCGATCGTGCGGCGCCCGTCGTGTTCCAGAGTGAAGCCTACGTCCGGACGAGCCATGGCCAAGCGCCGCACGACGTCCAGGCACGCCGCGTACTCGGCACGCGCAGTACGCAGGAACTTACGGCGCGCAGGCACGCGGCCGAACAAGTCTTCGACCCTGATGCGCGTTCCCGGCGGCAGGGCAGCCGGGCTATCGCCCACGGCGCCGCCGTGATCCACCACCCGCCGCCAGCCCTCGTCGCTCGCTCGCGTGCGGCTCTCGATGGTGACGCGCGATACGCTCGCGATCGAGGGCAGTGCCTCGCCCCGGAAGCCCAGCGTCGCCACCATCTCGATCCGCTCGTCCGGAAGCTTCGACGTGGCGTGACGCTCCAGTGCCAGGGAGATCTCGGCCGCCGACATGCCGCAGCCATCGTCGGTCACCTCGATCAGGTCGAGCCCGCCCGATGCCAGCCGCACGAAGATCGTCCGCGCGCCAGCATCGATGGCATTTTCCACCAGTTCCTTGAGCGCGGATGCCGGGCGCTCGACCACCTCGCCCGCAGCGATGCGGTTGACGAGATCGTCTGGCAAACGGCGGATTTCTGGCATGCGACTCCTGTGGCGCGACCCCTCGAGTATGGACGCTGTTCCCGCAAGTCGCCGGCTCGCCGCTGGGCTGCCGCGTGCTTTCGGGCTTCCCCTGTAGCGATGAACCGGCGCGGTTTCGAGACGGATCCGGGGAAAACCGTGCCAGAAATCGACACAAAATTTTAGCCTTTCCCTGTAGCATGAGCTAAGGGACCGCCTTCCTCACCACCGCCTGATTGCTTTTCCGCACCCAAGCTGCGGACAAGTGGCAGAATACCTACGGATATCTCAATGGCCTCGTTGATGTCGCGATTCTTCAAGTTCGGTTCGCAGAACATGGCTATCGATCTCGGCACGGCTAATACGCTCGTTTATGTGCAGGATCGCGGGATCGTCCTCAACGAGCCCTCCGTGGTCGCCATTGAGACGCTGCACGGCGTCAAGAAGGTCAAGGCCGTGGGCGACGATGCCAAGATGATGATGGGCAAGACGCCCGACAACATCGAGGCAATCCGTCCTCTTCGCGACGGCGTGATTGCCGACATCGAAATCGCCGAAGAGATGATCAAGCACTTCATCCGCAAGGTGCACGGCAAGAAAAGCCTGTTCCGCTATCCCGAGATCGTGATCTGCGTGCCCTCGGGTTCGACGTCGGTGGAACGCCGCGCGATCCGCGATGCCGCCAGCAACGCCGGCGCCAGCCAGGTCTATCTGATTCTCGAGCCGATGGCTGCCGCGATCGGCGCCGACATGCCGGTGACAGAGCCGGTCGGTTCGATGGTTGTCGATATCGGTGGCGGCACGACCGAAGTCGCGGTGCTTTCGCTGCGCGGCCTTGCCTACACCACGTCGGTGCGCGTCGGCGGTGACAAGATGGACGAGGCAATCGTCTCTTACGTGCGCCGTCACCATAACCTGCTGATCGGTGAAGCGACGGCGGAGCGGATCAAAAAGGACTACGGCATCGCCGTCATGCCGGCGGACGGCGTGGGCGAGACGATCCACATCAAGGGCCGCGACCTCGTGAACGGCGTGCCCAAGGAAATCACCATCAGCCAGGCCAACGTGGCCGAAGCCTTGTCCGAGCCGATCGGTGCGATCATCGAAGGCGTGCGCATCGCGCTTGAGAACACCGCGCCAGAGCTCGCCGCCGACATCGTCGACCAGGGCATTGTGCTCACGGGTGGCGGCGCGCTGATCCAGGGCCTGGACGAGTACTTGCGGGAGGAAACCGGCCTGCCGGTCAGCGTCGCCGAAGACCCGCTTTCCTGCGTGGCGCTGGGAACAGGCCGTGCGATGGAAGACCCGATCTATCGTGGCGTCCTGATGACTGCCTGAGTAAGTTGCTTCAAGGCCGCTCGCGCGGTCTCACATTGCTTCAGAGCGCGCGACTTGACCGCGCGCCGGAGAAGGAGAGAGCATCATGGCGCCGCCCCCGAACCGGCGCTCGGGCTATTCGCGCAGGGCGCAGTACACCACTTTTCTCAGCTATTCCGCTGGCGTGGCCGGCATCCTGCTGGGTATCGTGCTGCTCATAGCATCCTTCGTCCAGCCGAGCCTCTTTTCCGGCTTGCGAACCGCCGCGAGTGACGTGGTGGAGCCTGCGGGGCGCGCAGCCGCGTCGGGTCGTTCGGGGACGCAGGACTTCTTCGCCTCGATAACAGGTTACCTCAAGGCGGGAAGCGAACACGCCAAGCTTGAGCGCGAGCTGGCAGTGGCGAAAGTCCGTCTCGCCGAGGCGCGCGCGATCGAGCTGGAGAACCGTCGCCTCAAAGCGCTGCTCGGGCTGGCGCAAGCTGATCCGAAGCCTGTCGCAGTTACCAGCCTCACGAGTTCTACAGCGGTCAGCACGCGGCGTTTTGCCACGCTGGCCGCCGGCCGCGACGAAGGCGTGGATAAAGGCATGCCGGTGCGCTCGGCCCTGGGGCTTCTCGGACGCGTCCTGGAAGTGGGACAGACCAGCGCGCGGGTGCTTCTGGTAACGGATACCGAAAGCCTCGTCCCCGTCCGCCGAGCCACCGACGGCATCCCGGCTTTCGCCCAGGGCGCAGGCGACGGCACGATCCGTATCCGCCTCATCAATCTCGGCCGCAACCCGCTGCGCAAGGGCGACGTCTTCGTGACCTCGGGATCCGGCGGGTTGTACCGCCCGAACACGCCGCTTGCAGTCGTGCACAAGACGACGCGTGACGGCGCAGTGGCCTATGTGCTCGCCAACCCTGCCGACGCAGACTACGTGATCGTCAACGAGACATTCACGCCCGCGCCGCCGCCGCCTGTCAGCGTTCTGGAAACTCCGTGAGCTTCTGGCCGCAGTTCACGCGCGACGGTATTCCACGGCCGCGGATCAACCGTGCGCCCTCCCGCCTAGTGGCGAACGGTACACCGTGGATCACGGTCATGCTCGCGTCCGTTCTGCCGGGTCTTGCGCTGATCGCCGCCGTGCCGTTCATGCCGCCTTTTGGTTTCCTGATGTTCATCTCTTGGCGGCAGCTCCGGCCCGGCCTGCTGCCGGTCTGGGCAGGACTGCCGCTCGGCATGTTCGACGATCTCTATTCGGGGCAGCCATTCGGTTCGGCTGTGCTTCTTTTCTCCGCAGCGGCGATCGTCCTCGATCTAGTGGAGGCCCGCCTGCCCTGGCGCAACTTTCTGATAGAGTGGCTGGTGGCGATCGTCCTGATCGTTTCCTATATTGCCGTAGGAGTGCTGCTCGCCAATTTGAGCGGCGCCCAAACCTCCCTTAGTGTAACCTGGCCCCAGATCGTGATTTCCGTGCTTGCTTACCCTCTCGTTGGCCGCTTCGTGGCGTTGGCAGATCGGCTCCGCCTGACGCCGTTTCGGGAAATTTGATGAAGTTCAAACGTCCGCGCCATGTCAGCATGGCGACGCTGCGCAACAGCTTTGACCGGCGCAGCATCGTCGTGGCGGCCGTCCAGGGAGGGATTGGCGTTCTGCTGGCGAGCCGTATGGGTTATCTGGCGATTGCGCAGAACGAGAAGTACAAGCTGGAATCCGAGAGCAACCGGGTAAACCTCTCGCTGATCCCACCCCGCCGCGGCTGGATCCTGGATCGCCAGGATGCGCCCATCGCGTCCAACCGGGCCGACTTTCGCGTTGACGTGATCCCCGAGCGGATGACCAACGAAGCGCAGACGATCGGCGAACTGGCCAAGCTGCTGCGACTGACGCCCGTCGATCTGCAGGATCTTCAGGACAAGCTCGACAAGTCGCACGGTTTCGCCCCGGTCGAAGTCGCCTCCGGGCTGGACTGGGAGAGCTTCGCCGCCGTCAGCGTCCGGCTTCCCGACCTTCCCGGCGTCGTCACGCAGCGCGGGTTCTCCCGCTTCTATCCCAGCGGGCCGTCAGTGGGGCACTTGATCGGCTACGTGGGAGCAGCTTCAGCCGAGGAGTACGAGAAGGACCGCAACCCGCTTCTGGTTACGCCCGGCTACAAGATCGGTAAGGACGGGCTGGAGAAGATCTTCGAAAACCGCCTGCGCGGCTACCCGGGTGCCCGCCGCGTGGAGGTCACCGCCAGCGGTCGCATCGTGCGCGATCTCGAAACGCGTGAGGACGTGCCGGGGAAGCCGATCAAGCTCGCCATCGATGGCCCGCTGCAGGACTATGCCGCGCGCCGCATAGGTCTCGAGTCCGGTGCGGTGGTCGTCATGGATTGCCAGAATGGCGACCTGCTGGCGATGGCATCCATGCCGAGTTACGATCCGAACAGCTTCTCGGATGGTATCGGCCGCATCGAGTGGAAGATGCTGGCGGACGACGACCACGTGCCGTTGCGCAACAAAGTGCTGCGCGGGCTTTACCCGCCGGGGTCTACGGTCAAGCCGATGGTCGCGCTCGCATTCATGGAAGCAGGGCTGGACCCTGAAGAAAGCGTTTTTTGCGGAGGTGGCCTGCGCGTGGGTAACCGCGTGTTCCACTGCTGGAACCGGCGCGGCCACGGCCAGGTCAACATGGCCAAGGGCATTTACCAGAGCTGCGACGTCTACTTCTATCACTTTGCCCAGCGTATCGGGATGGACCCCATCGCGGCGATGGCCCGCAAGCTGGGGCTGGGTCAGGAGTTCGATCTCCCCGTCGTGGGCCAGTCCTACGGCACAGTGCCCGATCCTGCCTGGAAGAAGCGCAAGTACGGCAAGGACTGGGCTGACTACGACACGGTGAACGCCACGATTGGCCAGGGCTACTTCCTCGTCAATCCGCTGCAGCAGGCCGTCATGGCCGCCCGCATAGCCTCTGGCCGCAATCTGATGCCGCGCCTAATTTATGACGGTGAGCCCCAGAAGGCTGATTGGTTGGGGATCCCGCAAGAGCACCTCGACTATGTGCACCAGGCGATGTCCGACGTGGTCAACGGACCGGGCACCGCCGGTCGCGCCGCCTTGCCGCTCGAAGACGTGAAGCTCGCGGGCAAGACCGGCACCGCCCAGGTCGTCGGTCTGCACATCTCCAGCGGCAAGACAGGACCGTGGAAATACCGCGATCACGGCCACTTCATCTGCTACGCGCCGTTCGACAAGCCACGCTACGCTTGCGCCGTCGTCGTGGAGCATGGCGGAGGATCTGGCTCTGCCTATCCGATCGCGCGGGACGTGATGACGTACCTGTTCGACCCCAACAAGGCCGTTGAAGTGCTTCACGGCTACGAGAAGGAGTGGGGCGGCACCGCACGGGAGCGACTGGACACCAAGTACCGCTCTTATGCTGCCGCCTTCGGTGAAGGCGCGCCAAAGCCCCCTTCCGAGGAGGAGAAGGCGAACCAGGCGGCCCGCGATCAGGATGCGAACCAGCCGTTCCAGCGCGGCGCACAGGCACCTCGCCCAGAGCCGGTCGCCCTGCCCTCCAGCCCACCCGCTACTGCGGCTCCGGCGCCTGCCATCAACATTGCCCCGCCGGGGGACGGTGAATGAACCGCCTGATCGTACCCGATACCATCGCCCGGCAGCCTTGGCAGGTGCTGCTCCCTCTCTTCGGGCTCGTGATCCTCGGCGCTGCCGTGCTCTACTCCGCAGCAGGGGGGCACATGCAGCCGTACGCGCTCAGCCACTTGCTGCGCTTCGGCTTCTTCCTTGTCGTGGCGATCGTGATTTCAAGGCTTCCACGTGAGCTGTTCAAGCTTCTCGCCTACCCCGCCTACGCCGCTATTCTCATGCTGCTCGTACTTGTCGAGTTGCTTGGTGCCGTCGGCGGCGGAAGCCAGCGATGGCTGAACCTCGGCTTCATGACACTGCAGCCGTCCGAGCTCATGAAGCCCTGCATCGTTCTGGTTCTGGCGCGATTCTACGAAACATTGCCGGCGTCGGTCACAGCCAGCTGGCGCGGACTTGTCGGCGCAGGCGGCCTTATCGCCATGCCCGCCGGATTGGTGCTCCTGCAGCCGGACTTGGGAACGACGCTCGCCATATGCTTTGGCGGAGCGGTGATGATGTTCCTGGCTGGACTGCCGCTGTCGTGGTTCGTCGGTGCGGGTATTGCTGGCGTGATCGGAGCGCCGATCGCCTTCTTCACGTTCCTCCACGACTACCAGCGCAATCGCGTGCTGACCTTCCTTGATCCCGAAAGCGATCCGCTGGGAACGGGCTATCACATCACCCAATCCAAGATCGCGATTGGATCCGGAGGCCTGTTCGGCAAAGGGTTCGGCAACGGTTCGCAAAGCCACCTCAACTACTTGCCGGAAGCGCATACCGACTTCGTCTTTGCAACGATGGCAGAGGAATGGGGGATGATGGGCGGCTTGTTCGTGCTGCTCGTCTTCGCCATTCTGCTGCGCTGGGGCATGAAGGTGGCGCGTACGTCCACAGACCGCTTCGCGAGCCTCCTCGCCGCCGGCATGACGGCTACGATCTTCTTCTATGTCGCGATTAACCTGATGATGGTTATGGGCCTTGCCCCCGTCGTCGGCATCCCGCTGCCCTTCATGAGCCACGGCGGTTCCTCGATGATGACCAACATGATCTGCGTTGGCACGATCCTCGCCGTCAACCGCTGGCAGCGCCGACCACGCGGCCTCAGCTGAGAAATTTACGAAAGGCGAAAAAACCCCTTCCCATCGTTCCGACAGTCGCTATACGGGCCGCTCCCCGCCGAATCGGGACGGCTGAAAAGTCGGAACGGAACGGCAGTGTGGACGCATAGCTCAGTTGGTAGAGCAGCTGACTCTTAATCAGCGGGTCCTTGGTTCGAGCCCAAGTGCGTCCACCACTTTTCTTCTTCATAACCAAGAGTTTACGTCGTGGACGGTGACAAGCTTGATCCGCGGACGGCTCTCACTGTGACCATTTTTGTGACCTGACACCTTCAGCTTTTCCGGGCAGTTAGACTTTTTCGTGTCTGTTACCGGATTAATCAGCCGTCTGTGCCCGGTAAAATCAGCTGGTCGGCATAGGGCTGGAGATGCTTCACCGACATGTGCGCATAACGCCGCACCATCGATTCCGATTTCCATCCCCCCAAGCTCCTGAAGCACCCAGGTGGGCACATCATTCTGCCGGAGCCAGGTCGCCCAGGTGTGCCGCAGATCATGCCAACGGAAATTCTCGATCCCGCAGGCCTTCAAAGCTGCACGCCAGGTCCGCGTATTCGCATTGGCAAGGCGCTTGCCCCGAAATGTGAACACATGAACCGGATGCTTGCCCTTCTGCCGCCGTAACACGCCAAGGGCACCCTCGTTCAGGGGAACGCCGAGCGCTTCCCCGTTCTTGGTCTCGCCATATCCGATCGTGACGATGCGCCGGGTCATATCGACCTGATCCCATCGCAGATGGAGTATGTTGCCCTGACGCAGGCCGGTCGACAAAGAGAACAGCACCACCTCGCGCTGGTGTTCAGGAAGCCGCCCCATGAGCTCGGCGGCCTGATCATGGGTGAGAAACCGCACCCTGACCCGGCCACTGCGCGCATAGGTCTTGAACGCTGGCACATGCGCAATCCATTCCCGCATCGCCTTCCGGAAGATCGCGCGGATGAGCGCCACATAGAGATCCTTGGTGCGATCGCTCTTGCGAGCGAAATGGCGCGATATGAGCCGGTCGATCATGTCCCTGCTCACCTGATCCAATGTCTTGCCACGCAGATACTTGGTGAACCACCGGATCCAGCTCACATCATCCGGTAGGACTTCTTGTGTGCCTTCTCCTTCAGCCACCGCAAAGCCGCCTCGTCACAGGTCCGTTTCGGCTTCTGCTTCAGCCTGGCAAGGTCCCACAGCTCGGCCTTCAGCTTGTCGTGAAATTCGAGCGCCTTTTGCCTGTCGGTCGTTCCAGTAGAGCGTCTAATGAGCGTTCCGTCAGGTGCTGTGAGCTTGACGTAGTATTTTCCTGCACGTTTCCAGAGTGCCATAATGCCTCCTTTGTTGGGGCACTCGACTGCATTCGTGCAGGCGCAGAATAGCCCGAGCGAATCCAGGCGACAAGTTCGCCTTCCAGAAAGCGCCACTGGCGCCCGACCCGGGCCGCCGGAATGCGCCCCTCGGCCAGCAGATTGCGGATGGTATTGGGGTGCACCTTGAGCAGTGGCGCCGCTTCCCGGATTGTCAGAACGCGCTCGGCTCCCTCGCCCATGGTCAGACCTGCAGCATCAATTGCGCGGTCATGCCTTCCTCGTCGGGGAACAGCATCGCGCTGAGCGGATAGAAGGGATCGTCGATCCGCAAGCTCCAATATTCACGCGCCGCAGGGTGGGCGATCGGCTGTGCAAACGAAACTCAATGAAGAGTAGGCTCAGATTACCTGGCTGAAACCGGACAGTCTGCCGCCATCCTTCGCACTTCGCCTCAGATCTCCAAGTCTGCTTCATAAACCGTTCTGATCCAGTCGGGCAGGCGCGGCAACGCAAAGGCCAGCCGCCCGTTCGCGAATGTCAGGCAATGGCTCGGCGGCTGATTGAGGCGCGAATTGTCGAAGACCATGCTGCGATCTGCTTTAAGGACTGCGGCGCGGATGAATGGTGCGCCACGCGCATAGCGGGCACGGATCTTGTCCTCGGGGACAATATGCCCGCCTTCCTCGACGCGCGTACCGACACGCGCGACAGAAAGGTCGGGCGTATCGACGCCGACATGCATCACGATGACGGTAAAGCCTTTGGTTCGTGCTTCGTCGATCAGTTCAAGCTTGGAGGGATGCGAGAAGACCGTTTCGGTCACGAAATCCCGACCTCGAGAAAGATGGTCAGCCCGGCGCGAAGACGCGATCCTGGCCGCTTCGTAAGACGCGGCTGGAGAGGGATCGCGCAGTTCGTCGCGCTGAATGATGTCGGCGTTGATGAATGGTCCTGCGAAGCTTGGTGCTATGCGGGTCTGGTAGAGGGTCGACTTACCGGCGCCGTTGGGCCCGGCAAGCACGATCATCGTCGGCGTCATGCCTTGCGCGTGGCCTTCTCACGCACGAGATTGCCGGCTGCATCGAGGCCAACGCCCAGGCCAAGCTGCCGCCGCCGGGCAAAGAAAGCGTCTTCGTCTGATCCCGCCTGCCCCATCTTCTCGACAAAGCTGTCGAGCCAGACACCCTTTTCCTCATCAGTGAGGTCGGTTGTCTTGATGTCGCCAACGAGAGCGGCGGTGATGCGGGCATGATCGAAATTGCCCGATTTTTCGATGGCGCGGCCTATGCGCACCCAATGCGCGATCTGGCCAGCAATTGAGCGGCTCTGTAACTCGGACTCGCGGCGGACGATCTTCATGATGTCGTCAGCAAGTTTGATGGACTGGGCCATAGGTCACCTCCAACCTATGAGGTCGCATTTTGCCACCTCCTTTTCAAGGGCGTCCGAGATCAGAGTCGTTATATGTGCCGTGAGTTCAAGTTCCCTTTGCATCACGCGGTCGCAACCCATCCCCGAAAACTGAAGGCGGCATAGAAAAGAGCGATCTCGCTGAATCCCGCCTGTTCCAGCAATGCCTCCTCCTCGACCGCTGACAGGATCGGCAACTGCTTGCTCATCATTTGCGCGGAACGGGATGCCCCGGCGACATCTTGCACACCCCGATCCGCAAATAGGGCCGAACGGGCGAGCCACGCCTGGGGCGCGCTTCCTTCCGGATAGCAGTGATGGGCAATGAGCAGCCGTGCGCCGGGTTTCATCCGGCGGCGGATGTCGCGCAATACTGCTAGCCGCTCGTCCCGCTGGAGGAAATGCAGCGTCAGCAGACAGGCCGCTCCCTCGAACGGGCCCTGTGGCGCCGCGTCGATATAGCCTTGCCGAAGGTCGACGCGCCTCTGGAGAGGCCCGAGGGTTTCCCGCGCCAGATCGAGCATTTCCGCCGAGGGATCGACACCGACTAACCGCCAGCCAGGCTGCGCTTCGCCGAACGCCTTGAGTTCCAGACCACCCCCGGCACCATAGACGAGGATATCAGAATGCGGCGGCGCGCGCTCCGCCAGTAGGAGCATGGCCATGCGATGGAGGTCTGCATAACCCGGCACCTTGCGCGGTGTATCTTCGGCGTAGCGCGCAACAGTAGCCGCATCGGTAAAGGGACGCAGCATGTCCATCGTTCAACCGAAGACAAGCGCGCGATGCGCGGATGTACCGGCCGTGACGCCGTCCGCGACGGCCCAACTGACGCTATGCGGCGCGCGGGCGATATCGCCGGCTGCATAAAGGCCTGGAACCGTTGTCAGCTTGTCGCCATCGGTGTGGATGATCGGCCCGATCGGGCCTTCGTCGATCCGGGCTCCGAGTTGCTCTGCAACTGGGCTGTTCAGGCACGAGCGCGGCGCGATGTAGAGCGCAGAGACAGCGCTGCTCCGGCCATCGGCGAGTTCAATCGCAGACAGGTCCGTTCCTTCTCCTGCTAATCCCAGAACGGGAGCCGGCGCGATCCGGACGCCGCGCGCATGAAGTTGAGCGGCATCGTCCCCGGACAGTTCCGCTCCGTTCAGATAGAGCGTCGTCGGCCCCCATTCGGTGATCAGTTTCGCCTGATGAACCGACATCGGCGTGCGGTAGAGTACCCCCAACTGCCGATCGCTGAACTCGAAGCCGTGACAATAGGGACAGTGCAGGACGGTCTTCCCCCACCGCTCCTGCAAACCCGGCAGATCGGGCAATTCGTCGTGCAGGCCGAAGGCAAGGATCAGCTTACGAGCGGTGATTTCCTCACCGTGGGCAAGAGATACTGCAAAGCCATCCTCAATGGCTCGCGCCTCGCTCGCCCATGCATCCGTCAACTCCACGCTGTCATAGGCCTGAAGCTGCGCGCGCGATGTCGCGAGAATCTCAGCGGGGTTGCTGCCGTCCTGCCCCAGAAAACCATGCGAGGCCTCCGCAAACCGATTACGCGGCTTACCGGTATCGAGGACCCGAACACTGCGGCGCGCCCGCGCCAGATAGGTCGCGGCCGCAAGGCCCGCGAAACCGCCACCAATGATAATGACATCATGCTGCATGCGAGGTCTCCGGCGTGATCACGCCGCCGCGCTCAGTCAGGCGCGCGTGAAAATCGGCACTCAATTGCGCCAGGGTGATTTCGCCGAACCGGCGCAGCAGCAAGATCTCGGCGTCGTCGAAGGCCTGCCCCAGCGCCGCATTGACGGCCTGTTCGACCAGACAGCCGGGCGCATCGGTGCGATTGCCCATGGCCAGTATCTCCGGTCGCCCCAGTGCGTCGTAAATGTCGCGCAGCGTGACGGCTCCAAGATCGCAAGCGATCGTCCAACCGCCGCCATGCCCTTTTACGGAATGCACGAAGCCCTGCTCGCGAAGCCCAGCCATAACCCGGCGGATCACGACCGGGTTGGTATCCATCGCACGGGCGAGTGTTTCGGATGTCTGGGGACCGGACTGTTCAGCCATGTGCAGCAGCACATGGAGCACGCCCGACAATCGGCTGTCTCTTTTCATGTAACTTCATATGATGCGTAAATTCGCAATGTCAATGACGGCCCGAGGCTAAGCAAAGCCGCTAGAAATATCTGCTGGGGGCGCGGTATCGCCTAAAAACGGTCATTCCTCGTTTAAACAGCACTAGCTGATAGCTGCCCGCCGTTCATAGGCCCGGGGCGGCGATTTTCGAGGATCTTCCTGGAAGCCAGGTCTGGGTTGACACCTATGCCTTTACCAAAGCCGTAAATTGGACACACGTTGCTCAAGGATAACCCGACCGCGCCGTTATCACAAGGACGCGCGGAAAGGCTAACGGCTCAGCGCATCATCGGGTAGGCTACCATCAGGCCGGGCATAACTCAGTTGGTAGAGCAGGTGACTTATGAAGCTGAAATTGAAAGTTCGAAATCGCTATCTTATTGAGTTTAATCGTTGTGTTGGCGACAGTATCACTCGCACCGGCCGATGGCTTGAGCGGCGGGGCTACGAAGTTGAGAGAGTCCCGCAGCTGACGGCCCTGCACGTCCAGCGACCGAAGGGCATACCATTCACAGAGTTAAACCAATGAGGGTCCCCCGGTTTCTCATCCAGCCTAAGCTTGAGTATCCGGCGTTCATTCGGCCGCTCGGGCGGCCGTAGCAGCAGCATATTCGACCGGCGTCAGCCAGCCAAGCGATGTGTGAGGACGGCTCTCATTGTAGTCTCTCCGCCAAGCCTCAATTTTGGTCCGGGCGTCGGCGAGCGACAAGAACCAGTGGCGTTCAAGCACTCGTCGCGCAAGCGACCATTGAACGACTCGATAAACGCATTGTCCGTTGGCTTGCCTGGCCGGCTGAAGTCCAGCCCTACGCCATGCTCGTAGGCCCACCGGTCCAGCGCCTTCGAAATAAACTCCGGACCATTGTCCACCCGTATGGTCTTAGGTGCGCCGCGGACCGATGATATCCGCATCATCACAGCAACAACCTGCTCGCCCTTGATGCGCTGATCGACTTCGATCGCCAGCGCCTCTCGCGTAAAGGCGTCAACGACGGTCAGCGCCCGAAGACGCCGGCCGTCGAACAGCGCGTCCGAGACGAAATCCATCGACCACATCTCGTTCGCCGCTGCAGGCTGCCTTTCACGATTGGCAGCACTGACGTTGCGCCGCGGCTTCTTGAGCCGAAGGCTCAG